>NZ_JBHTBX010000003.1:0-347474 GCF_042665135.1 Hydrogenophaga bisanensis
ACCGCCCGCGTGCCGTCCACGGCTTCTACCCGCCGATCGTCGTCTACCAGGCCATGTTGGACAAGCTCAATCAACCCAATTCCTCAACTCAATAAATCGGTGTTGCACTTGGTGCTTGACTCCGCCATGCAATAGCAACACCTGAAGACGAATCAACCCTTTCAGGAACTACTCAGACATTACCTACGGAGTCTTGATTTCATGAAAAAGAGCATCATCGCCATCGCCGCCCTGGCCGCTGCCGGCGGCGCCCTGGCCCAGTCGAACGTCACCCTGTACGGCCGCGCCGATGTCGGTATCGGCAGCGTCAAGGAAGCTGGCAAGAGCACCAGCAAGATGATCGACAACAACCTGACCACCTCGCGCTGGGGCCTGCGTGGCACCGAAGACCTCGGTGGCGGCCTGAAGGCGAACTTCAAGTTCGAGCAGCGCCTGAACCTGAGCACCGGCGACATCCAGTCGCCTGCTTTCAAGGGCGAAACCAGCCTGGGTCTCTCCGGTGGCTTCGGCGCCGTCACCATGGGCCGCTTCACCACCGTCTATGACGACGTGCGTGCCCTGGCCAACGCCAACAGCGTGTTTGACTCCAACAGCTTCACCCCGGCCAGCGCCGGTGTGTATGGCTCCGGCGGCGACTACAGCAGCCGCTTCGGCAGCCAGATCCGCTATGACCTGCCGGCCATGGGTGGCTTCTACGGCGCCATCGGCTACGCCTTCGAATCCGCCGCCGACAAGGACGACGGCATGACCGCCCTGAAGCTGGGCTACAAGACGGGTGCCCTGAACGTGGCCCTGGGTCTGCAGAACGAAAAGGGCAGCGACAACGACTACCTGGCCCTGTCGGCCAGCTACGACTTCGGCGCCGCCGCCCTGTCCGGCGGCTACAACAGCCGCAAGGGCAGCGATGCCAAGGGCGACGACACCGAGTTCACTGTGGGCGTGAACGTGCCGGTCGGTGCGTTCGACTTCTCGCTGGGCTATGCCTCCAGCAAGACCGAAATCGGTGGCTCCACCAGCGTCAAGTCCAGCGGTCTGGGCCTGGGCGCCACCTACAAGATGTCCAAGCGCACCCGCGCCTACGCTGGCCTGAGCAACGTCGACTTCAAGAACGGTTCGGGCACCAAGACCGGGGATAAGCGCATCTTCGCGCTGGGCCTGCGCCACGACTTCTGATCAGGCACAGCCTGTCTCGAACACGCCGACGCTTCCAGCGGCGTCGGCATCTTTCTCCAAGGTTGCGTCAAAGACTCCGACAGGGTTCGCGCAACTTCTTCATGCCGCCGCGGTTCGCCGTTGGCGGCTTTTTTGCATTCGGCGGATCAGTCGGTCACCGGGGTGAGTTTGGCCACCGACAGCGCCAGCCACTTGACGCCATGGCGCGGAAAGTTGACCTGGGCCCGGGCGTCGGCGCCAGCCCCCTCCACCGCCAGCACCTTGCCCTCGCCGAACTTGGTATGGAACACCTTCATGCCGCTGCGGATGTCGGTGCCTCGATCGGGTTCGGGGGCTGGCGCCGGCGCCTGAGCCCCTGAAAGCCAGCCGGGCGACCAGGCGGGTTGCGCGCCACCTCCATGGGATCCTGCGCGCTGGCCGGACCAGGATGAAGTCATCGGCGCCCCAGCCTTGGGGGTAAGCCATTTGAGGCAGGCCTCGGGCAGTTCGTCAAAGAAGCGGCTGCGCAGGTTGTAGCGGGTCTGCCCGTGCAGCATGCGGGTCTGTGCATGTGTGATGTACAGCCGCTTTCGGGCACGCGTGATCGCCACGTACATCAGGCGCCTCTCTTCCTCCATCCCGTCACGGTCACTCATCGAGTTCTCGTGGGGGAACAGGCCCTCCTCCAGGCCGGTGATGAACACGGCATCGAACTCCAGCCCCTTGGCTGCATGCACGGTCATCAGTTGCACGGCGTCCTGACCCGCCTGGGCCTGGTTGTCGCCGGACTCCAGCGCGGCATGGGTCAGGAAGGCAACCAGCGGGCTGAGGGTTTCGCCGGTTTCTGCATCGGGTGCCAGCGATTCGTTGAGCACCGGGGCATCCGGGTCCAGCCCCTGGCTGACCGGGCTCTGCGTCAAGGGTGCGCCCTGCTCGTCCACCGGCAGTGCAACGGCATCACGCCCAAAGCCCTCCTGCATCACGAAGCTCTCGGCCGCGTTGACGAGTTCCTCCAGGTTTTCCACCCGGTCTTCGCCCTCGCGCTCGGCACGGAAGTGTTCGATCAGGCCGCTCTTGTCCAGCACCAGTTCGATGATCTCGCGCAGCGTCATCGCCTCGGTGCGCTCGCGCATCACGTCCAGCAGCGCCACGAAGTTGCCGATGGCCACCCCCGCGCGGCCGGTCACGCCACTGACCGCATCGTGCAGCGAGCAGCCGCTGACCCTGGCGACGTCCTGCAACTGCTCGATGCTGCGCGCACCGATGCCACGCGGCGGGAAGTTGACCACGCGCAGGAAGCTGGTGTCGTCGTGCGGATTCTCCAGCAGGCGCAGGTAAGCCAGCGCGTGCTTGATTTCGGCCCGCTCGAAAAAGCGCAGGCCGCCGTACACGCGGTAAGGCATGCCGGCGTTGAACAGCGCCGTCTCGATCACCCGGCTTTGCGCGTTGCTTCGGTACAGCACGGCGATCTCGCTGCGCGGCAGGCCATCGCGCTCGAGTTGCTTCATCTCGTCGACCATCCACTGCGCCTCGGCGAAGTCGCTGGCGGCCTCGTACACGCGCACCAGCTCGCCCTCACCCGCATCGGTGCGCAGGTTCTTGCCCAAGCGCCGGCTGTTGTGGCTGATCAGCTCGTTGGCGCTGTTGAGAATGTTGCTGCAGCTGCGGTAGTTCTGCTCCAGCTTGATCTGGTGCCGCACCTGGAACTCGCGCACAAAATCGGCCATGTTGCCCACACGCGCACCACGGAAGGCGTAGATGCTCTGGTCATCGTCACCGACCGCGAACACCGCGTTGCCCGAGGGAGGTAGCCCCTCGATCGGTGGCGAGGAGAACATCTTGATCCAGGCGTATTGAAGGCGGTTGGTGTCCTGGAACTCGTCGATCAGGATGTGTCTGAAGCGGCGCTGGTAGTGCACACGGATCGGGTCGTTGTCGCGCAGCACTTCGTAACTGCGCAGCATCAGCTCGCCGAAGTCCACCACGCCTTCGCGCTGGCACTGCTCTTCATACAACTGGTAGATCTCGACTTTTCGCCGCGTCTCGTCATCGCGCACCACCACGTCGCGCGGACGATGTCCGTCCTCCTTGCAGCCGCTGATGAACCACTGCAGCTGCTTGGGCGGAAAGCGTTCGTCGTCCACGTTGTGCTGTTTGCACAGGCGCTTGATGGCCGACAGCTGGTCCTGTGTGTCCAGGATCTGGAAGGTCTGCGGCAGGCCGGCCACCTGGTAATGGGCGCGCAGGAAGCGGTTGCACAGGCCGTGGAAGGTGCCGATCCACATGCCGCGCACATTGACCGGCAACATGGCCGACAGGCGGGTCATCATCTCCTTAGCCGCCTTGTTGGTGAACGTCACGGCCATGACGCCACCGGGCGAGACCTGCCCGCTTTGCAGCAGCCAGGCGATGCGGGTCGTCAGCACCCGCGTCTTGCCCGAGCCGGCACCGGCCAGGATCAGGGCATGCTCGGGCGGCAGGGTAACCGCGGCGGCCTGCTCGGGGTTGAGACCAGTGAGCAGCGGAGAGGGATCTTCAAACAGCATCGGGGGATTGTAGAAAGACCTGCGGCACCTCCCGAGACCATAAGACTTTCCATATGAACGAGATATGAACCAGAACGGGTTGGCAATCAATGGCCGTTCCGCCTAGAATCAATCACCGGGCCCAAGCAATTGCGCCCGGTTTCTTTTTTCCGGCTCCGGAAAGCAGGCACCGGCCAGTTCCAAGCGCCTTTTCACCAACCCACCCCACCGCGGGGTGACTGAAAGGCCCACATGGAAATCTTCGACTACGACAACATCCTGCTGCTGCCGCGCAAATGCCGCGTGGAAAGCCGCAGCGAGTGCGACCCCTCCATCGAGTTCGGCGGCCGGCGCTTCAAGCTGCCGGTGGTGCCCGCCAACATGAAGACGGTGCTGGACGAGTCCATCAGCGAATGGCTGGCCGCCAACGGCTACTTCTACGTGATGCACCGCTTCGACCTCGACAACGTGGCCTACGCGAAGCGCATGCGCGAGAAGGGCCTGTTCGTCTCGATCAGCTCGGGCGTGAAAGCGCCGGACTACGACGTGATCGATCGCCTGGCCGCCGACGGCGTGGGCGCGGACTACATCACCATCGACATCGCCCACGGCCATGCCGAGAGCGTGCGCCTGATGATCGAGCACATCAAGAAAAAGCTGCCGAAAGCCTTCGTGATCGCCGGCAACGTGGCCACACCCGAGGCCGTGATCGACCTGGAGAACTGGGGCGCGGACGCGACCAAGGTGGGCGTCGGCCCGGGCAAGGTCTGCATCACCAAGCTCAAGACCGGGTTTGGCACAGGCGGCTGGCAGCTCTCGGCGCTCAAGTGGTGCGCGCGCGTGGCCACCAAACCCATCATCGCGGACGGCGGCATCCGCCACCATGGCGACATTGCCAAGAGCGTGCGCTTCGGCGCCACCATGGTGATGATCGGCTCGCTGTTCGCCGGCCACGAGGAATCACCCGGCCAGACGGTCGAGGTCGACGGCAAGCTCTACAAGGAGTACTACGGTTCGGCCAGCGACTTCAACAAGGGTGAGTACAAGCACGTGGAAGGCAAACGCATCCTCGAGCCCATCAAGGGCAAGCTGGCCGACACGCTGCGCGAAATGCAGGAAGACGTGCAGAGCTCGATCAGCTACGCCGGTGGTACGCAGCTGGCCGACCTGAAGAAGGTGAACTACGTGATCCTGGGCGGCGAGAACGCCGGCGAGCACCTGTTCATGTGAGCCCGGTCACAGGATTTGCCGGCCTGCATTGACCAGCAGCATCAGGCCGCTGAGCATGAGCAGGCCCGCAATGGCCCGGCGCAGAAATGCCACCGGCAGGCGCGCCGCGACCGCATGGCCAGCCAGCACCGCCAGCACGCCCATGGGCAGCAGCCAAAGCAAGCGCTGCCACAGCAGCGGGCTGCCCAGCCGGCCATCCACCGCCATCAGCACCAGCACCCCGATCGCCACCACCGTCATGAGAGCCGGTGTGCTGGCCCGCATAGCGGGCGCCGGGATCTGGCGACGGGCCATCCAGGCCAGCACCAGCGGCCCCGCGGTGCCGAACATCACCTGCACCAGACCCACCCCGAGGCCATGGACGTGCCCCATCCAGAACGGCGCAGCGCCACCACCGGTCACGCCCAACCAGGCCCGGCGACCCACCCAGACCACGTAGACCCCCAGGGCCAGCAGGGGCCATGCCCCCGGACTGGCCCGTTGCAGCAGCAACCCCGCCAGCGCCCCCAGCACCATGCCGGGCAGCAACTGCCTGAGCACATCCCAGCGGACCTCGCGCCAGTTCAGGCGACCCATCAGGGCCGAGGCCACCACATCGGTCAGCAGCACCAGAGGGACGACCTCGGACAAGGGCCAGCGCCAGGCCAGCAGGGGAACCATGACCAGCGCCGAGCCAAAGCCGGTGATACCCAGCACCAGATAGCCCAGCGCCACGACCGGCAGCGACCAGGCCAGTTCACCCGGCGCCATGCGCGACTGCCCTGCCTGTATTTGCGCTCACGCCTGGAGCAGGTCCAGGGCCATCCGGTGAAGCCGGTGTGACGGGTCGACCAGCGCTTCGAGCACGCTGAAATGGTTCAGACCCGGCAGCGTTTCGCACACCGGTACCACCGACGACCCCCAGGCTTTCTGCAACAGGGTGTTCTGCCGCAGGAACTCCGCGCTCTCGTCACCACCGGCCACGCACGCGAGGGTGCCGCGCCCAGCGGGGGCCGACGGGGCCGGCCAGCCTGACGGGCTGGCCTTCCGTACCTGGGCCGGTGTCAGCCGCAAGGACTCCTGCAGGAACGGTGTGTGGCGCAGCGGCTCCAGGTCAAACAGGCCAGAGATGGACAGCGCGTTGCGTACCACCGACGCCGGCAGATCGGCATCCCACTGCGGCCAAAGTGCCCCCAGCAGCATGGCCGCCAGATGCCCGCCAGCCGAATGTCCCGCCACCGTGATCCGGTCAGGATCGCCCCCGTGCGTGGCAATGTGGTGCCAGGTCCAGGCCAGTGCGCGCACCATCTGCACCGCGATGTCGGGAATGGTCACGGACGGGCACAGCGCGTAGTTGGGCACCACCACGACAGCCCCTTGTTCGACGAACGGCTTGGCCACGAAAGAATGGTCCGCCTTGTCCAGACTGCGCCAATAACCGCCATGGATGAACACCATCACGGGCGCGAGTCCCGCACCGGCGCGGCGGGGGGGCAGGAACAGGTCCAAGGTCTCGCCCGGCCCGTGGCCGTAGGCCACATCGGTCAACACCCCCGGGGCCCGTCGGGCGTCCGCCGACCATGCCTGCCAGCGGGAGAAATGGATTGCGTGGTCGGGCACCAGCGCACGGTTGTCGTACTGGCTGTCCAGCCAGGCGGGATCAGGCGTACGGGCATGTTTCATGGTCACATTGTGTCATGCAGGATGACAGTCGTGCGGTTTTCGTGTATTCTGTATACAGAGTACCGCATACTGACATGAGCATCCAACTCCTCCGTCTTGAAAGCACGCCCGATCTGGTCGATCAGGTCTACCGTGCCTTGCTCGACGCCATCAGCGAAGGCTCCCTGGCGCCGGGTCGCCGGATCATCCAGGAGGAGCTGGCCGAGCAGCTGGCGGTATCGCGTCAGCCGGTCCTGCAGGCCCTGCGACTGCTCAAGAAGGACGGCTTCGTTCAGGACGCACCGGGCCGCGGGCTGCAGGTGTCGCTGCTTGAGCCGCGCCACATTTCGCAGGTGTACGAGGTGCGCAGCGCACTGGACACCCTGGCTGCGCGCCTGGCCGCCCAACAGAAAGCGCCTCTGGACCCGGCCCTGTTCATTGCGGGCCGGGGCGCGGTGGCCCGCGGCGACGTCAAGGCCATGATCGACGCCGATCTTGCCTTTCATGGCGCCATCTACCGTGCGGCCGGCAACCCGCTGATCGAGCAAAGCGCCTCGCTGCACTGGCACCACATCCGCCGAGCCATGGGTCTGGCGCTGAGGGAAGCCAGCCTGCGGGAATCGGTCTGGGACGAGCACCAGGCCATTGCAGAGGCCATTGCGGCCGGTCAGGCCGACCGGGCCGAGCGCCTCATGCGCCAGCATTGCGGCAAAGCCAGCGCCTACATGGTGGCCCTGCTGGCGGCGTCTCCGTCGGGCGCCTCCGGCGCTTCATCCGTCGCTGCCCGGCGCAAGATCAACTCCGTGGTTCGCTGAACCACTTTCGGTGGGTCCTGGTCATCGCCAGGGCCCACCTTTTTTCTTGGGCGCGTCGCCCTAGAATCCACCCGGATACTCCCCTCAGCTTTCTTTCATGTCCATCGCTTCCAACTCACCTTCCGCTGACCCCATCCATGTGGCCGTTCTGGGCATTGGCATGATGGGCCTGCCCATGGGTCGGCGCCTGTGCGAGGCCGGCCTGACCGTCTCGGTCTGGAACCGCTCCCGCAGCAAGGCCGAACGCCTTCAGCCATTCGGTGCCCGGGTGGCCGACAAGCCTGGCGAGGCGGTGGCCCACGCCGACATCGTGGTCTGCCTGCTGCAGGACGGCCATGCGGTCGGCGATGTGCTGTTCGAACAAGGCGCCGCCGCCGCCATGCGACCGGGCACCCTGGTGATCGACATGTCGTCCATCCTGCCGAGCCAGGCCCGCGAGCACGCTGCCCGGCTGGGCGCCATGGGTATTCAGCACCTGGATGCGCCGGTGTCGGGCGGCACCGTGGGGGCCGAGCAAGGCACCCTGGCCATCATGGTGGGCGGCAAGCCGGCCGATCTCGCCCGTGCGCAACCGGTCTTCGAGATTTTTGGCCGGGCCACCCACGTCGGCCCGCATGGTGCCGGTCAGCTGGCCAAACTGGCCAACCAGATGATTGTCGGCATCACCATCGGCGCGGTGGCGGAAGCCCTGCTGCTCTGCGAGAAGGGCGGCGCCGACATGGCCAAGGTGCGTCAGGCCATCACCGGCGGTTTTGCCGACAGCCGCATCCTGCAGGTGCACGGGCAGCGGATGGTCGAGCGTGACTTCACGAAGCGGGGCGCCATTGACGTCCAGCTCAAGGACATGCGCAATGCGCTGACCACGGCCCGCGAAATCGGCTTCGAGGCGCCCATCACCGGGCTGTTTGAAACCCTGTACGCCCAGGCCTCCGGGCACGGGCTGGGCGACCTGGACCATTCGGCCCTGTTCGTGGAGCTGGCCAGCCGAAACGGCATGAGCTGAGGGCCTTCACCCGAACAGGCGGGGCTTGACCCCGCTCATCCGGGTTTCAGTTCCGGGCCTGATTGCCGACAATGCCCATCAGTTGCATTGCGTCCGGAGGTCCCTGATTGAACCCCTCTACCCTGGTTGGCGTGGGTGCCAGCGTGCTGCTCATGGCAGTCATTCTGGTGTTCGGCACCGACAAGCCCACCCAGTTCATCGACCTGCCCAGCGTGGCCATTGTCTTCGGCGGTACGCTGGCGGCCACCTTCCTGAGCTACCCGATGCGCGAGCTCCGGCGTCTGGCGACGCTGGTGCGCTCGGTGTTCCACGAGGACCAGCTCGACACACGCCATGACATCGAGGAACTGGTGGGCATGGCCAAGCTGTGGATGCGGGGCGACCTGCAGGCGGTCGAGCGCGCGCTGGCCAACGTGGGCAACCCCTTCCTGCGCACCGGGGTGCAACTGGTCATCGACCGGACGCCCGAGAACGAGATCATCGACCTGCTGCAATGGCGCATTGCCCACATGCGCAGCCGCGAGATGGCCGAAGCGCAGATCTTTCGTACCATGGCCAGCTACGCCCCAGCCTTCGGCATGCTGGGCACCCTGCTGGGCCTGATCAACCTGATGGATCTGGTGGGCGCGGGCGACATGAAGGCCATCGGTTCACAACTGGCCATTGCCCTGATCACGACCTTTTACGGCGTGCTGGCCGCCAACCTCATCTTCAAGCCGATCGCCGTCAAGCTGGAGCGCCGCACCGAAGAGCGCCTGATCGTCATGAACATGGTGCTCGAAGGCATCTCGCTGATGTGCGCCGGCCGCAGCCCCTCGCTCATGCGCGAAACCCTGCGCGCCTTCGTGGCAAGGCATGAGAACGAGATCTACGACGGCAACGGCCGCACCGCCAAGGGCCGCGCATGAACACGCAGGTGACCACCAGCGACGAACAGGACGACCCTGCCTTTGCCGAACTGGCCGCCGGCTATGTGCCCCCGCCACCGGCGCGCGCCATCAGCAACCGCTACAGCCGCTGGCATGTGGAGACCCGGCAGGAAGCCGAGGAGGAAGGCTGGCTGCTGACCTATCTGGACGTCATCACCCTGATCCTGGTCATGGTCGTGGTGATGCTGGCGTTTGCAGGGCCGCCGGGGGGCAGTCCACAGATGTCCGCCGAGACCGTACCGGAGAAGACCCCGACCCACCCGTCCAGCGCGGACCTGAAGGCGAGCGAATCCGGACCGCAGGTGGCCTCGGCCACCGAGCCTCCCCCGCAGTCGGGCACCATCGTGCCGCCCTTGCCACTGCCTATCCCGAACACCGAGCCCCCGCGTCACCCGATCTCGGCCGGCATGGCCAAGTTGAGCCAGGATGTGGAGGTGATTCCCCAGGAAGATGCCGTCCGCTTCCGCATGGACAGCGAACTGATGTTCGCCTCGGGTGATGCCACGCTGTCAGCGGCTGGTAAGGCCATGCTGGACCAGCTGGTGCCCGTGATCAACGAGCAACCCGACTACCGCCTGATCGTGGAAGGACACACCGACAGCGTGCCGATCCGCACCGAGCGCTTCCCCTCCAACTGGGAACTGTCGACCGCCCGCGCGGCCTCCGTGGCCCGCCACCTGAGCGAACAGGGCGTGGCGCCCCAGCGCCTGCAGGCCACCGGCTACGCCGACATGCGCCCCTTGGGCGCCAAGCTCAACCCGGTGGACCAGGTGCGAAACCGGCGGGTCGAACTGGTCATGGAGCGACCCAAAACCGCAGCCACGACACGCTGAGCCGGCCGGAATTTGGTACGATTTCTGAATTGTGGGGACGTAGCTCAGCTGGGAGAGCGTCGCGTTCGCAATGCGAAGGTCGGGAGTTCGATCCTCCTCGTCTCCACCACACCGTCATGAACTCACCCGACACCGGTTCTGATTCCTTGCCAAGCCGTCGAACGGCCTTGGGGTGGCTGGGTGCCGGCTGTCTTGCCGGTTCCTTCGCGCCGGCGCGTTCCCAACCTGTCTCGGCCGCCGCCGAGGAGGCCAAAGCCCCCGCCCTGCCCGCCATCGGTTCGCTGATGACCGTTCCGGCCATCGATCTGCTGCGCAACGCAGGCCGGTTCGATCCGGCCGCAGCGCAAGGCAAGCCCTTGCTGATCTACTGGTGGTCCAGCACCTGTCCCTTCTGCGCGCTGCAGAGCCCCAGCATGGAGAAGCTATGGCAGTCGCAGAAAGGTGGTCACTGGCAGATGCTGGCGTTGTCGATCGACCGCAAAACCGAAGACGCCGAGACCTATCTGCGTGCCAGGGGCTACAGCTTTCCCGCCGCCTGGGCCAGCCCGGCCTGGCGTACCCGGTTCCCCAAGCCCAAGGGACTGCCGATCACGCTGGTGATCGGCCGGGACGGCAAGGTGCTTCTGGCCGAGAAAGGCCAGATGTTCGATGAGGATGTCCAGGCGATGGCCGGGCTGTTGACCGCATGACGCCAGAGGCCATGCCTGACACACGGCTGCAGGGTGCCTCCAACTTCCGGGATCTGGGCGGCCTGCGCAACCGCCATGGTCAGCGCTTGCGCCACGGCATGGTGTTCCGCTCGGACCATCTGGCCAACCTCTCTGCCGACGACCAGGCGGCTCTGCGCCAGATGGGCGTGACGCACAGCATGGACCTTCGGGGTGTCCAGGAACATGCGGCACGTCCGTATGCCATCGACGGGGTGCGTCATGTGCCCTTGCCGATCGAACCGACGGTGGTCCGGCGGGTCGAGGCGCTGCTGCGCCGGGGCACGATCCCGACCGAGTCCGAGACCGTGGCCCTGATGTGCGAGACCTATCAGGATTTCGTGCGCCACCACGGCCCCACCTTCGGCACCCTGTTGCGCCATCTGATCGAGCAACCCACGCCGCAGGTGTTCCACTGCACCGCAGGCAAGGACCGCACCGGCATGGCGGCGGCCCTGCTGCTGGGCGCGCTGGACGTGGACCGGGACACGGTGATGGAAGATTACCTGCTGACCAACCAGCGTTACCGCCGTGACGCGGCCTGGGAGGGACAAGGGCCGGAACACGTGATGGCCATCCTGTGGCAGGTGCAGGAAGCGTTCCTGAACAGCGCCTTCGAGACCATCGACCACCACTTCGGCGGCTTGGACGCTTACCTTGAAGGCCCGGTCGGCCTGCACCGCATGCAGCGGGAGGCGCTGCGGCAGCGGCTTCTGGCCTGACACCGGCAGCTGCCTGGGGCCGAGGGGATCAGCGGCCGGCGTCCTGGCCCACGATATCGATGCGGCGTTGCAGCCGCGCCACCTCATCCGCTGCGCCGGCGACGCGCGCACGCTCCTGATCCACCCGCAACCAGGCCAGCAAGGGGCGCCGCCAGCCTTGCGCCGAAGCCGTGTCGATGGCCTGAGCGATGACCTGGGGATCGGCCCTGCCCTGCCGGAACAGCACACCGGCGGCAATCAGGCGACTTTGCGGATCCTCGATGCGCGCCAGTGCAGAACCTCCCGATGCCGGTCCGACCATGTCGCGGTGCGCCACGGGCAGCAGGGCACCGTCGGTGGCCAAGGCCTGACCCCGGAGGTAGCGCGCGTAGGCCTGCTCCTGCGGGCCACCGTCCCGTTGGGCCTCCTCGGCCGTGGGGCAAGGCATGTCCTCCAGGGTGGCCACGCGCGCAGCGCACCGCAGCAGGGCCAGCCTGAGCACCAGCGCCGGCTGGCCCGTGCGTGACAGCTCACCCAGGGCGCGGCGGTACTCGGCGTCCTCGATGCGCACGTTGCCCTCCAGCCAGGCCAGAGCGGCCCGGTCCGCCGAGCTGCGGGCATTCATCTGCCAGTCCGGTGCGCGCGGCCCGGCACAAGCGGCCAGTACCGTGGTGAGGGCCAGCCCGAGACAAACTCGCAGCGCCCGTGGGGATGAGAAGGCTTTCACTTGAGTTCGATCTCCGAAGGACGGGAGAAGGGCCAGCGGCGGTTGATGTCGTTGATCAGGGCATCGACCTTGCGCAGGCTGGCCTCCACGTCGGCGCGCAGCACACCCAGGTCGACCGTGGCCGCCCGGGTGTTGGCGGCCACGCCCTGGGCTTCCACCAGCACGGCATCCACCTTTTGCAAAGTGCCCCTGGCCTCACCCAGCAGCCCGTTGATCTGCTGGACCGCCGCCCTCAGGTCCGGCACCAGGGCGCCCTGCCCTTCGGGCGCGCCCTGACCGAACACCTGCCGGTCGGCATTGGCCACCAGGCTGTCCAGGCGCGCTGCCAGGGTATCGGCCCGGGCCAGCACGGTGTTCGCGCGCTCGATGGTCGCGACCACCCGGGCCGCATCGGCCTCGTTGCCCATCAGAACACCCAAGCCTCCTTGCGGCCCCTTGAGCTTGCCAGTGACATCCTGAACATTGGTCAGCGTGCGGGCCAGCGCGGCATCCGACTGGGTCAGCGCCGTCAGGTTCGCCAGCAGGTCGCGCACGGACGCCACCAGCTTGGGAATCTCGGCCGCCGCATCGCCCCGCAACACCTGACGCTCGGCACCGGCAGGCAGCGGCGGATCGGTGAGCACGCCACTGTAGGCACGGATCTTCGTGCCCCCCACCAGCGCCTTCTCCATCGTGAACACGCTGGTCGTGCGCAGCCACTTCGCATCCTTGACCGGCACATCCACCAGGATGCGGACATTGCCGTCGTCGGCCAGTTCGATGCGCGAGACCCGTCCGATGGAGAAACCTGCGAAGGTCATGTCCATGCCGACCACCACGCCCTCGGAGTCGTCGGCAATCAGCACCAGACGCTGCGTGCGCTCGAACATGCCGCGCGCGTGCATCACATAGAGCGCTGAACCGACCACCAGCGCCACCATCAGCATCAGCAGCATGGCGGCCTTGAATTCGAGGTGGCGTACCGGCTCGGGCGAGTCGTTGGCGCGATGGGTGGAAGGTTCAGGAGTCATCAGGGATCGATCAGTAGTAGTTGCCCAGCAGCGAGATCACTTCCAGCAGCAGGATCACCGACAGCAGGCGGGCAAACTCGGTGATGTCGCTGCGGCGCGAATATCCGCCGACCGAATCACGCTGGGCGCCGGATGCCATGGGGACAAACGCCACCGCCAGGGCAAAAAACAGGGTCTTGAGGCCAAAGATCAGGGTGACGGCGGGAGAGAACACCCCGCCGACAGCGCGCGTGTAGGCCGGCAGCCCCCAGGGCGACAGCCCGTACACATTGAGATAAGTCAGGACCAGGGCAATTACGCAACTGAGCGCAGCCAGCAGCAGCACCGAGAACGCACTGCCCAGCGCGCGGGGCAGTAATTCGCGCCTGAGCAGATCCTGATGGGCAGGCACCTGCCCTTCGCGGGCCCACAGCGCCAGCTGCCGGCGCATCTGCTGGGCCGCGGGCATGCTGAAGCGCACCGCCACGAAGAGCGCCGCATACAAAGGAATCAGCTCCAGCACCAGGGTGCGCACCAGCACCTCCAGCGCGTACTGCGACAGGCCGTAGCTCATGGCGGTGGCCACAACGATGCGGATGAGCACCAGACTGATCAGCGCCGACAGCACCAGAAACCAGGTCAGCAGCGGCGCGGTGGCGCGGTACAGGCTGCCCAGAATGGCCTGCCGCTGGTCAGCGCCGGCGTAGCTCGAGGGGTGCAGGGCCAAGACCACCACCTCGGCCCCCATGAGCATTACCTGCCACCAGGCCTGCACGGTGGACAGTGTCCGGCGGCCCCAGCGGGCCAGCGTGTTGTGCAGGAGGGCGACCGGGTTCATGGCGGGATCATAGCGGCGCGACACGAAGGCGACAGGCAACCGGTGCGGGGTGGTGAAAACGCCCATGCAAAAGTGCGCGGCTTGCGTAAGGATGCGCAACACCATTCGCCAGTTCCGCCCTTTGCTGTAACAGGAGTTTTCGCATGACCGCCGCCCTCGACCCCGCCGTGCGCCGCCAGACCATTGCCGATGCCCTGCACCGCACGGCCTGCCGGCTGCCGGCCAAGACCGCGATCGTCTGCGGCACCACCGAATGGACCTACGCCGAGTTTGATGCCTTGGTCTCACGCCTGGCCGCGGGCCTGAACCGCATCGGCGTGGGCGCAGGCGACAAGGTCGCCGTGCTGGCGCGCAACTCCCACGGCTTTGCGGCCCTGCGCTTTGCGCTGGCCCGCCGAGGCGCGGTCCTGGTGCCGATCAATTTCATGCTCAAGGCCGACGAGGTGGCCTACATCCTGCGCCATGCCGGCGCCCGCACCATGGCCACCGACAGCGGCCTGGCCGCACTGGCCCGCGACGCGGCGGCGCTGGACACCCAGGTGCAGCAGTTCATCTGGCTGCCGTCCGAAGACCCCACCGAGCCCGTCGAGGGTATGCACCGCTTCGACGACCTGGCGACCTGTGGCGACCCGCTGCCCACGGTGCATGTGCAGAGCGGTGATCTGGCCCAGATCGTCTACACCAGCGGCACCGAATCCATGCCCAAGGGCGCCATGCTCACGCACGATGCGGTGCTGTGGCAGTACGTCAGCTGCGTGATCAATGCCGAGATCGCCGAGCAGGACCGCACCCTGCACGCCCTCCCGCTGTACCACTGCGCCCAGCTGGATGTGTTCTTCGGGCCGGCCATCTACATCGGCAGCAGCAACGTGATCACCGGCAAGCCGACGCCGGACCACCTGCTGGCGCTGCTGGAGCAGCACCAGATCACCAGCTTTTTCGCGCCGCCCACGGTCTGGATCGCGCTGCTGCGCTCGCCCCTGTTCGACGCAGGCAAGCTGGCTCACCTGGCCAAGGGCTATTACGGCGCCTCGATCATGCCGGTGGAGGTGCTCAAGGAGCTGGCCGCGCGCCTGCCCCGGGTGCGGCTGTGGAACCTGTACGGGCAGACCGAGATTGCGCCGCTGGCCACCATGCTGGCCCCCGAAGACCAGCTGCGCAAACCGGGTTCGTGCGGCAAGGCAGTGCTCAACGTCGAAACGCGCGTGGTCAACGACGACATGCAGGACGTGGCACCCGGCGAGGTGGGCGAGATCGTGCACCGATCACCCCACCTGATGCTGGGCTACTTCAACGACCCCGAGCGGACCGCTGCCGCCTTCGCCGGTGGCTGGTTCCACAGCGGCGACCTGGCCACCATCGACGAGGAAGGCTACATCAGCGTGGTCGACCGCAAGAAGGACATGATCAAGACCGGCGGCGAAAACGTGGCCAGCCGCGAGGTAGAGGAAATGATCTACCGCCTGCCCGCCGTCAGCGAGGTGGCCGTCATCGGCCTGCCCGACCCGAAGTGGATCGAGGCAGTCACTGCCGTCATCGTGGTCAAGGCTGGCCAGACCTTGACCGAGGCCGAGGTGATCGGCCACTGCCAGGCGCACATGGCGCACTTCAAGGCACCGAAGCGGGTGGTCTTCACCGAGGCGCTGCCCAAGAACCCCAGCGGCAAGCTGCTCAAGCGCGAGCTGCGGCAGCGCTACGCGGTGGCCTGAGGGCCACCCTGACCGGGCACCTGGGCCAGGGCCCAGGCCACGTGTTCGCGCACGTTGGTGTCCGGGTGTTCGCGCCGCTGTTGCAGTGCCACCCGGATGCCGGAATCCTCCCGCTGCCGCAGCGCATTGCCCATCGCCACCGCGATGTTGCGCAGCCACCGCACATGCCCAATGCGGCGGATCGGGCTGCCTTCGGTGCGGCGCAGAAATTCCTCTTCGCTCCAGCCCAACAGCTCGACCAGCGTGGCGCCGGTCAGGCCGTCGCGCGGGTCGAAGTCGGGCAGCGGGCTGCGGCGGGCAAACTTGTTCCAGGGGCAGACGAGCTGGCAGTCGTCGCAGCCGTAGATGCGGTTGCCGATCAGCGGCCGCAGTTCCAGCGGGATCGGGCCATCGTGTTCGATGGTGAGATACGAGATGCAACGGCGCGCATCCAGTCGGTGCGGCGCCACGATGGCGCGGGTCGGGCAGGCGTCGATGCAGGCGCTGCAGGCACCGCAGTGGTCGGTGACCGGTTCGGTGGGCGGCAGCGCCAGATCGACGTAGATCTCGCCCAGGAAGAACATGGAACCGCCCTCGCGACTGAGGATGAGGGTGTGCTTGCCGCGCCAGCCCTGGCCGCTGCGGCGGGCCAGTTCGGCCTCCAGCACCGGCGCAGAGTCGGTGAACACCCGGTGACCGAGCGGACCCACTTCGGCGGCCAGCCGGTCGGCCAGTTTCTGCAGGCGGTTGCGCAGCACCTTGTGGTAATCCCGCCCACGGGCATAAACCGAGACGATGGCTTCGCCGGGCCGCTGCAGGCGTGAGAGTTCCTGCGCGGTCCAGTCCGGCGGGGTGCCTTGGGGCAGGTAGTTCATGCGCGCGGTGATGACGCTGACGGTGCCCGGCACCAGTTCGGCCGGCCGGGCGCGCTTGAGACCGTGTGAGGCCATGTAGGCCATGGAGCCATGGAAACCGGCGTCCAGCCAGGCGCGCAGGCCCGCCTCGGCGCTGCCAAGGTCGACACCGGCCACGCCGATTTGGGAGAATGCGAGCTCTCGGCCCCAGTCCTGCAGTTGGCGGACCAGCCGGGCCCCATCGAATCCGGATTGCATGTGACACACATTGTAGGAACGCCCGACCCCGACGGTGCCGATGCCTGGTCGGCCCGATGGTCGTCCGAGGACGACACCCAGGCCTTTGCCGCCCGCCTGGCGGCCTGCCCGGCCATCGCGCACGCCACCCTGGCGTTGCACGGCAACCTGGGCGCCGGCAAGACCACCTTCGTGCGCCACCTGCTGCGCGCGCTGGGGGTGCGCGGGCGCATCAAGAGCCCCACCTACGCGGTGGTGGAACCGCACAGCGCCATCGACTGCCCGGTGATGCCGGCCGGCGAGCCACTGTCGATCTGGCACTTCGATTTCTACCGTTTCAACGATCCGCGCGAGTGGGAAGACGCGGGATTCCGTGAACTCCTGGCCAGCGCGGGACTCAAGCTGGTGGAATGGCCTGAGAAAGCCGCCGGACTGTTGCCCGGCATTGATGCCGACATCCACATCGACCCTGACGTGAACCCCTTGTCCGATGAATCGGTGCGCGACGTGCGCATGGTGGCCCGCAGCCTGACCGGACAGCGCCTGCTGGAGGCCGTCCGCTCGTGAGCCACACCGATCCCGTGATCCGACGCCGCGGCCTGCTGGGTGCCGGCGTGCTGGTGCTGCTGATGGGGCCAGCCCAACTGGCCTGGGGCGCGCGCGTGGTGGCCGTGCGGCTGTGGCCGGCCGAGGACTACACCCGCGTCACCATCGAATCGGACGCTTACCTGGAAGTCCGGCGCACCGCCATGCGCTCACCCACGCAGCTGACGGTGGAAATCGCAGGCACCGAGCTGTACGCCAGCCTGCATGAGCTGGTGGGGCAACTCAAGTCGGACGACCCCAACATCGCGGGCATCCGCGTGGTCCAGGGTGGCCAGGGCAGCATCACGCTGACCATCGACCTCAAACAGGCCATCGAACCGCAGGTCTTCCACCTGCAGCCGGTGGCTGCCTACCAGCACCGGCTGGTGCTGGATCTGTACCCGCGCCAGGCACCCGATCCGCTGGACCAGCTGATCCGCGAGCGCCTGAAGGAACTGGACGAATCCAGTGCCCGTGCAGCGCGCCTGCTCGGACTGGAGCCTGCGCCCCAGCACAGCAGCCTGCCGGCCGACGATCCGATCGGTGCGCTGATTGCCCAGCGCGAGAAGGAGCCCGCCGAACCGCCCACCAGGCCCGTCACGCCGCCGGCCGCGACCGCCAAGGCGCCCGCGCCCACGCCCCCCAAGACGACGTCCACCGAACGGCTGATCATCGTTGCCATCGACCCCGGTCATGGCGGTGAAGACCCGGGTGCCATCGGCCCCGGCGGCACGCAGGAAAAAGATGTGGTGCTGCAGATTGCCCACAAGCTGCGGGACCGCATCAACGCGACGCGGGTGGCGGGCAACCCCATGCGCGCCTACCTGACGCGGGATGCCGACTTCTTCGTGCCGTTGCAGAAACGGGTGCAGAAGGCACAACGCGTTCGTGCCGACCTGTTCATCAGCGTGCACGCGGATGCCTTCTACACCCCCCGACCCCAGGGCGCGAGCATCTACGCCCTGAGTACCAAGGGTGCCAGCAGCGCCGCCGCGCGCTGGATCGCCGACAAGGAAAACGCGGCGGATCTGGTGGGCGGGCTGAATGTCCGCACCAAGGACGCCACGGTGCAGCGCGCCCTGCTGGACATGAGCACCACCGCCCAGATCAACGACAGCCTCAAGCTGGGCAGCGCCATGCTGGGCGAGGTGGGCCGGGTGGGCAAGCTGCACAAACCCCGGGTGGAACAGGCCGGCTTTGCGGTGCTCAAGGCGCCCGACATTCCCAGCGTGCTGGTGGAAACGGCCTTCATCAGCAACCCGGACGAAGAGGCGCGCCTGCGCAGCCAGGCCTATCAGGACCAGCTGGCCGACGCCCTGCTGCGGGGCATCGTGCGCTACTTCAGCGCCAACCCGCCGCTGGCCCGCAACCGCCAGGCCTGAGGCATCAGGATCAGGCCGCCATGCGCGCCTTCTCGGCGCGGGCAGCGCGCCAGGCCCCGAAGATGGCAATCAGACCCGGCACGATGATCAGGGCCCAGATGATCTTGGACAGGTTGGCCTTGACCCAGGGCAGGTTGCCGAACCAGTAACCCGCCGCCGTCAGACCGATCACCCAGATGACCGCCCCGATGACGTTGTAAGCGGTGAACTTGCTGCGGGTCATCTCGGCCACCCCGGCCACAAAGGGCGCAAAAGTCCGGATGAAGGGCATGAAGCGGGCGATGATGATCGTGATGCCGCCGTAGCGCTCGTAGAAGTTGTGCGCCTGGTTGAAAGCGTTCCTGTTGAAGAAGCGCGAGTTCTCCCACTGGAACACCTTGGGGCCGAAGTAGCGGCCGATGCTGTAGTTCACCTGGTCCCCCAGGATCGCCGCCGCCAGCATCAGCCCTGCCGCCAGCGTCCAGTCCATCAGGCCGGCGCCGCACAGCGCCCCCACCACGAACAGCAGCGAATCGCCCGGCAGGAAGGGCATGACCACCAGCCCGGTCTCAACGAAGATGATGAGGAACAGCAGCGCGTAGACCCAGGCGCCATAGGCCTGGACGAAGGCCTGCAGGTGCTGGTCCACATGCAGGATGAAATCGATCAGAAAGGCGGCGAGTTCCATGGGTGGGGATTATCTCCGCGTCCTACAATGCCTCGCGTGAACGCCCCTCTCCACCCGCCTCACCGCCCTGCTCGTCGCCCCATCCAGGAATTGCCCGACGAGCTGATCAGCCAGATCGCTGCCGGCGAAGTGGTGGAACGCCCGGCATCCGTGGTGCGCGAACTGGTGGACAACGCGCTGGACGCCGGTGCCCGTCAGATCACGGTGCGCCTGCAGGCCGGGGGCATCCGGCTGATCAGCGTCGAGGACGACGGCATCGGCATCCTGCGCGAGGAGCTGCCCACCGCGCTCAAGCGCCACGCCACCAGCAAGATCGCCAGTCTGAACGACCTGGAAGCCGTGGACACCATGGGTTTCCGTGGAGAAGCGCTGGCCGCCATCTGTTCCATCGCCGAGGTGTCGGTGCTCACGCGAACCGACGAGGGTGCGTCGCACGGCTGGCTGCTGGACGGCCGCAGCGGTGAACTGCAGCCCACGGCCCGATCCCGCGGCACCACGGTCGAGGTGCGGGAACTGTTTTTTGCCACGCCCGCGCGGCGCAAGTTCCTCAAGTCGGAGAGCACCGAGCTGGCCCACTGCATCGAGGCGGTGCGCCGCCATGCGCTGGCGCGGCCCGAGGTGGGTTTTGCCATCTGGCACGAAGGCAAGCTGGTGGCGCAGTGGCGTGCCGTGGCGCCCGACCTGGCTGGCGGCGAATACCTGCTGGACGCGTTGCGTCGCCGGCTGGCGGATGTGCTGGGCGAGGAATTCATCGAACAGGCCGTGGCGGTGAACTGGCCCGCCGATGACGTGCCGGGCGAATCCGCCCTGACTGGCGGGCAGCAACGCCTGCGCGTCTGGGGGTTTGCCGGCGTGCCCGATGCGGCGCGCTCGCGCCCGGACTGGCAGTTCGCCTACGTCAATGGCCGCTTCGTGCGCGACAAGGTCATCACCCACGCTGCACGCAGCGCCTACGAAGACGTGTTGCACGGCCATCGCCAGCCGGTGTACGCCCTGTACGTGGGCATCGACCCGACACGGGTGGACGTGAACGTGCATCCCACCAAGATCGAGGTGCGCTTTCGCGACAGCCGCGAGGTGCACCAGGCGGTGCGGCATGCGGTGGAAAGCGCGCTGGCGGCACCGCGGTCCGCACAGACGCTACCCACCACGACAGCGCCTGCCCCTTCGATGCCGGTCGAGGTGCCCTCCACGTTGCCGGGCCCCATGCCTCGCCAGCAACCCCTTCCGTGGCGCCCCGAGGCACCCCAGGCAGGCCAGCGCGTCAGCGATCTGGGAGCGCTCTGGCGTCCCTCCGACCGGGTGACTGCCCCGCTGGATGCGCCGGACATCCAACGTGCCGCACCCGTGTCCTTGTCCAAGCAGACCGCGACCGAGGTGCCCGCTGCACTGCCCGACGACGAGTGGCCGCTGGGTCGCGCCATTGCCCAGCTGCACGGGGTCTACATTCTGGCCGAGAACGCACAGGGCTTGGTGGTGGTGGACATGCATGCCGCCCACGAGCGCATCGTGTACGAACGCCTGAAGCAGCAGCTGGACGCGCACCAGATCAGCAGCCAGCCGCTGCTCATCCCGGCGACCTTTGCGGCCAACCCCGACGAGGTGGCGACCGCCGAGACCGCTGCCGAGGTGCTGGCCCAGCTGGGGCTGGAGATCGTGCCCTTCTCGCCCAAAACCCTCGCGGTGCGCGCCGTGCCCACCACCCTGGCCGCGGGCGACCCGGTGGAACTCGCCCGCAGCGTGCTGGCCGAACTGAGCCAGCACGACGCCAGCACCGTGGTGCAGCGCGCCCGCAACGAACTGCTGGCCACCATGGCCTGCCACGGTGCCGTGCGCGCCAACCGTCGGCTGACACTGGACGAAATGAATGCCCTCCTGCGCCAGATGGAGGTGACCGAACGCAGCGACCAGTGCAACCACGGCCGCCCTACATGGCGCCAGCTGGGCATGAAAGATCTGGACGCGCTGTTCCTGCGCGGCCGCTGAGCCCAGCGGGCCCGCGTCCGCACCACCAGAGGGCAAACCCTCAGAACACCACGATCGCACCGCACCATTAGCAGGCCTAAAGCACCATTCGCGTGCCTTTTGTGATGCGAAATACCGTTTTTGCATAATGTCATGCACTTTTTTGGAGCATGACAGCATGAAGTACGCATCGGTTCACGATTTCCTCGCCCACGTCGAAGCCCGCAACCCGGGCCAGCCGGAGTTCCTGCAGGCCGTCACGGAAGTGATGGAAAGCCTGTGGCCCTTCATCGCTGCCCACCCCAGATACGCCGAGCAGGGCTTGCTGGACCGCCTGGTCGAGCCCGAGCGCGTGGTCATGTTCCGCGTGTCGTGGGTCGACGACCACGGCCAGGTGCAGGTCAACCGCGGCTACCGCATCCAGCACAGCATGGCGATCGGCCCCTACAAGGGCGGCATCCGCTTCCACCCCTCGGTCACGCTGTCTGTGCTCAAGTTCCTGGCCTTCGAGCAGACCTTCAAGAACGCCCTGACCACCCTGCCCATGGGCGGCGGCAAGGGCGGCTCGGACTTCGACCCCAAGGGCAAGAGCCCGGCCGAGGTCATGCGCTTCTGCCAGGCCTTCGTCATGGAGCTGTTCCGCCACGTGGGCCCGGACACCGACGTGCCGGCCGGCGACATCGGCGTGGGCGGCCGTGAAGTCGGCTACATGGCCGGCATGTACAAGAAGCTGGCCAACAACGCGGCCAGCGTGTTCACCGGCAAGGGCCTGAGCTTCGGTGGCTCGCTGATCCGCCCCGAGGCCACCGGCTACGGCACGGTGTACTTTGCCGACGAAATGCTCAAGACCCGTGGCAAATCCTTCGAAGGCCTGCGCGTGTCCGTTTCGGGTTCGGGCAACGTGGCCCAGTATGCGGTCGAAAAGGCCATGGCCCTCGGTGCCAAGGTGGTCACGGTGTCCGACTCCAGCGGCACCATCGTCGATGAAGCCGGCTTCACGCCCGAAAAGCTGGCCATCCTGATGGACGTGAAGAACCACCACTACGGCCGCGTGAGCGACTACGCCGCCCGCACTGGCGTGAAGTTCGAAGCCGGTGTGCGCCCCTGGCATGTGCCGGTGGACGTGGCCCTGCCCTGCGCCACGCAGAACGAGCTGGACGAAGCCGATGCACGCACCCTGATCAAGAACGGCGTTCTGTGCGTGGCCGAAGGCGCCAACATGCCCTCGACCATCGAGGCCGCCAAGGCCTTCGAGGCGGCCGGTGTGCTCTACGCACCGGGCAAGGCGTCCAACGCCGGTGGCGTGGCCACCTCGGGCCTGGAAATGAGCCAGAACGCCATGCGCCTGTCGTGGACGCGCGAAGAAGTGGACGCCCGCCTGCTGCAGATCATGCAGGGCATCCACGCCGCCTGCGTCAAGCATGGCCAGCGCGCCGATGGCAGCGTCAGCTACATCGATGGCGCCAACATCGCCGGCTTCGTCAAGGTGGCCGACGCCATGCTGGCGCAGGGCGTGATCTGATTCAGAGCCGGATGCGCTGCGCATACCCGCGCAGCACCTCCAGCGAAGGATCCTGGCGGGGCCAGACCAGATCGGCTCCGTCGTTGGCATGACGGGGCAGCACGTGCACGTGCACATGGGGCACCGTCTGCCAGCCCGCCGGGCGGTTGGTCTGCAGCAGCGTCATGCCTTCCGGCGTGAAGGCAGCCTGCACCGCCCGGGCCACCCGGTGGGCCACCGCAAACAGGTGGGCCACTTCGGCTTCTTCCAGCTCCACCAGGGTTTCCACCTGACGGCGTGTGGCCACCAGCACATGACCGGGGTTGACCTGACCGGCGTCCATGAAGGCGATGACCTGATCGTCCTCATACACGATGGCCGCCGGTATCTCGCGGCGGATGATGCGGGTGAACACACTGTCCTGAATCATGGGTTCTCTGGCCTCCCGAAGGGATTTTGCCCGGGGTGGTGAACTTTCCCGGTCGCGCGCGCATCATCCCCTGCCATGAAGCGACTGATCATTCTGCTGACCTTGGTGGTGGCCGCTCTGGCTGGCTGCGCCACGCTGGACGAGCGCCAGCGCGTCTGGATCTTCCAGCCGTCCGACCGCAGCTGGTGGCGTGGCGAGGAAGCCGCCGCCGGCATGAAAGACGTCTGGATCGACTTCCAGTCCAGCGAAACCGGTGACGCTGTCCGACTGCACGGACTGTGGGCCGAACATCCCGATTTCTCCACCAAGCCAGAGGCACCGGTGCTGCTCTACCTGCACGGCGCCCGCTTCAATGTGGTGGGCTCGGCCTTTCGCGCGCGCCGCATGCAGGATCTGGGCTTTTCCGTGCTGGCGGTGGACTACCGCGGATTTGGCAAGAGCACAGCCACCCTGCCGTCGGAGACCTTGGCCTATGAGGATGCCCGGGCGGCCTGGGAATGGCTCGGACGGGAGTACCCGGGTCGTCCGCGATACATCTTCGGCCACTCACTGGGCGGCGCGATTGCCATCGATCTGGCGGCAGGGGTGACCGACGAATCCGGCACCCTGGTGGAAGGCACCTTCACCTCCATCCCGGACGTGGTCAGCTCCTACCAATGGGGATGGTTGCCGGTCGGGCCGCTGATCACCCAGCGATTCGAGGCGGTCGATCGCGTCTCGCGCATCGGATCGCCCTTGCTGGTGGTCCATGGCAGTGAAGACCGGACCATTGTCCCGGCGCTCGGCCGCCGTCTGTACGAGGCGGCCGCTGGCCCCAAGCGCTTTGAACTGGTCGAAGGCGGCACGCACCACAACACGAATTCGGTGGGGCAGCCGCAGTACCGCGCCGCCCTGGCCGAGCTGTTCGGACTGGTTCCGCAGGGTGCCCCTGACCTGGCCAGCCGGTTCTGATACCCTCAGGCGGATGTCTGTCCGTCTCCCCGAATCCGGCGCCCAGCGCACGGGCATGAGCCCTGCCATGGTGGTCCTGGCGCTGTCGCTGCTGCTGGGCCTGCAACCCGTCACCACCGACCTGTACCTGCCCGCCCTGCCCGCCATGACGCAGGGCTTTGGGGCGACCATGCCGCAAGCCCAGCTGACCCTGACCGCGCTGCTGCTGGCTTTCGGCCTTTCACAACTCGTGTGGGGCCCGCTGTCGGACCGTTATGGCCGGCGCCCGGTGCTGCTGTGGGGACTGGCGCTGTATGCGGCTGCCTCAGCCGGCAGCGTGTTTTCGGTATCCATGACGCAGCTGATCCTGTGGCGCACCTTGCAGGGCGTGGCCATGGGCGCCGGCGTGATGGGAGCCCGGGCCATCGTCCGCGACCTGTATGCCCCCAGCGAAGGCGCGCGCATCATGTCCAAGGGCCTGACCGGCCTGGGCGTGATCGCCTGCGCCAGCGCGCCCCTGGGCGGACTGCTGGCCGAGTACCTGGGCTGGCGCACGGCCCTGGCCGCCGTGGCGGTGTTCGGGGCCGGCACGCTGGCGATGCTGGCCTGGCGCTTCGAGGAGACTCTGACACAGAAGAATCCGAAAGCACTGGAGCCGGTGACACTGCTGCGCACCTGGGGGCAGATCCTGCGTCACCCGACCTTCTGGGCGTTCACCCTGCTGGCCACCACCTCCTATGGCGGGCTTTTCACCTTCCTGGCCGCATCCTCCTTTGTCTTCATCCAGGTGCTGGGCCTGTCCAAGCCCGCCTACGGACTGGCCATGCTGACCATGTCGCTGTCCTATATCGTGGGCACCTTCATCTGCCGGCGGCTGTTGCCGGTGTTTGGTGTTCGCCGCACGGTCGCCCTGGCCGGTGTCTGCACCCTCACCGCCGGCACGGTGATGGGCGTGCTGGCCCTGGCCGGCGTACAGCATGTGGCTGCCATCATGCTGCCCTTCTACCTGTTCATGCTGGGCCACGGCGTCCACCAACCCTGCGGACAGAGCGGGTCGGTCGGGCCATTTCCGCAGGCGGCCGGTGCAGCGTCCGCCATGAGCGGTTTCCTGATGATGGTGGCCGCCTTTGTGATGGGTGGGTGGCTCGGCAGGAGTCTGGCCAGCGTGGCCGAAGGTCAGGGCACGGTGCTGCCGCTGACCAACGGCGTCTGGTTCTGGAGCGTGCTCATCAGCCTGACCGCCTGGACCCTGGTGCAGCGCTATGGCGAGGTGCGCACACCGCCGCAACGCGTCACCCCCCTTGACACACCCACCACCTGAGCCATGACCGCGCCGCATGCCCCGCCCGCCTGCATCGCCCTGGCCGGGCCCACCGCCAGCGGCAAGAGTGCCGCCTCGCTGGCCATCGCTGCCCGATGGCCGGTGGAAATCATCAGCGTCGACTCGGCCCTGGTCTACCGGGGCATGGATATCGGCACCGCCAAGCCAACAGCCGCCGAGCTGGCGGCGGTGCCCCACCACCTGATCGACATCCGCGACCCCTTGCAGGCTTACAGCGCCGCCGAGTTCGTGGCCGATGCCAGGCGACTGATGGACGACATCCGGGGACGCGGCCGCATGCCCTTGCTGGTGGGCGGCACCATGCTGTATTTCAAGGCCCTGATGGAGGGGCTTGATGACATGCCGCGTGCCGATGCCGCGGTGCGTGCCGAACTGGACCTGCAAGCCCGCGAGCGCGGTTGGCCGGCCATGCATGCTGAACTGGCCCATGTCGATCCGGCCACGGCTGCGCGCCTGGCACCCAATGACGCCCAGCGCATCCAGCGCGCGCTGGAAGTCCACCGGGTATCAGGTCGCCCGATTTCGTCCTTCCAGCGCAGTGATCGCGGCCATGTCAACCCGGTGCCCACCGGTGCCCTGATCAGCCTGGAGCCCGACGAGCGCAGGTGGCTGCACGAGCGCATTGCCCAGCGTTTCGATGCCATGCTGGCCGCCGGGCTGATCGACGAGGTGCGCCGCCTGCGCGCGCGGGGTGACCTGAATCCAGATCTGCCGTCGATGCGCTGCGTGGGCTATCGCCAGGTCTGGGAAGCGCTGGACCAGGCAGGCACCAACGACCTGTCCCCGGCGGATCTTCGGCGTCTGCGCGACCAGGGCATCTTTGCCACCCGGCAACTGGCCAAGCGACAGATCACCTGGCTGCGGTCCATGCCCGACCGTGTGATCGTGCCCTGCGACGCGGCCGACGCCCTGCCCCGCGTCATGAATCGGGTGTGCCGGCTGATGGAAGGCACCGCATGAGCCTGCGCGTCGATGACCTTACCAAGCGCTATGGTGAGGTGGCGGTGTTCGCCCACGTCAACCTGACCGTCGCAGACGGCGAGTTCGTGGCCATCGTCGGCGAATCGGGCGTGGGCAAGTCCAGCCTGCTCAACTGCCTGGCCGGGCTGGACGACTGGCAGGAAGGTCGCGTGCTCCACGACGGTATCGATCTGGGGACGCTGGACGAATCGGCGCGGGCACACTGGCGGCGCCAGGCACTGGGCTTCGTGTTCCAGGCCTTTCATGTGCTGCCCCATCTGGATGTGGCCCAGAACGTCGCGCTGCCGCTGATGCTCCTGGGCATCGATGACCATGCCCGGGTGGACGCCATGCTTGCGGCGGTCGGTCTGGCCGGGTTGGGCAGCCGGCTGCCGGCACAGCTCTCGGGCGGCCAACTGCAGCGGGTGGCCATCGCCCGGGCCCTGGTCCACCGCCCTCGCCTGCTGCTGGCCGATGAACCGACCGGCAACCTGGACCCCTCCACCGCGAGCCAGGTAATGGATCTGCTGCTGTCGCAAGTGCGCGAGCACGGCACCTCGCTCGTGCTCGTGACCCATTCGGCGGCTGCCGCGGCCCGCGCCGACCGCGTGCTCCATCTGAAAGCCGATGGCCTGAGTGAGGCGGTTGACCGGCACTGACCCGCTGACTCAGACCTTGAGAAACAGGTCGTGGTCGGGGGCGAAGCAGCTGTGCAGCGGCAACAGGGCACCGCCCAGCGCACGCGCATCCGAGCCGATGCTGCCCCGCTCGATGCGGGGCGGTGCCTGCAAGCCCTCCCAACTGTAGGCCTGCAGCGCCTCGCGGGTGCGGACCAGAAGGTCGTCCAGCAAGGGGCCGGTGATGACGCCGTCGACGACCACCGCCTCGACATCCAGAAACGCTGTACCGGAGATCACGCAGTGCGCCAGGGCCATGGCCGCACGGTCCATCCAGTCGCGGGTGAAGGGCAGCCAGGGCGTCAGCAGCACCCGTTCGTCGTAGGCGGCCATTGGATCCAGATCGTGTTCACGGTACCGCTGTTCCAGATCCCACAAGGAGGCCTGACCGATCAGCTGGGGTGGCGGCGCCGACCCCGGGGTACCGCTGGCCACGTGCAGGGGCAGCGAGGCCACCGCGCCTGCGTTGCCATGCAGGCCCCGATGCAGGTGCGAGTTGATCACCAGTCCTCCACCGACAAACGTGTCGATGAACAGGTAGAGGAAGCTGCCGATCTCTCGCCCCCGGCCCTGCAACAGCTCCGCCACGCAGGCCGCCACGGTGTCCCTGGCGAAGCTGACCGGCAGATCGGTCATGCCCTGCACCCGGGCGGTCAGGTCAATCTGGTTCCACGCATCGGACTGCTGCTCCGTCAGCCCCAGCATCCGGTGCCAGCCACCCAGCTGGAATGGCGCGGCCACGCCCACGCCCACGACCCGATCGGCTTTCGGTCCCAGTCCGTCGAGCAGACGATTGAGGTTGCGGCCGATGGCCGGCAGCAGGGTGTCGGCGTCGGGAAAGGGGTAGTCCATCACCAGACGCTGGCGTACCTGACCGGTGAAATCCAGCAGCATCCAGTCAGCACTGCGGCGGCCGATCTTGATGCCCACGGAAAACGCACCATCGGGATTGAGCCCGATGGGCACCGAAGGCTGGCCCACCTTGCCCCGCACGGGAGCCCCACGGGTCAGCAGATCGTCTTCGTCCAGTCGTGCGGTGATCAGACCGATGGTCTGTGCGGTCAGCCCGGTCAGGCGCGCGAGTTCGGCCTTGGGCAGACTGCCGTGGGTGCGCAGCGCCTGCAGCACCACCCGGTCATTGAACTGGCGCACGCCCAGCTGGTTGGAGCCGCGCGGGCGCAGCCGGTGGCTGGCGCCGCTGTCAACGGATGGCGTCGGGGTGTTCATGACATTCACCGGGTGATTGTCGCCGCGACCTCAGGGCCGCAGGGCATGACCAAGGACCCCCTTGCGCAACAGAAAGTTGCCCCAGGGCTCCAGTTCGCCGGTCACCACGATGGCATAGGCACGTTTGACCCGCTCATAGAACGCGTAGCGCTCCACCGCCTCGGCCTGCCCGTCTCGCAGGCCATGCCGAGCCAGCACCGCCAGCGTCTCGCGCTGCAGGGCCGAGCGGTAGCCAGCCTCGGTACCGCCCACTTGCATGTAAGCCACCGGATGCGCCACGTCGTCGGCCAGGGGCAGCACGCTGGCGACCGCTTCCATCGTCCTGGTCATGCCGATACCCGGCAGCCGCAACACCGGCTTGCCGGCACCCAGGCTCATGGCGGTGAAATTGGCGTCGGCCAGTACCACTGCGTCGTCGTGGCCCATCTCGGCCAGCAACTTGAGCAGTTCCGGACTGAGCAAGGGGTCAATGCCTTTGAGCATGCTGTTCCTTCAGGCCAGGCATTCGGGCGCCAGCTGCTCGGCGGTCATCGCACCGGTCATGACCGCCACCGTATCGCTCATGCTGATTTTCTTCGGGTTCACCACGGCGGCGCGCTTGCCCAGGCGGGCGATGTGGATGCGGTCGGCGATCTCGAACACATGCGGCATGTTGTGGCTGATCAGGATGACGGGCAGGCCCTTGTCGCGCACGCGGCGGATGAGTTCCAGCACCATGTTGCCCTCCTTCACACCCAGTGCCGCCGTCGGCTCATCCATGATGACCACGTGCTGCGCAAAGGCCGCCGCGCGCGCCACCGCCACGCACTGGCGCTGGCCACCCGAGAGTGTCTCCACCGCCTGCGTCATGGAGCGGATCCCCACTTTCAGGTCGTTCATGCGGGCAATGCTCTCCTGGAGCATCTTCTTCTTGTCGATCATCTGGAAGACGCTGCCCAGCATGCCCGGTCGACGGATCTCGCGGCCCAGGAACAGGTTCTCCGCAATCGTCATGGCGGGTGCCACGGCCAGGTCCTGGTACACCGTCTCGATGCCCGCGCGGCGCGCATCGATCGGGCTGCGGAAGTTCACGCGCTGACCATCGAGGTAGATCTCACCCTCGTCAGGAACGGTGGCTCCCGACAGGGCCTTGATCAGGCTGGACTTGCCCGCGCCGTTGTCACCGATCACGGCCAGGATCTCGCCGGCGCGCAGCTCGAAATCGGCGCCATCCAGCGCGGTGACCTGCCCGTAGCGCTTGACCAGGCCCTTGGCCTGCATCACCAGAGGTTGGTTTGGGTCGCTCATGATCAGCGCGCCCCCTTGCGTGAAAGTTGATCGGTCGCGACGGCCAGGATGACCAGGATCCCTGTCACCAGGATCTGGTACACCGACGAGACGCCCATGAGCGTCAGGCCATTGCGGAACACCCCGACGATGAGTGCGCCGACCAGCGTGCCAAGGATGATGCCCCGGCCGCCGAACAGGCTGGTGCCACCCAGCACCACGGCGGTGATCGCGTCCAGGTTCTCGGTCTGGCCGGCATTGGGATCGCCGGCACCGGTGCGCGCGACGCTCAGCAGCGACGCGATCCCGTAAAACACACCGGCCATGACGTACACCCCCAGCAGCACCTTGTCGGTCGCAATCCCCGTCAGGCGCGTGGCCTCGGGGCTGTTGCCGACGGCATAGACATGACGCCCGGGGGCGGTCTCGCGCAGTGCAATCCACACCACCAGGTAAAGGAACAGCATGAGGATGGCGCCCCAGACGATGGCGGTGTCACCGATGCGGAAGGTGTTGCCCAGCCAGAGCATCCCGTCCGGAATGTCGGTGATGGTCTGGGAGTTGGAATACAGCTGGGTGATGGCAAACGCAATGTTGAGGGTGCCCAGCGTGACGATGAAAGGCGGCAGCTTGACCTTGGTCACCAGCAGGCCGTTGATCAGGCCGAACAGGGTGGTCACGCCGATGCCGCACGCAATGGCCACCGGCGCCGACAGGCCGTAGTCGGCCGCCACCTTGGTCATCACGATACCGCCCAGGGCCATGATCATGCCGCAGGACAGGTCAATGCCGGCGGTCAGGATGATCAGCGTCTGCCCGATGGCAATGACCCCCACCACCATCACCTGCTGCAGGATGAGTGCGAAGTTCTGGCTCGTCAGGAAGCGCTCGCTCTGGGTCGCGAAGAAGACACAGGCCAGCAGCAGGGCCACAAAAGGACCGAGCGTGCCGATCGGCGGCAGTTTGGAGGTGAGTGAATTCAAGGGAACGCTCCCGAAGAAGGTGAGAGGACACCAGAAAGGCAACGCGACCGGCGATATCCCCCGCCAGCAGCGCCCAGGGTCCGGCTACGCCGGCCCGAAGGCGCGTTCCCCCTCCAAGCCGAAGGCGCCAGGGAGGGGGGAAACCGCGCAGCGGCGCAGGGGGGAGTTACTTGTTACCCCAGCACAGGTCCATGCCGGTCTTGACGTCCTTGCTCTCGACACCCGACACCGGTTTGGCAGCGATCAGGGCCACCCCGGTATCCGTGTAGCCACTGACCTTCTTGCCGGTCCTGGCGTATTCGACGCCGGCGGCGACACCCATGGCAGCCATGCGCAGCGGGTACTGCTGGCTGGTGGCGGCGATCACTCCCTTGCCCACATCGGCCACGCCAGCACAGCCCCCATCCACGGACACGATCACCACGTCCTTCTCCTTGCCGGCGGCCTTCAGGGCGTTGTAGGCGCCAGCCGCGGCGGGCTCGTTGATGGTGTAGACCAGATTGATGTTGGGGTTCTTCTGCAGACAGTTTTCCATGCCGGTCTGCCCCTTGGCGCGGTCACCAAAACTGTCGGCCATGCAGACGACCCCCGCCGCCTTGCCGCCGAGTTCGTTGCTCTTGGCATCCGGCGCGGGCAGGCCGAAGCCCTTGAGGAAACCGTTGTGGCGCTGAGCCCCCACGGGATGCCCCGGGAACAGGTCCAGCGTCGCAATCACGGCCGGTTTGCCGCCCAGAGCGGCCTTGGCATACTGTCCGATCAGTTCACCGGCCTTGTAGTTGTTGGTGGCAAACAGGGCATCGGTCGCCTCCAGGGGGTCCGTCGGACTGTCCAGGGCAATCACCATCACGCCCTGGGCGCGCGCCTTCTTGATGGCAGGGACGATGGCTTTGGAATCGGACGGGGTGATCAGGATGGTCTTGGCACCCGCCGCCATCATGTTCTCCATGGCGGTCACCTGGCCGGCGTTGTCACCGTCGGTCTTGCCGGCAGCCGACAGCAGCTTGGCGCCCAGCTTCCTGGCTTCAGCGTCGGCGCCCTCCTTCATCTTCACGAAGAAGGGATTGGTCTCTGTCTTGGTGATCAGTCCGATGACGGGCTGACCTTGCGCGCCAGCAGTGCCCGCCGCCAGGGTGAGTGTGGCAAGCAAAGCAATGGGGGCCAGTGTTTTCATGTTGTCTCCTTCGAGCGGGTGCGGTTTTCCGGGGGTGGCTGCCGCAACGGATCGGGGTTTCACCCACTTGGTCTGTCGCGGTGACTGAACTATATTCCCGACGACATTAATAAATCAACTGGATTTACTTATGGTTTTCCCTAGCAGCATGGTTCGCGCCGAAGTGGCCACCGCCGGCGAGGCGCTCATCGATCTGATTCAGGAAGCGGACGGACGCCTGCGCCCCTGCAACGGGGGCGCGGTCTACAACCTCACCCGCGCACTGGGTCTGCAGGGAGTCGGCACGCTCTACCTCAATCCCCTGTCGCGGGACCGCTTCGGCCGTGGCTTGGCCGACGGGATCGCACGGGCCGGCGTCCATCTGGCCCGACCGGAGCCCACGCACGAACCCACTTCACTGGCGGTCGTCGCACTGGACTCGGCCGGCAAGGCCAGCTACAGCTTCTACCGCGAAGCCGTGGCCGATCGGCAGGTCAGCGCCGAGGGGATGAACACCGCCTGCGAAGCGGCGGCGGGACTCAAGGTGGTGGCCACCGGCTGTCTGGCGCTGGTGGCCGAGGACAGCGACAAGTACCTGCCCTGGCTGAAGGCACAGCGCGCCTGCGGGCGCTTGGTGGTGGTCGACGCGAACCTTCGCCCAGCCATCGTCCCCGACATGCGTGCCTACCAGACCAGTGTGATGGCCGCACTGGCCGAAGCCGATCTGATCAAGGTCAGTGACGACGACCTCGTCACCCTCGGCTTCGAGCAGGCCGATCCGGTGGCTGCGGCCAGGGCCCTGCTTGCGCGCACCAGCGCCCGATGGCTGGCACTCACGCTGGGTGCCCGGGGTGCGGCGCTGCTCGAACGCGATGGCACCGGCTGGATGGCCGTGGAATCTCAGCCAGTCCGGGTCGCCGACACCGTGGGTGCCGGTGACTGCTTTCTGGCGGGACTGCTGGTCGCGCTCCTGCAGCGCCCCGCCATGCAGTCAGCAAAGCGGGCTTCGGATCTGGCGCTGGAAGGCGCGGACATCGGCGCCATGCTCTCGCACGCCATCGCCAGCGCCAGCCTCTGCGTGGAAGAAACGGGTTGCACCCCCCCCAATCTGGCGGCGGTGGAGCGGCGGTTGCAGCGAGGTCATCCGAAGCTCCACGCCCTCTGATCGACCCGGGCACCTCACACGCCAGTCCAGCCAAAGGAAAATTGTTCCTGACATGTAACTTGATTACATTAAAATAACGCCACATCAAGAAACTTTGTTAGAGACATGACCATTCATCCCTCCCCGGCAAGCTCCTCCACCGCTCTGGATGTGGTGATCTTCGGTGGTGTCGGCGACCTGTCGGTGCGCAAACTGCTGCCAGCGCTCTACATGGCGCACCTGCACGGGAACCTGCCCGCCCACGCGCGCATTCACGCGCTGGGCCGCCAGACCTGGAACCGGACGGAGTTTCTGGCCTTCCTTCAGGACAAGGTGCCGGGCTTCATCGAAGCCAAGCACTTCCGAACCGACACGTGGACCAGCTTTCTTGAGCGGCTGCACTTCTGCAGCGTGGACGCCACGCACAGCGAGGACTTCACGACGCTCGCGACCAGCCTGCAACCGGGATCGGACCGGGTCTACTACCTGGCCACCGCTCCCAGCCTGTTTGTCGGCATCTGCGCCCACCTCCAGTCGGCCGGTCTGATCGACGAGCGCGCCCGAGTGGTGCTGGAGAAACCCCTGGGACACGACCTGGCCTCGGCACGGCAGATCAACCACGACGTCGGACAGTACTTCCAGGAGCAGCAGATCTTCCGCATCGATCACTACCTGGGCAAGGAAACGGTGCAGAACCTGATGGTGCTGCGCTTTGGCAACAGCATCTTCGAGCCGTTGTGGCGCAGCCCCTTCATCAAGAGCGTACAGATCACCGTGGCCGAGAGTGTGGGCGTGGGCAGCCGCGCGGGCTTCTACGACGGCACCGGCGCCATGCGCGACATGATCCAGAACCACCTGCTGCAGTTGCTGTGCATCGTGGCCATGGAGCCTCCGGTGTCGCTGGACCCGGACGCCGTGCGCGATGAAAAGCTCAAGGTGCTGCGGTCCCTCAGGCCCATGGCGGTGGCCGACGTCGCACGCGACACGGTGCGCGGCCAGTACACCGCCGGCGCCTCGGGTGGCGAAGCCGCCAAGGGTTACCTGCAAGAGGAAAACGTGCCCCCTGGCAGCACGACCGAAACCTTTGTGGCGCTGAAGGCGCACATCAACAACTGGCGCTGGGCCAACGTGCCCTTCTTCCTGCGCACCGGCAAACGCATGGCCGCGCGGCAGTCCGAAATCGTGATCGAGTTCGCCGACCTGCCCTTCACCATCTTCGGCGATTCACCCCACAAGTCGGTCAACCGGCTGATGATCCGCCTGCAGCCCGAGGAGCACATCCAGCTGCAGATGATGGCCAAGGAGCCTGGCAGCGGCATGAAGCTGCGCCCCGTCAGCCTCAACCTGGACCTGCAGTCCGCTTTCACAGAACGCCGCGCCGAAGCGTACGAGCGCCTGCTGATCGACGTGATCAAGGGCCGCCTGACGCACTTCATGCGCCGCGACGAGCTCGAGGCCGCCTGGGCCTGGGTCGAACCCATCATCAATGGCTGGCAGCAGCTGGGCGAAAAGCCCAAGGCCTACACCGCTGGCAGCTGGGGGCCGGCAGCCTCGTCGGCGCTGATGGCGCGCGAGGGCTCCGCCTGGCTGGAGGAAGCCTGATGGCGATCACCGAACACACCGGTTCCACGCCGGCAGCCATCGCGGCGCACATCGCCAGCGCTCTGCGCGCCGCCATCGCCGCGCGGGGCCGGGCCAGCCTGGCGGTCTCTGGGGGCAAGTCGCCCATTCCCATGTTCGAGGCCCTGCGCGAGCAGGACCTGGACTGGTCGCGCGTGACCGTGGTGCTGGTGGACGAGCGCGTGGTGCCACGTGATCACCAAGCGAGCAATACCGGCCTGGTCGCCCGCCATCTGCTGCAGGGTGCAGCCGCTGCAGCACGCTTTGTGCACTTCTTCGGCGAATTGCCGGCCCAGTTCAACGCCGAGGTGCTGGACGCCCTGGTGCAGGACGCCACCCGTCGCATCGCTGACCTGCCCTGGCCACTGGACGTGGCCGTGCTCGGCATGGGTGAAGACGCGCACACCGCTTCACTGTTCCCGGGAGCGCCCGGCTATGCACGTGCCATCGCCACGGACGATCCGCTGGCCTGGGTCGTGCCCGACACGGCACCGCATGCGCGCCTGAGTTTCACATTGCACGCGCTGCTGCAGGCACGTGAACTGTTGCTGTCCATCAGCGGCGACACCAAGCTTTCGGTGTACCGCCGTGCGGCCGAGAAGGCCGATCCGGCGCTGCCCGTCTCGCTGATCCTCCACCAGACACGGACGCCCGTGAGCGTCTGGATCGGATGACCCCATGAACGCCCCACTGAACACCACCCTCGCCCGCGTCACGCAACGCATCGTCGAGCGCAGCGCCGACCTGCGCAGCCAGTACCTGGCCAGCATGGACGCCCAGGCCCGCGCCGGCAAGACGCAACGCGCCGGCATGGGCTGCGCCAACATGGCCCACACCACTGCGGCCCTGCCCGCGGCCGACAAGCTGGTCATCCACGCCGAACGTGCGCCGCACGTGGGCATCATCACCGCCTACAACGACATGCTCTCGGCCCACCAGCCCTACGAGCACTACCCCGAGCTGCTGCGCAGCCACGCGCGCGCCATCGGCGCCACGGCCCAGGTGGCCGGCGGTGTGCCGGCCATGTGCGACGGCATCACGCAAGGCGCCGAGGGCATGGAGCTGTCGCTGTTCTCGCGCGACGTCATCGCCCTGGCCACGGCCGTGGGCCTGTCGCACCAGGTGTTCGACGCGGCCCTCATGCTGGGCGTGTGCGACAAGATCGTGCCCGGCCTGTTCATGGGTGCACTGCAGTTCGGCCACCTGTCCACCGTGTTCGTGCCGGCCGGCCCCATGGTCAGCGGCCTGTCCAACGATGCCAAGGCCAAGGTGCGCCAGCAGTACGCCCAAGGCCTGGTCGGCCGCGACGCGCTGCTGGAAAGCGAGGCCGCCGCCTACCATTCGCCCGGCACCTGCACCTTCTACGGCACCGCCAACAGTAACCAGATGCTGATGGAGATCATGGGCCTGCACCTGCCGGGCTCGTCCTTCGTCAACCCCGGCACCGGGCTGCGCGAAGCGCTGAGCAAGGCCGCGCTGGAACGCGCCGTGGCCAACACCGGCAAGACCGGTCAGCCCGTCATCCGTCTGGCCGATATCGTCACCGAGAAGACCCTGGTCAACGGCCTGGTCGGCCTGCTGGCCACCGGCGGCTCGACCAACCACACCATCCACCTGATCGCCATGGCGCGTGCCGCCGGCGTGCTGATCGACTGGGACGACTTCGCCGAACTCTCGGCGGTGGTGCCGCTGCTGGCCCGCGTCTACCCCAACGGCAAGGCCGACGTGAACCATTTCCACGCCGCGGGCGGCATGGGCTTCCTGATGCGTGAACTGCTGTCAGCCGGCCTGCTGCACGGCGACGTGAAGACCGTGGTGGGCGATGGCCTGGCCGCCTACGGCCAGGAACCGTGGCTGGACAGAGGCACACTCGCCTGGCGCGAGGTGCCCGCCACCAGCGGCGACACCAGCGTGCTGCGCCCGGTGAGCGAGCCCTTCAGCGCCGACGGCGGCCTGCGCCTGCTGCAGGGCAACCTGGGCCGCAGCGTGGTCAAGGTCTCGGCCGTGGCGCCCGAGCACCGCGTGGTGCGTGCGCCCGCCGTGGTGGTGCACGACCAGGCCGACCTGCTGGCCCTGTTCAACGCCGGCAAGCTGGAAAAGGACCTGATCGCCGTCGTGCGCTACCAGGGCCCGCGCGCCAACGGCATGCCCGAGCTGCACAAGCTCACGCCGCCGTTGGCGGTGCTGCAGGACAAGGGCTTCAAGGTCGCGCTGGTCACCGACGGCCGCATGAGCGGCGCATCGGGCAAAGTGCCGGCCGCCATTCATCTGAGCCCCGAGGCGCTGGCCGACGGCCCCATCGCCCGCGTGATGGACGGCGACATGATCACGCTGGACTGCGAACGCGGCGTGCTGGAAGTGGAGGTCGATGCCGCCACCTTCGCCGCCCGCCCGGTACAGCACCCGGACCTGACCCACAACGCCCACGGCACCGGCCGCGAACTCTTCGGCCTGTTCCGCCGCAACGCCTGTGCGCCGGAGCAAGGCGCCTCACCCCTGTTCGGCTGACCCCATACGCCTCATGACCACCACCTGCTTCACCCGCCCCGCATTCACCTCCCGCGTCGTCCCGGTCATCGTGCTGCAGGACCCGGCGCACGCCGTGCCGCTGGCCCACGCGCTGCTCGAAGGCGGCATCGACGTCATGGAAATCACCCTGCGCTCCGACGCCGCGCTCAAGGCCATCGAAGCCGTCGCCAAGGCGGTACCCGACATGCACACCGGCGCCGGCACCGTCACCCGCGTGAGCGAAGTGCAACAGGTGATCGACGCGGGCGCCAGCTTCGCCCTCTCGCCCGGCGCGACCGACGCGCTGATCGAAGCCGTCAAATGCGCCCGCCTGCCTTTCATGCCAGGCGTGATGACACCCGGCGAAGTCATGCACCGCCGTGAGCAGGGCTTCACGCTGATGAAACTCTTCCCCGCCCAGCAGGCTGGCGGCATCGCCATGCTCAAAGCACTGGGCGCACCGATTCCGGACGTGCATTTCTGCCCCACCGGCGGCGTCAGCCCAGACAACCTCAGCGACTTCCTGAAACTACCCAACGTGGCCATGGCCGGTGGCAGCTGGCTGACGCCGGCCGACGCCCTGGCCGCTGGCGACTGGAACCGCATCACCCGACTGGCCCGCGAGGCCACCGCACTGGCGGCCGGAGCCTGATGGCCGACCCTTGCCTGCTGTTCTAATACGTGCTGCCGGTGCAGGCGGGTGCCATCGATGGCCTCCTTCCCCGGCGCCACGCCAGATTCGATCGACATGCCTTCCCTGCAGCACGCCACCCCCACCGAACTGCCCGCCTGGCAGACCCTGACCCAGCACGCCGGTGCCACCCCGCACCTGCGCGACCTGCTTGACAGCGATGCCGGGCGCGTCCAGAGGCTGACCCTGTCCGCCGCCGGCATTACCCTGGATGCATCACGACAGCGCCTCACACCAGCCATCGAACAGGCGCTGCAGGCACTGGCCGCCGAGGCGCAGCTCGGGCAGCAGCGCGATGCCATGTTCCGTGGCGAGCACATCAACCTGACCGAAGACCGGCCCGTCCTGCATGTGGCCTTGCGCGGGGGGCAGGGCCCCTGGGGTGCCGCCATCAGTGCCGACGTGGCGCGAGAACTTGGCCGCATGTGCCGGTTTGCCGACGAGGTCCGCAGCGGTGCCTGTCGCAGCAGCACGGACGAGACCTTCACCGATGTCGTCAACATCGGCATCGGTGGCTCGGATCTGGGCCCGCGAATGGCCGCCGATGCCCTGGCCCACCTGACCCACACCGGCCCCCGGGTGCACTATGTCTCCAACCCGGACGCCTGGGCGCTTTACAGCGTGCTGCGAGGGATCGACGCACGCAGAACCCTGATCGTGGTGTCGTCCAAGACCTTCACCACCCAGGAAACCATGACCAACGCCGCCAGCTGCCAGCGCTGGCTGCTGGACCAGGGCATTGCGGCCGAGCACGTCGGCCAGCACCTGGTGGCCATCACCGCCACCCCGGCCGAGTCGGCGCGTCAGGGGTATCCCGCCGAGCGCACCTTTCTGTTCTGGGATTGGGTGGGCGGACGTTATTCGGTCTGGTCCGCCCTCGGGTTGCCCCTGGCCATCGGTATCGGCGGCGCGGCCTTCCGGGATTTCCTGGCCGGTGCGCGCGCCATGGACGAACACTTTTGTCAGGCACCACTGTCCCAGAACCTGCCAGTCCAGCTGGCGCTGCACGGGATCTGGAACCGCAATTTCCTGCGCTGCCCCACCCAGCTGATCGTGTCCTACGCCTCGCGTCTGGTCCGCTTTGTGCCCTTTGTCCAGCAAATGGACATGGAGTCCAACGGCAAAAGCACGCACATCGGGGGTGCGCCGGTGGATGTGGACACCGGCCCCATCATCTGGGGTGGGCTGGGCATTGATGGCCAGCACGCCTACTTCCAGCTCATCCACCAGGGCCGGCACACGGTCCCGGTCGAGTTCATCGGTGTGCAGACCGAGGACTCCCCCCTGCCCCTGGCGGCCACCCACCACGGTGTCGTGAACCTGAACCTGCGTGCCCAGGCCGAAGCCATGGCCCGGGGTCGTAGCTACGAGGACACCCTCACGCTGCTGGAGCGCAGTGGCCTGGCGGGTGAGGAAGCGGCCACCATGGCGCGCCACCGGATGTTTGCCGGCAACATTCCCAACAGCATCCTGTGGCTTGACCGGCTGGACCCAGCCCGTCTGGGCGCCCTGATTGCCTTGTACGAACACAAGGTCTTCACCCAGGCCGCCATCTGGCGCATCAACGCCTACGACCAGTGGGGCGTGGAGCTGGGCAAGACGATGGCCAAGGCCATGGAGCAGTCCGCTGCCTGACAGACACCGTGTCATGACCGTCAACGTCCTGTTCGTCTGCATGGGCAACATCTGCCGAAGCCCGACAGCCCACGGCGTCTTCCGCCAAAGGGTGGCGCAGGCGGGACTGGGCGATCACATCCGTGTCCGGTCGGCGGGCACGCACGGCTACCACATCGGCGCCCCGCCGGACGAGCGCAGCATGGCGCACGCGATGCGGCGCGACTATGACCTGTCGGACCTTCGCGCCAGCCGGCTCCGTGAAGAGGATTGCACGCGGGCGCACCACATCCTGGTGATGGACGAGGCCAACCTGCGCGATGCCCTGGAGATCTGTCCACCCGAGCATGCCCACAAGCTGCGATTGCTGACCAGTCACGCTCGCCGGGTTGATGCGCGCGAGGTACCCGATCCGTATTACGGCGGTGCGGATGGCTTCGAGCGCGTGCTGGACATCATCGAAGACGCCTGTGACGAACTGCTGGCGCACGTGCGGCAGACGCACGGACTCTGAGCGCTCGGCCAGCCCGCATGCCAGAGAGCTAAGGCGACACCGCCAGCAAGGCCTTGGCAGCTTCGATGCGCAGGGCCATGGCCACCGACGGATCGTTCATCACCGACAGCAGAAAGCTGCGCGGATCATCGTGGTGGGCTTGGCCCGATGCCATTGAAGCGCAGTTCCCCACGCCATGGTCGGAGACCGCACCCGAAACAGGCGCCTCTGCGGCAGGCGACAAAGGTGCCAGCAAGCGCCGGGCATCGCTGAGTGTCACGCTGCGGATCTGCGCCAGAAGCTCGGCCTGGGCATCCCGGCCCGGTGGCAGATCCAGGGCGGGCTCGTCCCCGAACACGGCCGCCAGATCCGGTGCGACGAAGGCGGACCAGCGATCGCTTCCCGTCATCTCGCCGGGCAAGGTGACCAGATGGCTGGCCTCTGCCTGCCCTTCTCCGGGCCACACGCCGACGCGATCCCGCTCCACCTCGGGCAGATAGCGACGTCGCAGAGCCTCCAGCATGGCATGGCCCTGGGAAGATGCGACAGGCTCACTCAGCGATATCCAGAGCTGGTACGCGTCCAGACCGTTGACCGCGATGGCGGGCGCAGGCCATCCCAGGTCGGCTTGCACGCCGGCCCACACCGCTGAAAGCGTCCGCCAATCTGCCGGGCGGCGCAGTTCCAGCACAAGGGCGCGCACCGCACCGGACGGCGCCACCAGCGCATCTCGCAGCGGGGTCTCTGAGCGCCATCCCTCGGGGGTGAACAGGCGATTCCATTGCGTGATGAGGTTATCCATGCCGCAATGGTATCGGTCGGACACACCCAATACTCACGACCACTTGATCTGGATCAGGACATGACAGTAGCGAAAGCGTAGATTTTTAAGCCACCGTACAAGAAGCTCGTCCGAGTGATGAACGCGGCCCACCATTCACTGAAGGAGACATCATGGCCATTGCTTCGATTCGATCGATCCTGTACCTGACTTCCACCGCAGCGCTGTTGTCATCGTTGGGCTGCGCCAGTACCACACCACCAGTTGCCGAGCAGATGGAGCCGGTGGTCCCAGGCACGGTCACGACCTTTCACAGGAAGAGCTCTGGCAGCCTGGGAGTCTTTGACGGCCAGGTGGTCTGGGATCACAACCTCACCACCTGGGAGGGCAAGCCGGTGCTGGCGGCCAAGGCAAGATCTGGCGGTGGAAATCTCTTTGACAGAGCAACCCATGGCATGCTGGCCGTCACCGGTCCCGACGGCAGCCCCGTCACCACGTTTGATCCGCCCGTCGACTACCAATGGCCGGTGGCCGTCGGCAAGACCTGGACCTCTTCGCACACCGTCACCCAGCTTCCTTCCGGCCGGCAATCCCGTCTGGAGATCCAATGGAAGGTCGAAGCCTATGAAGATGTGACGGTGCCGGCAGGCACCTTCAAGGCCTACCGGATCACATGGAGCAACCAGCTCGGGGAGGTGGAAACCCGTTGGTTTAGTCCGTCGGCCGGGCTGTCCACCATCAAGCGGCAGGTACAGCGCCCCGCCTCGCACCCGCAGGGAGCTGGCGTCCTGGAGGGACAGCTTCTGTCGGTCGTGAAGCCCAAGCCCTGAGCGTCCACCCCGATTGAGCCACCGGCAGGCATCGATGGCTCGCCTGAAGATGCTATAATTTCAGCTTCCGGGTTCTTAGCTCAGTTGGTAGAGCAGCGGACTCTTAATCCGTAGGTCGTAGGTTCGAATCCTACAGGACCCACCAAATGCAGGCCTGCCGTTGAAAGACGGCGGGCCTTTTGCATGGCGACCCGGTGTCGGCACCCAGTTCGCCTGCGCTGTTCACATGTGGTTACAGGGGAGCTCACGCGCTTCACGCGAGCCCCGGATAATTCAAGGCCATGGTCATTCCTTCGCGCGCGGCCGGCTTTGTCCTGAGCCTGTCCCTGCTTGCCCCCCTTGCGACGGCCCCGGCCCATGCCGGCACCTTCGATCTCCCACCGATCGACCGCATCGTCCACTACCAGCCCAAGCTGCCATTACAGGTGCTGACCGCCGATGGTCACGACATCGCACAGTTTGGCACCGAACGGCGAGAGTACGTGCCGCTGGCCCGCATGCCCAGACAGCTGCAGGATGCCGTGCTGGCGGTGGAGGACGCCCGCTTTCGCGAGCACAGCGGCGTCGACCCCAAGGGCATGGCGCGCGCCGTGGTCGCGGCCCTAACAGGGGGACGGCGCCAGGGAGCGTCCACCATCACGCAGCAGTTGGTCCGGACCATGCTGCTGACCCGCGAGTTCAGCGTCGAGCGCAAGGCCAAGGAAATCCTGCTGGCCTTGAAAGTGGAGCAGGAGCTCTCCAAGGACCGCATCCTGGAGATCTACATGAACGAGATCTTCCTGGGACAGCGGGCCTACGGCTTCGCTGCAGCCGCGCAGACCTACTTCGGCAAACCCCTGGACAAACTCAGCCTGGCCGAAAACGCGATGCTGGCCGGACTGCCGCAGAACCCCTACTACGCCAACCCCGTGGCCAACCTGGAGCGCGCCATCCAGCGCCAGCGGGTGGTGCTGCAGCGCATGCACACCGTGGGTGTGATCGACGACGCCCAGCTGGCGGCCGCCCGCGCCCAGAAGATCGTGCTGAAGCCGGCCAGCCAGCGCTTCGTGCCCGCCGCGCATGTCGCCGAAATGGCCCGTCGTGCCGTGGTTGACCGATTTGGCACCGAAGCCTATTCCGCCGGCATCCGCGTGCATACGTCTCTCAAGGCGGCCGATCAGCGCGCGGCCCATGAGGCCGTTCAGAAAGGCGTACTCGCCCAGGACCGCCGCAATCCCTGGCGTGGACCCGAAGATCAGGAAGAACTGCCCAAGGGCGATGGCCCGGGGCTCGAAGCCGCCGCCGCGGAAGCCCTGAAGGCACACCGTGACGACGAAACGCTGCCGGTGGCTATCGTGCTCTCGGCCTCCACCACCGAGGTCCGAGCCCAGCTGGCCAGCGGTGAACGCGTCAGCATCAAGGGTCATGGGCTGAAATGGGCGGCTGCCGGCCTGTCGGCCAAGGCGGCACCTGAGTTGCGTATCCGTCGCGGGTCCATCCTGCGGCTGGCTCGGGAAGGCACCAACTGGAGCATCTCCCAGTGGCCCGAGGCCGAAGCGGCGCTGGTGGCGTTGGACACCCAAACTGGCCGGGTGCGTGCGCTGGTAGGGGGTTTCGATTTCGGCCGCCAGCCGTTCAACCACGTGACGCAAAGCTGGCGCCAACCCGGGTCGGCCATCAAACCCCTGCTCTACTCGGCAGCGTTGGAGCAACGGGTGATGCCCGGCACGCTGGTGGATGACCTCCCGCTGACGGCCATCAACGGATGGAGCCCATCCAACAGCCAGGGTCCCGGAACGGGCGCGATTACGGTGCGCGAGGCGCTCACCCGCTCCAGCAACCTGGTCAGTGTGCGCGTGCTGCAACACGCCGGTACCCAGCGTTCACGCGACTGGCTCACCCGGTTCGGTCTGGAGGCCCAACGACAGCCAGACAACCTGACCCTGGCCTTGGGGACCGGCCTCGTCACGCCAATGCAGATGGCCCGCGCCTATGCCACGCTGGCCAACGGCGGCTGGTCGGTGGACCCGGTGGTGATCGAGAAGATCACGGACGCCCAGGGCAAGGTACTGTTCGAGGCACCACCACCATCACCGCTGACCGAGGAGCGGCGGGCAATACCGGCCCGCAACGCTTGGCTGGTCAACAGCATGCTCAACGACGTGACGCGCAGCGGGACCGCCGCTCGCGCCCAGGCACTGCTCAAGCGGTCCGACGTGTTCGGCAAGACAGGCACCACCGACGACGTCGTGGACGCGTGGTTTGCAGGGCACCACCCCAGCGTGGCGGCGGTGGTGTGGATGGGTCATGACAAGCCCCGAAGCCTGGGCGACCACGAGTCGGGCGGCCGGCTGGCGCTCCCGATCTGGATCGACTATATGCAGGCGGCTCTCAAGGGTGTGCCTTCGGCGCCCCTGACCGAAGCCCCTGCCGGCCTGAGCGCGCAGGGCAACGACTGGATCTACAGCGAATGGGTGCAGGGCGGCGCGGTGGCCAGCATCACCGAGGCCAGCGGCACCGTGTACGCGGGACCGCCGTCCTTTCTTGACACGCTGCGGGAGATCTTCCGACCCTGAGGCACACAGGCAGTGGGCAATCCGTTGGCGCCCGCTGCCTGCAGAGGCGGTCACTTGCCGGCGCGCACCTTGGCCACTTCGGCCTGCACGTCCTTCCACAGACCTTCACCCACGTTGGCCGAAATGCTGGCGTTGATGGCCCCCAGCTTCTCGCGCATGCGGTTGGCTTCGGCCGGGCTGAGTTCGTTGACCTGCATGCCCTTGGCCTTGAGGTCCGCCAGCGCCTTGGCTGCTTCGGCGCGGGTGTCCTGACGCTCGAAATCGCGGCTCTTCCTCGCGGCATCCATCAGGATCTTCTGCTCGTCCTTGGACAGGCCGTCCCACCACTTCTTGCTCACGGTCACGATCCAGGGGCTGTACACGTGGTTCGTGACGGTCAGGTACTTCTGAACCTCGTAGAACTTGCTCGACAGAATGGTGTTGTAGGGGTTCTCCTGGCCATCGACCGTCTTGGTCTCCAGTGCGGTGAACAGTTCCGAGAAGGGCAGCGGCACCGCGTTGGCACCGAGCGTCTTGAAGCTGTCGATGAAGACGTTGTTCTGCATCACGCGCAGCTTGATGCCGTTGAGGTCCTCCAGCTTGGCCACGGGCTGCTTGTTGTTGGTCAGGTTGCGGAAACCGTTCTCCCAGTACACCAGCCCCACCAGGCCTTTTTCCTGCAGCTTGTCCATCACCTTCTGGCCCACCGGGCCATCCAGCACCGCATCAGCCTCCTGCACGTTGTTGAACAGGAACGGGGTGTCCCAGATGGCCATCTCCTTGGTGATGCCCACCAGGGTGGCGGTCGAGCCCACCATCATCTCCTGCGCACCACCGATCAGGGCTTGCTGCATCTGGACGTCCGAGCCCAGCGCAGCGGCGCCGATCGCACGCACCTTCATCTTGCCGCCGGAGGCCTTCTCGACCTCCTGTGCAAAGAGCTTGACCGCCCGCCCCTGGTTGGACTGCTCGTTCAGTCCGTAGCCAAAGCGGATCATGCGCGGCTTGATGTCCTGCGCGAAGCTGGCGAACGGCGCGGCAAGGGCAGCCGCAGCGGTGGCGGCAATCAAGGTGCGACGGAAGATGGACATGGATATCTCCTTGGAATGAACGGGGCTGCACCCCGGGGAACGAAACCGGATGAGGTTCAGAACATCAGCTTGAGCGGTCCCAGCACGATGGACGGAAACACGATGAGCAGGGCCAGCATGGCGACATAGACCGCCAGGAAGGGCAGGACACCCTTGATGACAGGCTCCATGCGAAGGCGCCCCACGCCAGCCACCACGTTGAGCACGGTGCCCACCGGCGGCGTGAGCAAGCCCAGGCAGCCGACGAAAATGAACACGAAGCCGAAATAGACCGGGTCGATGCCAGCCTTGGCAGCCAGCGGCGCCAGCACGGGCGCCAGGATCAGAATGGTGGGCGTCAGGTCCATCACCATGCCGACGGCCAGCAGGAACACGCAGACCACGGCCATGAACAGAATGGGGCTCTGCAGCAGGGGTCCCATGCTCTCGGCCAACTGGCTGGGCAGATCGGCGAGCGTGACCATGTAGGACGCCGCCGTGGCTGCGCCACAGAGGAACATGACCACCCCGGTGGTGCGTGCGGCATCCACCAGCACCCGGTAGAGGCGCTGGGCATTGAGCTCCCGGTACACCAGCGTGGCCACCAGCAGGGCATAGACCGCGGCCACCACGGCCGCCTCGGTGGGCGTGAAGATGCCGAACCGCAAGCCACCGATGATGATCACCGGCAGCATCAGGGCCCACACGCTCGCCGCCAGCTGTTGCCGGCGTTCGCTCCAGCTGCTCTTGTCGGCCACCGGCAGCTGGACCTTGCGCGCAATCCCGCGCCACACCAGCACCAGCGACACTGCCATCAGGATGCCCGGTACGATGCCCGCCAGGAACAGCTTGCTGATGGACGTGTTGGTGGTGACGCCGTAGATGACCATGGGCATGGACGGCGGCACGATGGGCGCGATGATGCCGCCCGAGGCAATCAGGCCGGCGCTTGAACCATCGGGGTAGTTCTGCTTGCGCATCATGGGCAGCAGCAGCGTGGCCAGGGCGGCGGTGTCGGCGATGGCCGATCCGCTCATGGAGGCCAGCATCAGCGACGCGGCAATGGCCACATAGCCCAGTCCACCTGGAATATGGCCGACCATGGAACGGGCCAGGTCGATGATGCGCCGGCTAAGGCCGCCTGCGTTCATCAGCTCGCCGGCCAGGATGAAGAAGGGCACGGCCAGCAGCGGGAAACTGTCAAAGCCTGCCTGCACGTTCTGCGCCAGCAACTGGGCATCGAAAAAGTCCAGATGCACCATCAGGGCCAGGGCCGTGAGCATCAGCGCAAAGGCGATCGGTACCCCGACCGTCATGGCCGCAAAGAGCACCATAAGAAAGAGCGCCACGGTCATGCTGCGTCTCCTTCGGCGGGCGCTTGACCGCGCCAGTCAGCCCAGGCCTGCAGGACCAACAACACCGCCATGCTCACGCCCATGACCAGCACACCACCCGCCGCCAGGGCCAGCGGGTAGTTCATCACCGGACTGCGGCTGTCCATCCCTACCACCGCCTGCGCCCATGCCCCGGTGATCAGGTAATAGAGCGCCAATGCGATGAGCACACGACTGAGCCAACGCAGCAAGGCTGCCCGCCAGCCCACCAGACGAGCCGTCACCAGGTCAAAGCCCAGATGCTTGTCTTCGCCAAAGGCCAGTGTGGCCGCCAGACAGACCAGCCACACGAACAACAGGCGCGAGAGCTCCTCGGACACGACCCAGCCGGTGCCCCAGACATAGCGAAGCACCACGTTGCCGAAGACCGCCAGCACCATGCCCACCAGGCACAGCGCCATCAAACCTTCCACCAGGTGTCTCAGTGCGGTTCCCAACCACTTCATGTCAGTTCTCCTGCTCGGCGTCCGCGGTGGATACGGCCAGCCAGCGCGTGGCAGCATCGATCAGGACCGGCAGCGGCTGTGATGCGTCCAGCCGCAGCACGCCGTGCTCGCCCACCGGAGACTCCAGCGTGGCGAACTGGCTGTCCACCAGCGCGGTGTTGAAGAAATGCGCCGATCGCGCAGCCACGCGTTCGCGTGCCTGCTCCGGCGTGATGTCCAGAAAGACAAAGCGCAACCCCGGCGAGGCCGCACGCAAGCGGTCCCGGTAGGACTGGCGCAAGGCCGAACAGGTCAGCACCATGCCCCCTGGTCGACGCGCCAGCAACGCACCCAGCGTGACCAGCCACCCTGCCCGATCCGCATCCGTCAGGGCAATGCCCTGCCGCATCTTGTCGCGGTTGGACTGGCTGTGGTGATCGTCGCCCTCGATGAGCTCGAAATACAGCCGTTGGGCCAGCGCAGCCCCCAGGCTGGACTTTCCGCATCCGGCCACGCCCATGACGACCAGCGAGAATGAGGTGTCGTTTGTCATTGTTGAGATAGCGCTATCTTTGCGGATCCGAAAAAGGCGGCCATGGATGGTCGCCTTCTCTGTTGATGGCTGCCCGACCGCCCCTGCATCGGGTCTGCAAGGCTGGACGGGTCATCAAGATAGCGCTATCTTAACGCCTGAGACTCATCCAACCCTCCGTACTAACCCTGATGACCCGTTCCACCCCTTCTCATCGGTCCCGTGCCACCGGCCGTGTGACCCTGGCCGATGTCGCATCGCTGGCTGGCGTCAGCCCGATCACCGTCTCCCGAGCGCTCAGGGGCGAGAAGACCGTGGACCCCATCCTGGTGCAACGGGTGAAAGACGCCGCCGCCCAACTGCGCTACGTGCCCGATCCGGCTGCGCGTGCGCTTGCCTCACGCCACAGTTCTCACGTGGCGATCCTGATTCCCATGCTGTCCAACGCACTGTTCGTGGACCTTCTGGAGGCCGTGCAGCGAACCTTGCGCCCCGCAGGCTACCAGACACTCATCGGCATCACGCACTACAACGCCGACGAGGAGGAACAACTGCTGCGCGAACAGTTGCTGCACCGGCCTTCCGGCCTGCTGATGACCGGGCTCGACCAGAACGCAGCGACCCGGGAGCTGATGGCCCTCAGCGGCATCCCGTGCGTGCACCTGATGGAGCTGTCCGACCACCCAGGCCAGTACAGCGTGGGGTTCTCCCAACGGGATGCGGGTGAGGCGATCACCCGCCACCTGCTGGACCGCGGGCGTCGCCGCATCGCGTTTGCGGCCGCCCAGCTGGACCCGCGTACCCTGCAACGGGCCGAAGGCTATCGCCGATGCCTCCAGGCGGCAGGTGTCTACGACCCTGCACTGGAGTTCATGAGTACACAGCCCTCTTCCATGGCGCTGGGTGGCGAGTTGTTCGGGCAACTGCTGCAACGCCATCCCGATTGCGACGCGGTGTTCTTCTGCAACGACGACCTGGCCCAGGGTGGGCTGCTGGCCGCGTTGCGATTGAAGATCGAGGTGCCCACCCGGATCGCGGTGGCCGGCTTCAACGACCTCTCAGGCAGCGACCAGATGCTGCCGCCGCTGACCACGGTGGCCACCCCCCGTCAGGCCATTGGTGAAAACGCTGCAAAAATGTTGCTGGATTTGATGCAGGGTGGCAGTCCAGCTCACCACTGCATCGATCTGGGTTTCACGCTACGGGTACGGCAGAGCACTTGAACAGCCGACTCGTGCAGCCGCCACGCATCAACCTGCGCAGATGCGTGCCTTGGCCTCGGCGTATTCACGCTTGAACCGCGCCACCAGATCGGCGGCAGGCAACACTTCGCGGATGGCACCAATGCCCTGACCACAGCCCCAGATGTCGCGCCAGGCCTTGGCGGCATTGGCGCCTTCGCCGGTGCTGAAGTTCATCTTGCTGGGATCGCTCTGCGGCAGGTTGTCCGGGTCCATGCCGGCGTTGCGGATGCTACCCTTGAGGTAGTTGCCGTGCACACCGGTGTAGAAGTTGCTGTAGACGATGTCGTCCGAGTTGCTTTCGCAGATCATCTGCTTGTAGCCCTCGACGGCACGGGCTTCGTCGGTCGCAATGAAGGCCGAACCGATGTAGGCGAAGTCGGCGCCCATGGCCTGGGCAGCGAGGATGGCGCCACCCGACGAGATGGAGCCCGACAGGGCCACCGGACCGTCGAACCACTCGCGGATTTCCTGAATCATCGCGAATGGGCTCTTGACGCTGGCATGACCGCCGGCGCCGGCAGCCACCGGGATCAGACCGTCGGCGCCCTTCTCGATGGCCTTGTGGGCGAACACGTTGTTGATCACGTCGTGCATGACCACACCGCCCCAGCTGTGCACCGCCTGGTTGACGTCTTCACGCGCGCCCAGGCTGGTGATGATGATGGGCACCTTGTACTTGGCGCACAGCTGCAGATCCTGCTCCAGGCGATCGTTGCTCTTGTGCACGATCTGGTTGATGGCAAACGGCGCGGCCTTGTTGTCCGGATGGGCCTTGTTGTGGGCGTCCAGCGCCTCGGTGATCTCGGCCAGCCATTCGTCGAGTTGCGAGGCCGGGCGCGCGTTGAGCGCCGGCATGGAACCCACGACCCCCGCCTTGCACTGGGCAATGACCAGCTTGGGGTTGCTGATGATGAACAGGGGCGAACCGATCACCGGAAACGGCAGGTTCTGCAGCACCGGGGGCAGGTAGCGTTGGCGTTGGGTCATGGGGTCTCCAGAAGGCTGTCGGTGATGGATGTCAGAAGGCCTCGGCCGGCAGGGCCGTCACGGCCTCGGCACCTTCCACGATCGCGTCGCGCACGCCCGGTGCGCGGCTGAGGATGTGGTCGGCGTAGAAACGCGCGGTCGTGATCTTGGCCTGCATGAAGGGCACATTCTGTCCCTTGGCGGACAGCTCCTCGGCCACCAGCAGCGCACGGGCCAGCTGCCAGCCCGCCATCAGGTTGCCGGCCAGCATCAGGTAGGGCACGCTGCCGGCAAAAGCGGCGTTCGGGTTGCTCTTGGTGTTGGCGGCGATGAACTCCACCACATCCACAAAGGCCTGGCGGGCGGCGCCCAGACGCTTGGCCACGGCCAGCGCGTTGACGCTGCCCCGGGTCTTGAGCTCGGCCTCGGTCTTCTCGATCTGGGCGGCAATCGCCTTGGCGCTCTGGCCGCCGTCTCGGGCGGTCTTGCGGCCGACCAGGTCGTTGGCCTGGATGGCGGTCGTGCCTTCGTAGATGGTCAGGATCTTGGCGTCGCGGTAGTACTGGGCCGCACCGGTTTCCTCGATGAAGCCCATGCCGCCATGCACCTGCACGCCCAGGCTGGTGATCTCCAGGCTCATCTCGGTGCTGTAGCCCTTGACCAGCGGCACCAGGAATTCGTAGAAGGTGGCGTTCTGCTTGCGCACCTCGGCATCGGGGTGGTGATGGGCAGCGTCGTAGGCGGCCGCGGCCACGCTGGCCATGGCGCGGCAGCCTTCGGTGGCAGCGCGCATGGTCATGAGCATGCGCTTGACATCGGCGTGGTGGATGATGGGCGCGGCGGTGGTGAAGCTGCCGTCTACCGGGCGGCTCTGCACGCGATCCTTGGCGTAGCCGACGGCCTTCTGGTAGGCGCGCTCGGAGATCGCAATGCCCTGCACACCCACGGCATAGCGCGCGGCGTTCATCATGATGAACATGTACTCCAGACCGCGGTTTTCCTCGCCCACCAGGTAGCCCACGGCGCCGCCGTGGTCGCCGTACTGCAGCACGGCGGTGGGCGAAGCCTTGATGCCCATCTTGTGCTCGATGGAGACGCAGTGCACGTCGTTGCGCGCACCCAAGCTGCCGTCGGCGTTGACCATGAACTTGGGCACGACGAAAAGGCTGATGCCCTTGACCCCCTCGGGGGCGCCGGTCACGCGGGCCAGCACGAGGTGGACGATGTTCTCGGCCATGTCGTGCTCACCGTAGGTGATGAAGATCTTGGTGCCGAACACCTTGTAGGTGCCGTCGGGCTGCGGCTCGGCGCGGCTGCGCACGGCGGCCAGGTCGGAGCCGGCCTGCGGCTCGGTCAGGTTCATGGTGCCGGTCCACTGGCCGCTGATGAGCTTTTCCAGGTAGGTGGCCTTGAGCTCGTCACTGGCCGCGGTCAGCAGCGCCTCGATGGCGCCGTCGGTCAGCAGCGGGCACAGCGCAAAGCTCATGTTGGCGCTGTTGAGAATCTCGCCGCAGGCCGCGCCAATGGTCTTGGGCAGGCCCTGGCCGCCGAAGTCCACCGGGTGCTGCAGGCCCTGCCAGCCACCTTCGGCGTACTGCTTGTAGGCGTCCCTGAAACCCGGCGTGGTCGTGACCTTGCCGTCGTGGAACGAAGACGGGTACTTGTCGCCTTCCCAGTTGAGCGGAGCGATCACGCCTTCGTTGAGCTTGGCGCACTCCTCGAGCACCGCCTGCGCGGTTTCCAGACCGGCGTCTTCAAAGCCGGGCAGCTGCGACACCTGGTCGATGCGCGCCAGGTGTTCGATGTTGAACAGCATGTCCTTGAGGGGGGCGGTGTAGCTCATTGGGGTCTCCAGAGGCGTCTTTGGGGAGGTACAGATACAAGAAGGGCATCGCGAACGATGCCCTTGGAGTGCGCAGTGGCTTACAGCTTGGACACCAGTTCCGGCACGGCCGCGAACAGGTCGGCTTCCAGGCCGTAGTCGGCCACGGAGAAGATCGGGGCCTCGGGGTCCTTGTTGATCGCCACGATCACCTTGGAGTCCTTCATGCCCGCCAGGTGCTGGATGGCGCCGGAGATGCCGGCGGCGATGTACAGCTGCGGCGCCACGATCTTGCCGGTCTGGCCGACCTGCAGGTCGTTGGGCGCGTAACCGGCGTCCACCGCGGCGCGGCTGGCACCGATGGCCGCGCCCAGCTTGTCGGCCAGCGGTGTCATCACTTCGTTGAACTTCTCACTGCTGCCCAGGGCCCGGCCACCGGAGACGATGATCTTGGCGGCGGTCAGCTCGGGACGGTCGCTCTTGGCGATCTCGCTGCCCACGTAGGCGCTCTTGCCGTTGCCCGAGGCGGCGGCCACGGTTTCCACGGCGGCCGAGCCGCCCTGCCCTGCCGCGTCAAAGCCGGTGGTGCGCACGGTGATCACCTTGGTGGCATCCTGGCTCTGCACGGTAGCAATGGCGTTGCCGGCGTAGATCGGGCGCTCGAAGGTGTCGGCACTGATCACCTTGGTGATGTCGCTGATCTGGGCAACATCGAGCTTGGCAGCCACACGCGGGGCGACGTTCTTGCCGCTGGCGGTGGCGGGGAAGAGGATGTGGCTGTAGCCCGAGGCAATGGCCAGCACCTGGGCGGCCACGTTTTCGGCCAGACCGTGGGCAAAGCCCTCGGCGTCGGCGTGGATCACCTTGGCCACGCCAGCGATCTGGGCGGCGGCGGCGGCAGCAGCGCCGGCGTTGTGGCCGGCCACCAGCACGTGCACTTCACCACCGCAGGCAGCGGCGGCAGTGACGGTGTTGAGCGTGGCGCCCTTGATGGAAGCGTTGTCGTGTTCGGCCACAACAAGAATGTTCGCGAGTGCGGTCATGACGTGAATTCCTTGATCAGTGTTGGGGGCGCGGCGGTCAGATCACCTTGGCTTCGTTCTTGAGCTTGTCGACCAGGGCGGCGACATCGGGCACCTTCACACCCGCGCCGCGCTTGGCCGGCTCGGCCACCTTCAGGGTCTTCAGTCGCGGGCTCACGTCCACACCCAGGTCCTCGGGCTTGACGGTCTCCAGCGGCTTCTTCTTGGCCTTCATGATGTTGGGCAGCGTCACGTAGCGCGGCTCGTTCAGGCGCAGGTCGGTGGTCACCACGGCGGGCAGCGTCACTTCCAGCGTCTCCAGGCCGCCGTCGACTTCGCGGGTCACCTTGGCCTTGTCACCGGCGACTTCCACCTTGGAAGCGAAGGTGGCCTGCGGCAGGTCGGCCAGGGCGGCGAGCATCTGGCCGGTCTGGTTGGCGTCGTCGTCGATGGCCTGCTTGCCCAGGATCACCAGGCCCGGCTGCTCCTTGTCCACCAGGGCCTTGAGCAGCTTGGCCACGGCCAGGGGCTGCAGTTCGACATCGGTCTCGACCAGGATGGCGCGATCAGCACCGATGGCCATGGCCGTGCGCAGGGTCTCCTGGCACTGGGCCACGCCGCAGGAGACGGCGATCACCTCGGTGGCGGCGCCCTTCTCCTTGAGGCGAACCGCCTCTTCGACGGCAATCTCGTCGAACGGGTTCATGCTCATCTTGACGTTGGCAATGTCCACGCCCGTGCCGTCACTCTTGACACGCACCTTGACGTTGTAGTCCACCACGCGCTTGACGGGGACGATGACCTTCATGTTCGGCTGCTCCTGCAAAGGGTTGGAAAACGGAAAACCGAGGGCACGTCAATTGACGTGCACGTCAATTCGGATTGTATGTGTCTGCCCGGCGCACCGATCGTTCAACCTTGCGAAATGGTCAGATGCAAAAATCGAACGGTCGTGCTTTTTTGTGATTATAGAGGAAGCGTACAGCGGGCGGCATGCACAGCGATGCGGACTCTGCCGCCCGGGCGACAAAGGCAGGGATTTCCCTATTCGCCAACCGATTGGTCGGTTAATTCGGGTAAGTCAGTACACGGTTTCCGAGGGTATTCGCCTATAGTCAATCAGGGCTATTTGATTATCTTGTGTAACCATCAATTCCGTCACCCGCCCTGACCGACAAGGAGACAACCCATGGCTTTTCGCCCCGCCCTCACCGCCGCTTTGACAGCCGGCCTGCTCGCCACCGGCGCAGCCTCTGCACAGACGGTGTTCACCACCTCCAGCTGGGTGCCGCCCACCCACACGCTGACCACCGCCCAGGGCGCCTGGTGCAGCCTGCTGGAGAAAGAAAGTGCCGGCCGCATGAAGTGCAACGCCTTGCCCAAGGCGGTCACCGCAGCGCCCGGTACCTTCGATGCGGTGCGAGACGGCCTGGTGGACATCTCTTTCACGGTCGACGGCTACACCCCCGGACGGTTCATCAACACGCAGGTGGCCGAATTCCCCTTCCTGGGTGACAGCGCGGTGCCCACCTCGGTGGCCTACCAGCGCATCTACAGCAAGTACTTTGCCCCCCTGGGCGAGCATCGCGGCGTGAAGGTCCTCGGCGTGTTCACCCATGGCCCCGGCATCATCTTCAACAGCAAGAAGCCCGTGCTGACGGCCGAAGATGCGGCCTCCCTCAAATTCCGGATCGGCGGTGGCAACATCAATGAACTGTCCAAGCTCATGGGCTGGAACACCACCCTCAAGGCCGCGCCGGAATCCTTTGAACTGCTGTCCACTGGCGTCATGGACGGTACCTTCTTCCCGGACGAGTCGGTGGCCTCCTTCAAGCTGAGCATGATCAAGCACGCCACCACCTTTCCGGGCGGCCTGTACAACACCAGCTTCGTCTTCATGATGAACCCGGCCAAGTACAACGCACTGTCGGCACAGGACAAGGCTGTCGTCGACAAGATCTCGGGCGAAACCGCGGCGCGCATCTTCGGTGAAGGCTGGGACAAGGTGGACGCCGCCTCGCGCGATGGCGCCCAGAAGGCCCAGGGCGTCCAGCGTGTGCAGGCATCGCCCGCGTTCATCGATGCGGTCAAGGCCAAGCAGCAGCAACTGGAAGACAAGTGGGCCGCTGCCGCCGAGGCCAAGGGTCTGAAGAACGCGAAGGGTGTGCTCGCCGAGTTCCGGGCCGAGATCGCCAAGGCCAAGTAAGTTTCACGCGGGTGTCCTGCAGGACACTGCCCATGGCCGGCGGCCACCGTCACCCACGGACCGCCGGCCTTTCTGTACCCACGCCTACCCCATAAGATGCTCAAGACGCTCGAACGGCTGCTGAACTGGTCCTCCGGACTGATGGCAGCCATGGCCCTGTTTGCCATCATGTGGCTGACGCTCATTGACGTGAGCGGTCGCAAGTTTCTCAACAATTCGGTGCCTGGCGGCCTGGAGATGACCGAGATCCTGATGGTCATCGTCATTTTCGGCGCCTTGCCACTGGTGTCGTGGCGCAGCGAGCACGTCGTTTTTGACACACTCGATGCGTTCATTCCAGACTGGCTCAAAGGTCTGCAGGCCCGGGTGGTGCACCTGACCTGTGCGGGAGCCTTTGCGATGATGGCCTGGCTCATGACCACCCGCGCCGAGCGCTTTGCCGAGTACGGGGACATCACGGTCCACCTTCAACTGCCCCTCTCGCCGGTGGCCTGGCTGATGTCGGGGCTGCTGCTGCTGACCGCTCTGGTCCACCTGGTGTTTGTGGCCGTCCCGCCGGTCGCTGCCGCGCACGGCGGCCCTGCGCGCGAAGGAGAGCCTTCATGACCGAAGCGGTTCTGGGCTTCCTGGGCGTCTTCCTGCTGGCTTTCCTGCGCGTGCCGCTGGCGATCGCGATGTCGATTGCCGGCATCGTGGGTCTCGGTCTGATGCGTGGCTGGCCCGCGGCTTACGCCAGCACGAGTCAGGTGATCTTCGAGACCGGCTTTCACTACGTGCTGTCGGTCATCCCGCTGTTCGTGCTGATGGGCAACTTCGTGGCGCGAGCCGGTATGGCGCGCGAGCTGTTCACGGCCGCCAATGCCTTCGTCGGTCACCGCCGTGGTGGTCTGGCCATGGCCAGCATCATTGCCTCCGGCGGCTTCGGCTCCATCTGCGGCTCCTCGATCGCCACCGCCGCCACCATGTCCCGCGTGGCCTATCCGCAGATGATGGCCCACGGCTACAAGGCCACACTCGCCACCGGCGCTATCGCCTCCGGCGGGACACTGGGCATCCTGATCCCGCCGTCCACCATTCTGGTCATCTACGGCATCATCACCGAGACCGATATCGGCAAGCTGTTCATTGCCGGCATCCTGCCCGGCATCGTGGCCATCGTCTGCCTGTGCCTGGCTGTGGTCTTTGTGACCTGGCGCGACCCGGCCGCCGGTCCACCGGCCGAGCGATTCACCTGGGCACAGCGGCTGGCCGCGATCCGTGGCATCTGGGGTGTGGCGCTGCTGTTTGCGCTGGTCATCGGCGGCATTTACGGTGGCGTGTTCACCGCCACCGAGGGCGCGGGTGTGGGCGCGGCCGGCGCCTTCCTGTTCGCGCTGCTGCGCGGAACGCTGACCCCCCGGGTGCTGATGGACATCCTGCTGGAGAGCACCCGCACCACGGCGATGCTGTTCACCATCCTGATCGGCGCGATGATCTTCACGAGCTTCATCAACTTCACCACGATGCCGGGCGACCTGAAGGATTTCATCCTCCAGTTCAGCCCGAACCCGATCATGGTCGTCGTGATGATGATGGGGATATACCTGCTGCTGGGCATGGTGATGGAAGAACTGGCCATCGTGCTACTGACCATCCCGGTTTTCTTCCCGGTGATCATGGGCCTGGGCTATGACCCGATCTGGTTCGGCATCCTGATCGTGACGGTGGTGGAGATCGGCATGATCTCGCCGCCCGTGGGCCTGAACCTGTTCGTGCTCAACTCGCTGCTGCCGGACGTCAAGCTGTCCACGCTGTATCGTGGCGTCTGGCCGTTTGTCGTGGCCGATGTGGTGCGCCTGGGCATCCTGATCGCTGTGCCGGGTATCGCCCTGATCCTGCCCAGACTGATGGGGTAACAGCCGCGTCAGTGTGAAGGCGGGATCATGTGCACCACCCGCTGCGGATACGGGATCTCGATCCTGTGTTCGCGCAGCGACCGGAGGATGGCCAGATTGATCTCCGAACGGATGTTGAGCTGGCCATTTTCCGGGTCGGCAATCCAGAAGCCGACGGTGAACTCCAGGCCATCGGCCCCAAACGCCGACAAGGCGGCAGACGGCCCCGGGTCCTTGAGCACCCGCGGCTGCGCGGCGGCCGCTTCGATCAACAGCTGGCGCACCAGATCCACATCGGTGTCGTAGGCCACCGACACCACCGTCGACAGCCAGACGCGCGGGTCGGCCAGGGACAGGTTCTCCACCCGGTTGGTGATCAGGATCTCGTTGGGAACGATCGACTCCCGGCCCGCCGGTGAGCGGATCAGGGTGTAGCGAGCGGTGATGTCGGTGATGCGTCCTTCGAAGTTGTCCACCCGCACGTTGTCGCCAATGCGCATGCTGCGCTCGGCCAGGATCACGAAGCCGCTGACGTAGTTGGCCGCCAGCTTTTGCAGACCGAAGCCGATGCCCACGCCGATGGCTCCACCGAGCACCGACAGGGCGGTCAGGTCGATGCCCACCGCTGTCATGGCCATCATGAAACCCACGAACATCAGCAGGGCACGGGTAGCGTTGCTGATCGCCTTGCGCAAGGACAACTGGCTGCCGACTGCCGAGCGCAGCAGGCGGGCCTCGATGGCCGAGGAGATCCACAGGGCCACGATCAGCACCGCACCCGCAGTCAGTGCGCCTTCGATCAGGGTGCGCAGGGAAATGGTCGAGCCGCCGATCTTCCATTTCAGATCGTCCATTTCAGCCAGCAGCACCGGCAGCAAGCCCGACACCCAGAGCACCACCGACAGCCAGGCCACCCAGCTGATGCTGCGTTCCAGCACCCGCACCCAAGGCGCGGCGCCCATGGCCACCTGCAGCACCTTCACGCCGACCCGGATGACGGCCAGCGACATCAGCACGGGGATTGCCACCTTGAACAGCACCACAGGGCCCAGGTACACCGCCAGGGTTCGAGCCAGGTAGCCCAGCGCCAGCAGCAGGAGCGGGAACAGGGCTCCGTCGAGCAGGCGGTCACCAAAAAGAACGGACTTCTGACCCTCGTCCCTGGCCACGGCACGGCGCACCAGCCAGCTCAGCCCCCAGGCCAGGGCCACGCAGGCGGCGAGCAACAGACCTTCGACAAGGACGCTGGGTTGAAGAAAGTTCTGGGCCCACAGGCCCAGGTCATCGATCGGACGGGGATTGGTGCTCACAGGCAAGGACGTGCGTTCAAAAACGGAGAGGAATCAGACCAGGTACGACCGCGAGGGTCGTCCTCAGTTCCGCCAGGCCGGCGTCCTCTTTTCGATGAAAGCCTGCACGCCCTCCTGTGCCACCGGGTGCATCATGTTGCAGGCCATGGTCTGCCCTGCCAGCTGGTAGGCCGATTCAAGGCCCGTTTCGCGCTGGCGGTAGAACAGCTCCTTGCCCATGGCAATGGCCTCACGCGGCTTGGCCAGAATGGCCGACACGAGCGATGCGACCTCGTCGTCCAGTCCATCGGCAGCCACCACCCGGTTGACCAGGCCACGGACACGGGCCTCATCGGCCGTGATGAATTCGCCGGTCAGCAGCATCTCCATGGCCTGCTTGGGGCCCATGTTGCGCGACAGGGGCACACTGGGCGTGGCGCAGAACAGGCCCACGTCGATGCCGTTGACCCCGAAACGCGCCGCATCGACGGAGACCGCCAGATCGCACTGGGCCACCAGCTGGCAACCGGCCGCCGTGGCCAGGCCCTGGACTCGGGCAATCACCGGCACCGGCGAGCGCTGGATGCTCAGCATCATCTTCGAGCAGCGGCCGAAGAGGTCGCGGTAGAAGTCGGCCTCGGGCGTGGCCCGCATTTCCTTGAGATCGTGTCCGGCGCAGAACGCCTTGCCGTTGGCCGCGAGGACCACCACCCGCGCACCGGGGTCGGCCCCCACCTGGTCCAGTGCCGACTGCAGGGCATCGAGCATGGCCAGCGACAGGGCGTTGAAGCTGCGCGGGCTGTTGAGCGTGATGGTGTGCACCCCACGGTCGTCGCGCTGGTGCAGAAGGATGGGGTCCTGGGTGGGAGTGGCGGGCGTGTTCATGCCCACCATTGTGCCCAAGAAGTGCCCAAGAACCCCCTCGTGCGATCAAAGTCCGGCCAGGGCCCGGATGTGCGCCTCGACGCTGCGCGAAAGCGAACTGAGGTCGTAGCCGCCCTCCAGGCAGCTGACGATGCGGCCCTTGGCATGGCGGCGGGCGATGTCCACCAGCCGGTCGGTGATCCAGACGTAGTCGGACTCGACCAGTCCCAGCTGCCCCATGTCGTCCTCACGGTGGCCATCGAAGCCGGCACTGATGAAGATCATCTGGGGCTTGTGTGCCTCCAGCCGGGGCAGCCACATCATGTCGACCAGCTCGCGAATATCCATACCGCGGGTGTAGGCCGGCACCGGCAGGTTCACCAGGTTGGGCGCGCTGGAATGGTCCCAGGGCGGGTAGAACGGGTGCTGGTAGAAGCTGCACATGAGAATCCGCTCATCACCGGCCACGATGTCCTCGGTGCCGTTGCCGTGGTGGACATCGAAGTCGACGATGGCCACCCGCTTGAGCCCGTGCCGCTCCAGGGCGTACTTCGCGGCCACCGCGACGTTGTTGACGAAGCAGAAACCCATGGCCTGGTTGCGCGTGGCGTGATGTCCGGGCGGGCGCACCGCACAGAACGCATTGGCCAGTTCGCCGGCCATCACGGCATCGGTCGCATCGATCGCCGCGCCGGCGGCCATCAGGATGGCATCCCAGGAGTGCACATTGATCGAGGTATCGGGATCGACCTGGGCATGGGTGGGGCCGCCTGCCGCGATCTCGTCGCGCAGGTTGTCCGAGAGGCCGCGCAGGGCCGCCAGGTGCATGCGTCCATGGGCCAGTTCCAGATCGGCCAGGGCCGCTGCCGTCGCTTCGCGGCGGTCAAGCACATCGCCAAGGCCCGTGGCCCGCAGGCGGTCTTCGATCGCGTCCAGCCGTGCCGGGCATTCGGGGTGGCCGGCGCCCATTTCATGACGCCAGCATTCCTTGTGGGTGAAATATCCGGTGGCCTGTCCCATGGCGGTTTTGCGGTATGGTTGCCGGCATGCACGCCGACTCAAAAATTCAAGCACTGCTGAACCAGCTTAACACGGTCATCGTTGGAAAACAGCCCCAGGTGGCCGATGCCGTGGCCTGCCTGCTGGCGGGCGGACACCTGCTCATCGAAGACGTCCCGGGAGTGGGCAAGACCACATTGGCGCACGCCCTGGCCACCTCCTTCGGACTGGAATTCTCGCGGGTTCAGTTCACGGCCGACCTGATGCCCGGCGATCTGGTGGGCATTTCGGTCTATGAACGCGGGCGCGAGACCTTCGTGTTTCACCCGGGTCCCGTGTTTTCGCAGGTGCTGCTGGCCGACGAGATCAACCGTGCCAGCCCCAAGACCCAGAGCGCCTTGCTGGAAGCCATGGAAGAAAAGCAGGTGACCGTGGAAGGAGAAACCCGCGCCCTGCCCGAGCCCTTCTTCGTCATTGCCACCCAGAACCCCCAGGATCAGCTGGGTACCTTCCCCTTGCCGGAGTCCCAGCTGGACCGCTTTCACATGCGGCTGTCGCTGGGCTATCCCGACCGGTCGGCCGAACGGGAGCTGCTCAAGGGATCAGACCGCCGGGACATGCTGGAGCGCCTGAAGCCGGTGCTGGGTCTTGATGACCTGCGGCGACTGCAGGCGGCCGTGGCGGCGGTGCACACCGCCGATGCGGTGCTCGACTATCTCCAGGACCTGATCCAGGCCACCCGCTCGGGGCGCTGGTTCGTGCAGGGCCTGTCGCCACGCGCGGCCTTGGCGGTGGTCCGTGCGGCCAAAGCTCAGGCCTACCTCAAAGGGCGCGACTACGTGGCCCCCGATGACATCGCCGATGTGCTGCCGCAGACGGTCTCGCACCGCCTGGTCCCTGTGGCCGATGCCGGGCGGGGATCCGCCGAGCAGGTGCGCGCCATGCTCGACGCCATTCCCCTGCCCTGATGAAGCTGACAGCCCACCTGCCATGGCGCCAACGGTCCGAGGGCGCGGTGCCGGGTGTCTCGTCCGGCGGACCGCTGACCCGGGGCCGGCGTGCCCTGCGCCGGTGGTTTCACAGCCGCCTGCCACGCACCGACACCCTGGCGCTGACGCACCGCAACGTCTATATCCTGCCCACGCGCCCCGGCTGGATGCTGGGCCTGACGCTGCTGCTCCTGCTGGTGGCCAGCATCAACTACCAGCTGAATCTGGGCTATCTGCTGACCTTCCTGCTGGCGGGCAGCGCGGTGGTGGGCATGCACATCTGCCACGGCAATCTTCGCGGGTTGTCGCTGCACCTGACACCGCCCGCACCTGTGCACGCTGGGGACGCTGCGCGTCTGGACATCCGGCTGGCCAACACCAGCCGCCAGGCCCGCTACGGCATTGCGCTGACGGTCACGGACATCGGCGACGACACTGCCCACCTGACCTGGACGGATGTGCCCGCCCAGTCCGGGGCCGAAGTGCACACGGCGTGGCAGGTCACCCGCCGGGGTTGGCATGACTTGCCTGCCCTCTCCGCCAGCACCCTGTTTCCCCTGGGCACCTTCCGTGTCTGGACCGTCTGGCGACCGGCATCTCGCCTGCTGGCCTACCCCAAGGCCGAATTGCATCCCCCGCCATTGCCTGCCGGTGAGCCGCAACCCGGCCATGCTGGCGCATCGGTCGTGCGCAGCTCGGGGGAATTCGACGGGGTCAGGGCCTACCGGCGCGGTGATCCGCTGCGGTCCGTGGTCTGGAAGAAAGCCGCGCAGAGCTTTGCCGCAGGACGGGACGACCTGGTCAGCCGGGACGCCAGCAGTTCGCAACGATCCCTGCTGTGGCTGGACTATGCCACCTGCGGTGCCCCGGACCCCGAAAGCCGCCTCTCGCGGCTGACCGCATGGGTACTGCAGGCGGATCGGCTTGATCTGGTGTTCGGCCTGAGACTGCCCGGGCGCGAGATTCCCCCGGATTCCGGCCCCAGCCACCGCGCACGCTGCCTGGAGGCGCTGGCCCTATGCTGAACCTCGCTGCCTGGCGATCCGGCTCCCTGCCGCGCGACACACGCGACACCCTGTTCCTGCTGGCCGTGGTCGGCTGGGTCCTGCTGATGCAGGTGGGTCACATTCCGGTCTGGTGCGCGGCCATGGCGGTGGCCGTGCTGGGCTGGCGCGCGCACATCACCCTGCAGGGTCGCCCCCTGCCCGCCTGGCCCTGGCGGCTGACCTTGCTGGCGATCACGCTGGCGGCCACCTGGATGACGTACCGCACCCTGCTTGGTCGCGACGCCGGTGTGACCCTGATCGTGGTGCTGCTGGCGCTCAAGACGCTGGAAATGCGCGCCCGGCGCGATGCCTTTGTGGTGTTCTTTCTGGCGTTCTTCACGCTGCTGACGCATTTCTTCTATTCGCAGTCCCTGCTGACCGCCGCAGGCATTCTGCTGGCCCTGCTGGGACTGCTCACCGCGTTGGTCAATGCCCACATGCCCGTGGGGCACCCTCCCCTTCGGCAATCGGCGTGGATCGCCGGCCGCATGGCACTCCTGGGGGCCCCGGTCATGCTGGTGCTGTTCATGCTGTTCCCGCGCATGGCGCCGCTGTGGGGAACGCCGTCCGATGCCATGACGGGGCGCACGGGTCTGTCGGGCGAGATGCAGGTGGGCCAAGTGGCCCGACTGGCCGCCGATGACGGCATCGCCATGCGGGTGCGCTTCGACGGAGAGATTCCACCGATGCGGGATCTGTACTTCCGCGGCCCGGTGCTCAGCGACTTCGATGGTGTTCGATGGCGCCCCCTGCGTTCGGGCTTTCCCGCCAGCATGGAGATCCAGGCCGAACTGCAACCCTTGGGCCAGCCGGTGGACTACGAAATCACCATGGAGCCGAGCTTTCAGCCCTGGCTGGTGATGCTGGAAGCGGCGGTCGAGCCGCCGGAACTGCCCAGAGGCCGCGCCTTCATGACGCCCGATCTGCAATGGATGAGCACACGCCCGGTCACTGACCTGATGCGCTTTCGGGGCCGCAGCCACCTGGCCTTCCGCCATGGACCCCGGCAGTCCACGGTCGCCCTCCAGGATTTCACCGAGCTGCCGGGTGGATTCAACCCCCGGACGCTGGCCTTGGCGCAGAGCCTGCGCCAGCAATATGGTGCCGGTCCGGCGGTCGCCCCCCGGCTGGTGGAAGCGGTTCTGGAGCGTCTGCGCACCGGCGGTTACTCCTACACCATCGACCCCGGTGTTTACGGACGCGATACCGCCGACGAATTCTGGTTTGACCGCAAGGAAGGCTTTTGCGAGCACATCGCCAGCAGCTTCGTGATCCTGATGCGTGCCATGGACATTCCCGCGCGCGTCGTCACGGGGTATCAGGGCGGCGAGCTCAACGCCATGGACAACTACTGGGTGGTGCGCCAGCGCGACGCCCACGCCTGGGCTGAGGTGTGGCTGGCCGGCGAAGGCTGGGTCCGTGTGGATCCGACTGGTGCGGTCATGCCCACCCGCCTGGGCAGCCTGACCCGGCTGGCGGCACCAGAGGGCCTTTTGGCCGATACGTTCCGAAACCTGAATCCGACCCTGGCCAGGCAGCTGCGGGATGCCTGGGAAGCCATCAACAACCGGTGGAACCAGTGGGTGCTGAACTACACCCAGGGACGCCAGCTGGACCTGTTGCGCCACCTGGGTTTTGATTCCCCGAGCTGGCGGGACCTTTTGCTGGCACTGGCGCTGGTGGTCGGCACGGCTGGATTGGCGGGCGCCCTGTGGATGCTGTGGGAGCGGCAACAGCATGATCCCTGGCTTAGGCTGCTGGATCGGGCGCGACGGCAACTGGAGCAGCAAGGCCTTCCGGCCGTGACCCGCCCCACGCCCCGCGAACTGGCCCGGCAGACGCAACAACACTGGGGTGACACGGCACGGGCTCGGGCCATCCGGGACTGGCTGCTGCGACTGGAAGCGCAACGCTATTCGGCCGCTCCAGGCGCCTCGCTGGCTACACTCCGTCGGGAGTTCAGGCAGATCCCCTGGACACAGACCACCAAGACATGATCGCTTTCCTACGCCTGAGCCTGTGCGCCATGTTGCTGCTGCCAGGTGCAGCGACCCTGGCGCGGGCACCCTCGCCGCCCGTGACCGAGGGCGCCACCTACGACCAGCATCCCGCTGCCATGGCGTTTGCCACCGACCTCGCCGAGCGCCGCCATCTGGACCCATCGTGGGTGCGGGCACAGATTGGTCAGGCCCGCCGACTGGATCGGGCCATCAGGCTGGTGATGCCACCCCCCAAGGGACAACCGAAGAACTGGGCCGCGTACCGGGCCCGATTCATCGAACCCCGACGTCTGCAGGCCGGGCTTCGTTTCTGGCAGACCCACCGCGAGGCGCTGGACAAGGCCGAGGCCACTTACGGCGTGCCCGCCAGCCTCATCGTGGGGGTGATCGGCGTCGAAACCCTGTACGGCGAGCACCTGGGCAACTTCCGGGTGCTCGACACCCTCGTGACCCTGGCCTTCGACTTTCCGGCGGCGCACCCCAGGGCGGAGGCCCGCGCCGCGTTCTTCCGGGATGAACTCGAGCAGTTCCTGAGCCTGACCCATCGCGCAGGCATCGAACCCGCCAGCCTGCGGGGCAGCTACGCCGGCGCCATGGGCTGGCCCCAGTTCATGCCCAGCAGCTGGGTGCGGTACGCCATCGACTTCGACGGCGACGGAAGGGTCGACCTGTTCGACTCACCCGTCGACGTGATCGGCTCGGTGGCGCACTATTTCCAGCGATTTGGCTGGCAGCCGGGCATGCCCACCCACTACCCCGTGCGGATTGACCCTGGCAGCGCCGACATGGAGGCTTTGCTGGCCCCGGACATCCTGCCGAGCTTCAGTCCCGACAGTTTCGAGGCCAAGGGGGCGCGACTGGATGCGAATGCGCGGCACCACCCCGGCAAGCTCGCGCTGGTGGAACTGGAAAACGGCAGCGCCCCGAGGAGCTATGTGGCCGGCACTGAGAACTTCTATGTCGTCACCCGGTACAACTGGAGCAGTTACTACGCCATGGCGGTGATCGAACTCGGCGCCGCCATCGAGGCGATGCTCAAGCCCTGATTGACCGACGGATACCTTCCCCGACATCGATCATCTGGAAGACAATAGAAGGATTCGCCAGATCCTGACTGCGTCCCCGTGATCGACCGTTTCAAACGCCTGCTGCCCACGCCCGAAAGCGTCCGCCAGAACCGCTGGCTGCGCTGGATGGGCCCTGTCATCCATCACCCGCGGCTCTGGCATTTCAGCCGCAAGGGCATCTCGGCCGGTCTGGCGATCGGCATCTTCTTCGGCCTGTTGATTCCGATTGCCCAGATTCCTTTCTCGGCAGCGCTGGCGGTCATCCTGCGAGCCAATCTGCCGGTGGCCATGGCCAGCACGCTGGTGACCAACCCCGTCACCTTCGGGCCGGTGTACTACGGTGCCTACCACCTGGGTAGCTGGGTGCTGGGGGAACCCGGCGCCTCGGCCGCGGACGAGGTGCCTCCGCTGCAGGTGCCTGAAACCGCCGCCGAGGGTTCCACCCGCGGATTCACCGATTCGGTGCTGGCGGTCTTCGAGTACGCGACCACGGTGGGCAAACCGCTGGTGGTCGGTCTGGCCATCCTGGCGGTGCTCTGTGGTCTGGCGGTCTACTGGATCAGCAGTGCCGTGCTGGCGTGGCGCGTGCGACGTCAGCGCCAGCAGCGCGTCCGGTCGAGGTTGCTTGCCTGAGGGCGAGTCGCACGGTTTCAGCCCGCCGACACGGGTTCGATCCGGATATCCACCGACAGCTGCTCATCGCCACCGCCCCGTCGCAAGCCCTTGACGGGTGGACAGACGGTGTAGTCGTTGCCGCAAGCCAGCCGGATGTGGCGCTCGTCCACCAGGCAGCGATGGGTCACGTCCACGCTGACCCATCGCCGGGCCTGGACATCGATGCAGACATCGACCCAAGCGTGGCTGGCCAGATCAGGTTCGTTGGCGGCGTAGAAGTAGCCGCTGACATATCGGGCCGGCAACCCCAGGCTGCGACACACGGCCACCAGCACATGGGCCTGGTCCTGGCACACGCCCAGCCCCCAGTCGAAAGCCTCCAGCGCCGTGGTCTCCACGGCGGTGCGTCCTGGCCGGTAACGCACCTTGTCGGCCACCGCATGCACCAGATCCAGCACCTGATCGACCGGGGTTTCGCACTGTCCTGGTGCAACCCGGGGAACCACCTCCCTGGCCCATGCGGTCATTCGGGGATGTGGCTCGGCATGGGTGGTGGAGCGGCGGTAGAAGGCGGGATGCGGCAAGCCTGGCGCATCCTCGAACACGGGCTCGACCAGGGTCATCACGGTGCCTTCGGCGACGATGCGCAGTTCGCGCAAGCCCTGCTCCGGACTCGCCGTGAGCGTGAAGCTGTGCATCCGGTTGCCCAGTCCGTCCGGCTGGGCATGCAGGCGGCCAGGCACCTGGATGCGCCAGTCCAGCACCGTCTGGCCCGGGCCCGACAGGGGCCACAGGTGCAGGTTCTGCACCGAATAGAGCAAGGGTTCGGTGTACTGGTAGGCGGTGGTGTGACGGACGTGGAGTTTCATGGACCGGGTGGCAACAGGCTGCCTGCGGGAACACCAGAGGGTAACCGCATTGTGCCTTCAGCAGCCCGGGCAGCCCCGGCCACCCGGGACTCTGGTCAGTGGGTCGGCACCAGGAAATCCTGACTGATGCGCCCACCCAGGTCGTTGACCCGGTCGAGAAACTGGGTCAGGAACGCGTGCAATCCGGTGGCCAGGATCTCGTCAATCCGTGCAAACTGGAGATCGGCACGCAGCTTGCCAGCCCGCCGCTCGGTCTCGTGGGAGTGGTCGTTGGAGACGACGCCCAGATTGTTCACGACCTCGTTCATGCTGGCCGCCAGGCTGCGCGGCATGTCCGGGCGGATGATGAGCAGTTCGGCCACCCGCTCGGGGGTGATCACATCCCGGTAGACCTTGCGGTAGATCTCGAACGCGGAGACCGATCGAAGGATCGCGCTCCAGTGGTAGAAGTCGTACTCTTGGTCCTGCTCGCTGGCGGCCCCGAAGAAGTCGCTTTGCACGGCATGGAACTTCACGTCGAGCAGACGCGCCGTGTTGTCGGCACGCTCCAGGAAGGTGCCCATGCGGTAGAAGTGGAAGGCTTCATCCTGCAGCATCGTGCCGATGGCCACGCCTCGGGACAGGTGCGAACGGTGCTTGACCCACTCGAAGAAGGCGCCGGGATCGCGCTCGAAATCCCGCGTCTTGAGGTAGCCGGCCAGTTTGAGCCAGGTGCTGTTCTGGGTCTCCCAGACCTCGGTGGTCAGGGCACCGCGCACCGCCCGCGCATTTTCGCGGGCCGCCCGCAGGCAGGACACGATCGACGACGGGTTGTTCTCGTCTCGGACCATGAAATCCAGCACGTTGCGCGGCGTGATCGCACGATCGCCGTATTTGGCCACGAACGCCGGCATCAGCTCGCTGATGGACAGCAGGCCTTCCCAGCCCACCTGCGCCACGGCGGCGGACTGCGGCAGCAGGGAGGTCTGGTAATTCACGTCGAGCATGCGCGCGGTGTTCTCGGCCCGCTCGGTGTAGCGGGACATCCAGAAAAGGTGGTCGGCGGTACGGGACAGCATGCTCAGTTCTCCAGGATCCAGGTGTCTTTGGTGCCGCCGCCCTGCGACGAGTTGACCACCAGCGAGCCTTCCTTGAGGGCCACTCGGGTCAGGCCACCGGGCACCATCTGCACGTCCTTGCCCGACAGCACGAAAGGCCGCAGGTCGATGTGGCGCGGGGCAATGCCGCTGTTCACATAGGTGGGACAGGTCGACAGGCTGAGCGTCGGCTGGGCGATGTAGCCATCGGGCTTGGCGATCACGGCCTGCCGGAACTCCTCGATCTCGGCCGCTGTCGAGGCCGGACCGACCAGCATGCCGTAGCCGCCAGCGCCGTGGACTTCCTTGACCACCAGGTCCTTGAGGTTGGACAGGATGTACTTGAGGTCCTCGGGGTCCCGGCCCATGAACGTCGGCACGTTGGACAGGATGGGTTTCTGGCCCAGGTAGAACTCGATCATCTTCGGCACGTACGGGTAGATCGACTTGTCGTCGGCCACACCGGTGCCCACCGCGTTGCAGATGGTCACGTTGCCGCTGCGATACACCCCCAGCAGGCCGGCGCAGCCGAGCGTGGAGGTGGGCCGGAACACCAGCGGGTCGAGGAAGTCGTCGTCCACGCGCCGATAGATCACATCCACGCGGCGGGGTCCCTGCGTGGTGCGCATGTAGACGAAGTTGTCCTTGACGAACAGGTCCTGGCCCTCGACCAGTTCCACCCCCATCTGCTGGGCCAGGAAGGCGTGCTCGAAATAGGCACTGTTGTACATGCCTGGGGTCAGCACGACCACCGTCGGCTCGGCCGTGGTGGCTGGGCTCACCGACCGCAAGGTCTCCAGCAACAGGTCCGGGTAGTGGGCCACCGGCGCGACCCGGTTCTCGGTGAACAGCTCGGGAAACAGCCGCATCATCATCTTGCGGTCCTCGAGCATGTAGGACACGCCACTGGGCACCCGGAGGTTGTCCTCCAGCACGTAATACTCGGCCTGCCCCCCGTTGCCGGGCACCGGCGCACGCACGATGTCGATGCCGGCGATGTGCGAATAGATCTGCTGGGGCACCTCGACGCCCATCATCTCGGGCCGGAACTGGGCGTTCTGGAAGATCTGGTCGGCCGGCACGATGCCCGCCTTGATGATCTCCTGATCGTGATAGACGTCATGGATGAAGCGGTTGAGGGCGGTGACCCGCTGCACCAACCCCTCTTCCATGCGCGTCCATTCGTGGGCCGGAATGATGCGGGGAATCAGGTCGAAAGGAATGAGGCGTTCGGTGCCGGCACCGTCTTCGTCCTTGGCGCCGTAGACGGCGAAGGTGATGCCCACGCGGCGGAAGATCATTTCGGCCTCTTCCCGGCGCGAGGCCATGACCTCCGGCGGTTGCTGGGCCAACCAGCGGGCGTAGTTCAGGTAGTGGGCCCGCACCTCGTCTGGCGAGGCATGCATTTCGTCGTACATCGGTCGGCTCATGATGCGATTTCTCCTGCCAGAGAGCATAGCAAGGAGCGGGCCAACCGGAGTTGCGCAGGATCAGTCATCGGTGTCTTCGGCCAGAGATTCCCCTGCTTTCGCCGTCCAACCCGCCGCTGCGCTCGCCTCTCGCGGCGCAGAGCGCCAATATCGCCGATCCTGATGGCGCCAGCATTGCACCCGTCCGGGGTCAGCACTGCGCCAGGTGGCGGCCCCGCAGGCCGGGGAACTGACCCAGGGGATGTCGCGCTGACTGTAGCGTGCCAGCACGGTGGGCGACGGATGCCGAAAGGCGTTGCGGTAGCCGGCCTGGATGACGATGTGCCTTGGCTGCAGGGTGTTGAGCCAGACCGGACTCGACGACGTGGCACTGCCGTGATGGGGCGCGACCAGGAGAGTGGCCGTCGCCTGGGGGTGGGCCATGGCAAGGCGAACCTCGTGATCGGCATCGATGTCCCCGGTCAGCCAGGCAGACTCCTGGCCGGCCGCGTGGGTGACACGCAAGACACAGGACATGGCGTTGTCCTCCAGCAGCGTCCGACCGTCCTCGGCGTAGTCCTGAGGCCAGGGGTGCATGATGTCGAAACGCACACCATCCCATTCCCAGTGCTGGCCGGCGACACAGCGCCGAGATGGCTCGGTGGCAAACGATGCGAGCCAGCGCGCCTGCGGATGGGCCTCAGCGATCGCCTCCATGCCGCCCGCATGGTCGCTGTCGGCGTGACTTACCACCACGGCATCCAGCTGCTCGCCCAAGGCACGCAGCAGTGGCACGATGACCCGCTCTCCCGCGCTGCTGTCCTCGCCTTGCCGGGGGCCGGTGTCAAACAGCAAGGCGTGGCGGGTGGTGCGCACCAAAATGGCGCTTCCCTGGCCCACGTCAATCGCCATGACCTCGAAATCCCCGGGCGCGGGGCGCGCAGGCGACCACAATAGCGCAGGCCATACCAGCAGCAGTCCCGCCGAGCGCAGCACCCAGGGCCAGCGCTGCACCAGAAGAATGCCCCCGACCACGGCGGCGGCCGCCAGCGGCCAGGGAGCGATGGGCCGTTCGATCACCGCCCACGGCAGCGTCGCGATCCATTCCAGACCGTGGCTCATCCACCCCAGCGCCACAGCGGCAACATCCCATGCCCAGGGGAGCAACACCCCCAGGAAGGCCAGGGGCGTAACCACCAGCGTGACCCAGGGCACCGACATCAGGTTGGCCACCAGCCCCGCCAGCGACACCTGGGCAAACAGCATGAGGGTCAGGGGCGCCAGGGCCAAAGTGATCACCCCCTGTTCGGCCAGCAGGCGCCCCACGGACCTCAGGGGGCGATGCCAGCCATGTACCTGGCTTTCAGGGACCAGCGACCGGCCCGGATCCGATGAAAACAGGATGCCCACGGCCACAAAACTCAGCCAGAAGCCCGGTTGCATCAAGGCCAGCGGGTCGAGCAGCAGCACCACCGCCATGGCCAGCAACCAGACCAGGGGCCACGGCCACCGGTGTCCGCGCAGGCGCAACCCCAGCACCACCGCCAGCATCAGCAAGGTGCGCTGCGCCGGCACGCCCCAGCCGGCAAAGAGCGCGTAAGCAGTGGCCAGGACAATGCCGCCCCAGGCTGCGGCGACCGGCACGGGCACGGCCAGGGCCACCGCCGGGCGACGCCGGGCCAAGGCGCGCCACAAGGCGGAGACCAGCCGCATGGCCAGCCAGGCGAACATGGTGACATGCAGACCGGAAATGCTCATCAGGTGCGCGACCCCGGTGACCCGAAACAACTCCCAGTCCTGGCGCAGGATGGCGCTCTGGTCCCCCACGACCAGGGCGGCGATGACCCCGGCCTGCCTGTCGTCGGCCACGCGCGAGTCGATCTGTTCGCGAACGGCCTGCCGGGCGGCATCGATGCGCCAGGCACCCGATGGCGCCAGACGGCGGATCTGTCGGTCGTGTCGTCCTGCCTTGACGGAGCCAGTGGCCCCGATGCCGTGCTCCCAGAGCCAGCGCTCGCGGTCGAAGCCATGGGGATTGAGCAGCCCGTGCGGCCGCTTCAGCGTGACGGGCAGTTGCCATCGCTCGCCTGCCCGCACCACGGGTGGGGCACGTCCCTCCTGCCCACGGGGCGGGTACCAGGACAGCAGCAGGCGGTCCGGAATGCCAACGGGGCGCCCCTGGCGCTCGGCGGCGTCGACGGCCAGCTCGAACCGCTGGTGACCATCAGCCCCGCGCTGTGGCAGGCTGTCGATCCGGCCAGAGACCAGCAGCAGAACCCCTTCCAGGGCAGGGTCCATCGCCTGTGCCGCGAAATCGGCGGCGCGCCAGCCGGCCTGCCCTGCACCGGCCAGCACCCCCACCAGCAGGCAGCCCAGCGACCTTGCGATCCCGCTCCCCTGGATCCGCCACAGCCCCATACCGATGGCCAGGGCCACCAGCAACAGGAGCGCGTAGACCCAGTCTGCCCAGAGCGAGGCCTGCTGCAGTTGCCCGGCAACGCCGGCCACCCAGCCCAGCAACAGGGGCGTCATGAAGCTGGCGCAAGATTTGCTTGAAATATCTCGGTGCGCACTGGCACCTGCCGGGGGTGACCTGGCTGTCGCATTTGTTGTTTCCTCCCTGTCGAAAGACCCGAGCATGGCTATTCATGTCGCCCTGAGTCACACCACGCATTATCGGTACGACCGCGCCGTCAAGCTCGGCCCCCAGGTCATCCGCCTGCGGCCTGCGCCCCACAGCCGCACCAAGGTGCTCTCATACTCGCAGCGCATCGATCCGGTCCGGCATTTCATCAACTGGCAGCAGGATCCGTTCGCCAACTACCAGGCCCGACTGGTATTTCCTGACCCGACCACCGAGTTCAAGGTCACGATCGATCTGGTGGTCGAGATGGCGGTGTACAACCCGTTCGACTTTTTCCTGGAGCCCCGGGCGGAAAAGTTTCCTTTCGCCTACGACGAAGCGCAGCGACAGGAGCTGGCGCCCTACCTGGCGACGGCGCCGGTGACGCCCCTGCTCGCCCGCTACCTGGCGCAGATCGACCGGTCGGAACAACGCACCATCGACTTCCTGGTCGGCATCAACCAGAAGCTCTGGCAGGACATCGCCTACACCATCCGTCTGGAGCCGGGCGTGCAGACCCCGGAAGAAACGCTCACGCTCAAGAGCGGGTCCTGCCGGGATTCAGGCTGGCTTCTGGTGCAACTGCTGCGCCACCTGGGCTTGGCCGCGCGTTTCGTCTCGGGGTACCTGATCCAGCTCACGCCCGACGTCAAGGCCATTGATGGCCCCAGCGGTCCGGAAGCCGACTTCACCGACCTGCACGCCTGGTGCGAGGTGTTCCTGCCCGGTGCCGGCTGGATCGGTCTGGATCCCACCTCGGGCCTGCTGGCCGGAGAAGGACACGTCCCGCTGGCATGCACACCGCAACCCTCCAGTGCAGCCCCCGTGGAAGGCGGCGTGGATCCTTGCGAGGTCGAGTTCAGCCATGAGATGAAGGTCACGCGCATCCACGAGTCGCCCCGCGTGACACGGCCCTACACCGAGGACCAGTGGTCGGCCATCCTGCGTCTGGGCGATCAGGTCGACCGCGACCTTGACCGCGGCGATGTCCGGCTGACCATGGGTGGGGAACCCACGTATGTCGCCACCGGTGACCGCGACGCGGCGGAGTGGAACACCGACGCACTCGGTCCCACCAAGCGCGGCTATGCCACCGAGCTGCTTGGCCGTCTGCGCGAGCGCTATGGCGCCGGCGGGTTCGTGCACATGGGCCAGGGCAAGTGGTACCCCGGCGAACAGCTGCCGCGCTGGGCGTTGTCGGTATTCTGGCGCGCCGACGGCGAGCCCTGCTGGCACGACCCTGCCCTGCTGGCGGATGAGCGCGAAGAGGCCCACTACACGAGCGACGACGCATTCCGGTTCACGCAGGCACTCGCGCGGCGCCTGAGCCTGAGCACCCAGTACATCACCCCTGGCTACGAAGACACCTGGTACTTTCTCTGGCGCGAACGCCGGCTGCCGGTGAACGTGGATCCCTTCGACAGCAAACTGGGTGACGAGCTGGAGCGCGCACGGCTTCGCCGGGTGTTCGGCCAGGGACTCGACAGCGTGGTCGGCTATGTGCTGCCCTTGCAGGCCTCCGGCTTCGGGCCGCTGTCGACCAACGGCAAAAGCGCCTACCAACGGGTCAGCGGCTCGGTCTGGTCGACCGGCCCCTGGTTCTTCCGGGACGAACGGATGTATCTGATCCCCGGAGACTCGCCCATGGGCTATCGCCTGCCCCTGGACTCGCTGCCGTGGGTATCCAAGGGGGACTACCCGTACCACATCGAGCAGGATCCCCACACGGCGCGTGACCCCCTGCCCAGCGGTACCGCCCTGCGCCACCAGGTGCACCCGCACACGGTCGGTGGCGGGTTCGCCGAGGGCGGCACCGTCTCCCTGCAAGGCACCGACTGGTACGACGACAGCGCCGAGGCGCAGGCCCTGGGTCTGAGACCGGGCCAGCCCCATCCGGCCTCGGCCCCCGCGCAGGCGCTGGCCGCCCGATATCCACAGCGCGGCGAGTCGGCCGCCTGGTTGACCCGCACGGCACTGTGCGTCGAAGCCCGCGATCCCCAGCGAGCCAACGGACCCAAGGCCGAACAGTCCAGCGGCGGCAGGAGCCAGCACCTGTATGTGTTCATGCCGCCGCTGCAGCGCCTGGAGGACTACCTGGACCTGTTGGCCGCGGTGGAGGCCACCGCAGAGAAGCTGGGCGTCAAGGTCGTCCTGGAAGGCTACCCGCCTCCCCGTGACCCGCGCCTGAAGATGCTGCAGGTGACACCCGACCCCGGTGTGATCGAGGTCAACATCCACCCCAGCAGCAGCTTCGCCGAACTGGTCGAGCGCACGGAGTTCCTGTACGAAGCCGCGCACCAGACGCACTTGTGCGCCGAGAAGTTCATGACCGATGGCCGCCATACCGGTACGGGCGGCGGCAACCATTTCGTGCTCGGTGGTGCCACGCCCTCGGACTCCCCCTTCCTGCGACGGCCCGAGCTGCTGGGCAGCCTGATTGCCTACTGGCACAACCATCCCTCGCTGTCGTACCTGTTCAGCGGCCTGTTCATCGGCCCCACCAGCCAGGCGCCTCGGGTGGACGAGGCCCGCAACGACCAGCTCTACGAGCTGGAGATCGCGCTGGCGCAGATCGAGCGCAACCGGCAGCTCCACGGCACGGACATGCCGCCCTGGCTGGTCGATCGGACCCTGAGGAACATCCTCATCGATGTGACCGGCAACACGCACCGCAGCGAGTTCTGCATCGACAAGCTGTACTCGCCCGACGCCTCCACCGGGCGTCTGGGCTTGCTGGAACTGCGCGCCTTCGAGATGCCGCCCCACGCCCGCATGAGCATTGCCCAGCAGTTGCTGTTGCGGGCCCTGATCGCGCGTTTCTGGCGCCGGCCGTGGTCGGGTCGGCTCACGCGCTGGGGGACCGAACTGCACGACCGATACCTCTTGCCCACCTTCATCCGCATGGACTTCGAGGATGTGCTCACGGAGCTGGCCGAGGAGGGATACCCGTTCGACATGGCCTGGTTCGAACCCCATTTCGAGTTCCGCTTCCCGCTGGTCGGCCAGGTGGCCGCACGGGGCATCGAGCTGACGCTGCGCAACGCCCTGGAGCCCTGGCATGTCATGGGCGAGGAAGGCGCCGTCGGCGGCACGGTGCGGTATGTGGACTCTTCCCTGGAGCGGATCGAGGTGCGCGTCACCGGCTGGAACGACAGCCGCTACCGCATCACCTGCAATGGCCGCACCTTGCCCTTGCAGCCCACGGGCACCGCCGGTGAGCACGTGGCCGGTGTGCGCTACAAGGCCTGGAACCCGCCCAGCGCCTTGCACCCCACCATCGGCGTGCACGCCCCCCTGACCTTTGACATCGTCGACACCTGGATGAACCGCTCCCTCGGGGGCTGCCAGTACCACGTATCCCATCCCGGAGGCCGCAACTACGACAGCTTCCCGATCAACGCCTACGAGGCCGAAAGCCGGCGCCTCTCGCGCTTCTTCCAGATGGGTCACACCCCGGGTCGGCTAACTGCCACGACCGCCGAGATCAACCGGGAGTTCCCCTTCACCCTGGACCTGCGGACTTGAATGCAGCCAAGGCGATGTCGTCGTGCCGCCACAGGGTCTTCACCCATGCCGGGTCAGTGGATGACGCCCGCGGGCATACTCGCTAACCGTGCAACCCGACGCCCGAGACTCCCTGTTTGACGACCTGCCGCCGCAGACACCGGCGGATTGGGCCATGGCCGCCGCCGTCCCTGCCGACGGCGGACACCTGGATGAGTTGCGGAGCGGAGACTGCCGGATAAGCCCGCCGTGGGCCGAATTTTTCGGCCACGTCGGCATGGACGGCGTGGCCGACCTCGACCGGCGTACCGCCAGCCTGCAGCGGCAGATCCATGACAACGGCATCACCTACAACGTGTACGCCGACGCCTCCGGTCTGCAGCGGCCATGGGCCCTCGACCTGTTCCCGATGCTGGTGCCACCACAGCACTGGGCCACGATCGAGACAGGTGTGCTGCAACGAGCCCGACTGCTCAATCGGATGATGTCGGACCTGTATGGTCCACAGGAACTGCTGCAGCGGTCCCTGCTGCCACCGGCCCTCGTGCAAGGACATCCGGGCTACCTGCGCGCGCTTCGGGGCCTGAGCCCGGCCGGTGAGACCTGGCTGCACGTGATGGCCTTTGATCTGGCCCACGGTCCGGATGGCCGGTGGTGGGTGGTGGGGCAACGCACCCAGGCACCGTCCGGGCTGGGTTACCTGTTGGAAAACCGCATCGCCATCTCACGACAGTTCCCCAAGGCGTTCGCCGGCATGAAGGTCCAGCGCCTGGCCGCCAGCTACCGCGCGCTGATGGATGGCATCAAACGTCAGGCCCCCCAGGGGGAGGACACCCGGATTGCCCTGCTGACCCCCGGACCGTACAACGAGACCTACTTCGAGCACGCCTACCTCGCGCGCTACCTGGGCCTGACCCTGGTGGAAGGCAACGACCTGACCGTGCGCGACCAGCGCCTGTACCTCAAGACACTCGGTGGGCTGGAACCTGTTCACGCCCTTATCAAGCGCCTGGACGACGAATGGCTCGATCCGCTGGAGCTGCGCGCAGACTCCACCCTGGGCGTGCCCGGCCTGCTGCAGGTCCTGCGGGCGGGCAATCTGCTGCTGGCCAACATGCCGGGCTCGGCCGTCCTCGAGTCCAGTGCCCTACTCGGCTTTCTGCCGGGCATCGCACAACACCTGCTGGGCGAGGAACTTCTGATGCCATCGCTGGGCACCTGGTGGTGCGGCGAGGAGGCGGCCCTGCGAGAGGTCGTCCCGCGGCTTCGCGACGGGGTCATCCGGCCGACCTACCCCCGATCCGGGATGGACACCGTCATCGGTCAGACTCTGGATCACCGGGCACTGGACGAGTGGGCGGGACGCCTGATGCGTGAGCCCGAGCTCCACACCGTGCAGGACTGGATGCCCCTGTCGCAGACGCCCACCTGGTCTGAGGGACGACTGATGCCCCGTTCGGCCATGCTCCGGGTCTATGCGCTGGCCGACGGCCCGGGTTCCTGGCGGGTGCTGCCTGGCGGCCTGGTCCGGCTGGCCCCGCGGGGTCAGCTGGTGGCGGCCATGCAGCGGGGAGGCAGCAGTGCCGACTGCTGGATCTTGACCGAAGGCCCGGTCGACATGACCAGTCTGTTGCAGACCGCTCCCAGCACCCTGTCGATGGCCTTGCACAAGCGGCCTGTGACCAGCCGGGCTGCGGAGAACCTGTTCTGGCTGGGTCGCTACACCGAGCGCGCCGAGAACAGTCTGCGACTGGCCCGCATCACCCTGGAGCTGCTCGAAGGCGACGACGCCGTGCCCGAGAGCCTGCTGGACTGGCTTTCCGCCTGTGCGGTCGAGAACTCGCTCGTGCTGGCTGGCGTGCCCACAGCGGCGCAGTCGCCGCGCGTTTTCCTGCGTTCTCTATTGGCGGGATTGAGTCCGCCCCCCGGATCGTCGATGGCCGCCTCTTCGTTCAGCGTCGGCTTCAACCTGCGCGCGCTCAGGCTGGCTGCCGCGCAGGTACGCGAACGCCTGTCACCAGAGCACTGGCACCTGATTGAACGGGCCGAGGCAGAGTTCACCCGGGACGGCGCGGGCCTGTCGGCGGACACCGAATCCGCCAGCGTCGAAGCACTGGCCCTGCTGCGGCAGGCCAGCGAGCGCCTGGCGGCCATCACCGGCGCACAAACCGATCGGATGATGCGCGACGATGGCTGGCGTCTGTTGTCCGTGGGTCGTCACATCGAGCGCCTGGTCACCCTCTCCAGGGCACTGTCGCTGGCGCTGGAACACCGCTGCGTCCAGGAGACAGCCGGCTTCGAGGCGGTGGTCGCCCTGTTTGACAGCACCATCACCTTCCACGCCACTTACCAGCAGCGCCGCGACATGGTGGCGCTGATCGACCTGCTGGTGATGGACCGCGACAACCCCCGCTCCATCGCCTGGGTACTGCAGACGCTGCGCTCGCGTCTGGCCAGACTTTCGAAAAGTGCCACACCACAGGACGCCGTGCTGGCCCAGGGCCTGCCCGACCCCGACACCTGGGCACTGACCGAACTCAGTTGCTGGCAGCGACAGGAACACCAGGTGCGATACGGTGCCTTGTCCGAGCTGCTGCTGGCCTGCGAGCGGGCCGCTGCGGATCTCTCCGACGAGATCACACGCCTGCACTTCAGCCACGCCGACCAGAGAACGCAGAGCCTCGGCGCCTGACCCCATGGAACTGCGCATCCTGCACACCACCACTTACCGCTACCAGGGCAGCGTGGACATGGCCCAGCACATGGTCCACCTGTCTCCCCTGGACACCGCCACGCAGACCGTACGGGCGCACATGCTGACCGTCACGCCTGAGCCCGCCTCGCGCAGCCAGACGACCGATGCCTTCGGCAACCTGCGCACGTTCTTCTCGCTGCAGTCGCCGCATGAGACGCTCACCGTAACCGCAGACAGCACGGTGGTGACGCAGGCGCCTGCGCCCCTGCCCGATCACCCGGCCTGGCAGGCACAGACCTGGGAATCCGTGCGTGACCTCTTTCACTACCGCGCACGCGCACCCTACGACCCGGCCAGCGAGTTCCTGTTTGCATCGCCGCACGTTCCTCGCGATGACGCCTTCGCCACGTTTGCCCGCCCGGACTTCCTCTCCGGCCGGTCGGCACTGGCCGCCGTGCGTTCGCTGATGGTGCATATCCACACCGGGCTGACGTACGAAAGTGCCAGTACCGAGGTCAACACGCCGGCCCTGGTGGCGATGGCCCAGCGCAAGGGCGTGTGCCAGGACTTCGCCCACATCATGATCGGCTGTCTGCGCAGCCTGGGGCTGCCCGCGCGCTACGTCAGCGGTTACCTGCTCACCCGGCCACCGCCAGGACAACCCCGCCTGATCGGCGCAGATGCGTCGCACGCCTGGGTGTCGGTCTACCTGCCGTTGCCACCGGACTGCGGAGCACAGTCTGGAGACTCACCGGCCAGCGGCGTCTGGCTGGACTTCGACCCCACCAACAACCGCTGCGGCTGGGGCAGCCCGGGCGAGGACTATGTCACGCTGGCCATCGGCCGGGATTTTGCCGACGTCTCGCCCATGCGCGGCGTCATCCAGGGAGGTGCCCGACATACGCTGGAGGTGGCCGTCACAGTGGCACCGCCCGACGAGATTCAGACGCTGCCCAGCCCGGCCGAAGGCCGCTAACATCAGCTGGTCGGCTGCAGCCTGCGGCCTATTACAACGGAGCACCCCATGGGCAAGGAACAGCGCAACGAGAAGATGAGCAAGAAGCCGAAAAAGGACACCTCGGTGCCCAAGGGCCCGGTCAGCTCCGACCGTCCGGTCGCACCGGTCACCTCCGTGATCCCGCGCGGCAAAGACAAGGACAAGTTCAAGTAACGCCGTGTCTCACGGGCGAATCACCTGCGCCGAGATCTCCTTGCGCCGTGCCAGGAACGCACGCACGAACCACCCCTGATCAGGCTCAACCCTTCTGGAATTCCGGGTCCACCGGTACCTGCAGCGCGGTGGCGAGTTGATTGGTCTTGGCGGCGAGCGCGATGATGGCCAGCAACTCGGCGTGTTGCTCCCGCGTCATGCCCTTGGCGGTGGCCGCCGCGGTGTGCGAGTGCACACAGTAGCTGCAGCCGTTGATGATGGACGCGGTGATGTAGACCATCTCCTTGGTCAGCGGGTCCAGGCTGGACGGGGTGGCCATCACACGCTTGACCTCGGCCCATGTCTGCTCCAGCAGTGTCGGGTCGAAGGCGAGGTACCGCCACATGTTGTTGATGAAATCGGTCTTGCGCGTGGCGCGGATGTCATCGAACACCGCCTTGACACGGGGATCGGCTTCAGGATTCGAGGGGGCGGTGATGGTGGACATGGGAGGTCTCCGGTCTTCAGTGTGGCTTGCGCGCCGCTGAACGCTTGTCGGACTTGGGCTTGCGTTCCGGGCTGATGTGCCCTTCTTCCCGCAGCTTCTTCTTGCGAGCCGCGCGTTCGGCATCGGCCTGCTTGCCAGCCTTGAGCCAGCGCGCGAACTGCTCGGGCGTCTCCAGGGTGATGCGGCCGATGTGCAGGGCACGGAAATCGGCGATCACCAGCTCGGCCGCCTTCTGCATGTTGACGCGGCCGCCGCTGGCCAGCGCGCCGCGCTTGCGTCCGATGGCCTCGACGAGCTCGTCGTCGTGGGTCTGCGCCCAGGCCTCGGGCGACAGGCCCAGCTGGTAGCGCGCTTCCATCAGCGCAGGGTAGTCGGTCTTGAGCTTGGCCATCAGCTCGTAGGCGACCTCCTCCTCGTCGTAGGCATTCTTGCCCACCGCCCCACTGGCGGCCAGGTTGTGACCGCTTTCAGGGACGAAGATGCGTGGCCAGAGCATGCCAGGCGTGTCGTAAAGGTAGAAGTCGTCGGCCAGCACGATGCGCGCCTCGGTGCGCGTCACGCCGGCCTCGTCCCCGGTCTTGGCCGCGCGCTTGCCCTTGAGCGTGTTGATCAGCGTGGACTTGCCCACATTCGGGATGCCGCAGATCAGCACCCGCATCGGCTTGAGCATGCCACCGCGCTTGGGCGCCAGCTCGAAGCAGGCGTCGATGAGCGCCCGCGCGGGTGCGGTGACGCTGGCGTCCAGTGCGATGGCGCGTGTGTCGGGCTGGGCGTTGTAGTGGGCCAGCCACAGCGCCGTGCGCGCAGGATCGGCCATGTCCTGCTTGTTGAGTACCTTCAGGGTGGGACGGCCGCTGGTGAGCTGCTGCATCAGCGGGTTCGCACTGCTGCCGGGCAGGCGCGCATCCAGCATCTCGATGACGACATCGATTTCCTTGACGCGCTCGGCGATGGCCTGGCGCGTCAGGTGCATGTGACCGGGAAACCACTGGACACTCATGGCAGAAGAATGGTGAGGGACGACAGAAAAGGGAAGCGCCACCACCCGGGTTCCGGCCAATGGCGTCGCCGACAGGGCTCGGGCACAATGAATTGTCCACCCAACCCCGCGAGGAGATTCATGAGCATCACCGTCAAGATCGATCTGGGCTACGAATTCAGCGTCAAGGCCAAGGCGGCCGAGGTCTTCGAGGTGCTGTCGGACGTGCCGACATCGGTGAGCCACTTCCCCAAGGTCGAGCAGCTGACCGACCTGGGCGGTGGAGTCTACCAGTGGGAAATGCAGAAGGTGGGCACGACCCAGGTCAACATCCAGACGGTGTACGCGAGCAAGTACACCAGCAAGTTCGATGCGGCCAAGGGACAGGGCACGGTCAAATGGACGCCGGTCAAGGGCGTGGGCAATGCCCTGGTCAGCGGTCACTGGAAGATCGGCGACCGCGCCGGCAAGGCCACCGACATCGAACTGGCCATCGAGGGCGAGATCGAGGTACCGTTGCCCGGTCTGATGAAGATGGTGGTCGTGCCGGTGGTCCAGGGCGAATTCGAGAAGCTGGTCGAGAAGTACATCGCCAACCTCATCAAGCGCTTTGGCGGCGAGGTGTGAACAGCTTGCGGGTTTTCCCGTGTTTCACTGGACAAGTGTGTGAATAACCCGGTAGGAAGCCTGTACGGCTGACCTAAGTGCCTGTCCGCCAAGGGGAAGTATCAGACTGCCCAACAAACAGGCAGTGCTGCAGGGCTGGATATCCACTTGTCCCGCGAAACACTGGACAAGCCTGTGCATAAGTTCAGGGCATGTCTGTAGGGCGCGGATAAGTCCTTGTCGCGCAACAGACTTTGTTGGACTGCCTGTTCAACAGGCAGTGCGCAAGCCCACTGGATGCAGCCTCAGGCGGGCACAGCCTCAAGCGGTTTCCCCAACCGCGCCGCCGACACGTACTCCTGCCGGTAGATTTCGAAGGGCATGGTGTCGGCCGCCTCGATGCGCTGCTGCTCGGCCACCGAGGCTGCGCTCATGGCCTCGAAACGGGCCTGCTGGGCGGCACTCCACGGCAGCGCCAGCAGTTCGTCGCGGATGCGCTGCGACTGGGCACGGGCAAAGGCCACGAAGGAGTCGGCATGGTCGCGCCGGACGGCCGCCAGCACCCGGGCCGACGGCAGCGTGTCGGGCGCCTGCAGGCGCTCCCGCGCCTGTGCAATCACCCGTGCGTGGTGCTCGCTGTCCAGCAGCCCGTCCATGGCGACGGCCAGCGGCATGAGTTCATCCAGCAGTTCCAGCCCCCACCCGACCAGGGAGACCGGTTGCCCGCGACGGGAGAGGGTCAGCCCCGGCTCGCGACCACGCGCCGCGGTCAGGTGCTGGTTCTGGGCCAGTTCGCGGATTTCCTGCGGCGTGTCGGGCGGGCTGTCCGAGAGCAGGCAGTGCAGCAGGAACACATCCAGGAAACGCAGTGTGTCGGCGTCAATGCCGATGCGCTCAAAGGGGTTGAGGTCCATCAGACGGACCTCGATGTACTCGACACCCCGCTCGCGCAGGGCATGCAGGGGCCTCTCGCCCGGGAAAATGACGCGCTTGGGGCGGATGGTGCCGTAGAACTCGTTCTCGATCTGCAGCAGAGTCGTCGCCAGCTGGTTGTAGTCCCCACCCGGGTTGCGGATGCCCACGGCCTCATAGGCCGGCCAAGGCCGGGTCAAGGCATCGTGCAGCGACGCGGCATAGCCTTCCAGGCTGTTGTAGCTGACGGCCAGCGTGGACTGCGCATCGCTCTGGTAGCCCAGCCGCCCCATGCGCAACGAGGTGCCATGGGGCATGTGCAGAGACCCACCCTGCCCCAGGGGCTGCAGCTCGTGCTGGCGGCCTTCCACGAAGCTGGAGCACACGGCGGGCGAAGCGCCAAACAGGGTCAGCAGCAGGAACGCATGACGGCGGAAATTGCGGATCAGCGCGAAATAGCCTTCGTTGTCGACACCGGGCATCGACCAGTTGTAGTGGATACCGCTGATGGTCTGCATGCGCCGGCCATACCGGTGCCCCAGGCCCATGCGGTAGACGCTCTTGGCGCGGCCCACGTTGGACGAACCATAGCGACCCAGCGGAATCGTCTCGTCGGTGGGCAGCCCGCACGGCATGCTGGAGGCCCAGAGCATTTCCTCACCGGCCGCCCCACCCTGCGCCTGCATGGTGCGCAAAGTGAACTGATGAATATCGGTCAGCTCCGCCAGACAGGACTCGACGCTGCCGTGCACACCGGTGATCAGCTCCAGCTGGGACTCGCTGTAGTCGGTGGTGATGTGCGGGTGCGTCAGCGCGCTGCCCAGTCCCGCCGGGTGCGGCGTGAGCGCCAGTTTGCCGTCTGGTTGGGCGCGCAGGCTTTCTTTTTCAAGGCCACGCTTCATGCCGCGCAGGCGGTCGGCGCCCCATGAGAGCAGCCGTTGTGAGGGTTCGGTCATGATCGGTTCCAGGATGCCCGGAATTCTCCCCCGGGGGCCGGAAGTTAACACGGATGAGCGAAACCTGCTGCAGGCAAGGCGATCGGGTCCGTGCTGGCCGACACCGGCGCGTGAACCAGCAACCAGGCCTGGATGTGTCGCGGGTCATTGGACACGCGCAGCTCGTCGAAGGCCTGCTGGGCCTGCGGATAGTGCCGCCGCAGGTAGTTCAGCCATTGCTTCATGCGCCCGGCGCGGTGGCGCGACTCCACCCGCTGGCTGACCTGCTCCCAGAACAGGCTCAGCAGCGGCAGGATCTGCGACCACGGCACACCGCCTTCGCCCCGGATCGCCAGGGCGAGTCCCGGATCTGTCACCATGCCGCGCCCGATCATCAGGTCGTCGCAACCCGTGACTTCGCGGCAGCGATGGGCGTCCTCCGGGCGCCAGATCTCGCCATTGGCCACCACCGTCACTGTGCGACCGGCAGGCAGTGACTCCCGCACCTGGGCCACCCTTTCCCAGTAGGCCGGGGGTCGGTACCCATGCGCCTTGGTGCGCGCGTGGATCACCAGTTCCTGCGCACCCGCCTCGGCAATGGCGGTCGCACAATCCTCGGCCACCCGGTCATCGTGGTACCCCAGCCGCATCTTGGCCGACACCGGCACATCGGCGGGCACGGCGCGCCGCACCGCCGCCACGATGCGGCCCACCAGTTCGGGTTCGTCCAGCAACACGGCACCACCCCGGCTGCGGTTGACGGTCTTGGCCGGGCACCCGAAGTTCAGATCCACCCCGTGACCGCCCAGACTCGCCAGGCGGGCCGCGTTCTCGGCCATGCACACGGGATCGGACCCCAGCAGCTGAGCCCGCACGGGCACACCCGCCCGCGTGAAGCCGCCGCGATGCAGTTCGGGGACCACACGGTAGAACGCACGCTCGGGCAACAGGGTGTCGGTGATGCGGATGAACTCACTCACGCAACGGTCAATGCCGCCGGTGCGCGTCAGGACATCGCGCAGCGTCGCGTCCAGCAGACCTTCCATGGGCGCGAGCAGGATTCTCATGGGTATTGGAGGCAAAACCGGCGGATTTTACCGACCCAAACGCCGGGCCATGCTTGGCGGACCCATGCCCCCTCCAGTAACATCGCAGACACATATTCATACCAATGACTGACAAATGAAGCCTTCCTCCCTGATGACATCGCTGGGACGCGCCCTGGTCCCGATGGCCCTGGCCTTTGCGGCTGGCTCCCTGTGCGCACAGACCACGCCGACCTTGTCCGGCGACACGCTGATCAAGGCCGGCACCCTCAAACAGGTCACGGGCGAGGTGTGGATCCGCCGGGACACCGCCCCCCGGCAGGCCGCCGTTCCGGGGACCGCCCTGGTCCCCGCCGACCGACTGGAGACGGGGCCGAAGGGATCGGCCAGCGTCGTGATGCGCGATGGCACCACACTGACCCTGGGGCCGGACAGTGCCATGCGTCTGGACCAGTTCGCCTTTGATGCGACCACCCAGCAGGGCAACTTCCTGCTGGACCTGCTGCAAGGATCCGTCCGGGTGGTAACCGGCTTGCTGGCCAAAGTCAACCCCGACGTCTTCAAGGTGCGCACCCCCACCTCGGTCGTCGGCGTCAGGGGCACCGATTTCATCGTGGATGCCGAACCCGCCCGCTGACCATGCCAAAGACGACAATGTCCATGATGCTTGCCCTGCGCCCCGCCCTGATCCTCACCGGTTTGCTGACGCTGGGCGCCTGTGCGCCGGTCTCGCGCGTCATCCTGCTGCCCCAGGCGGATTCGCCCGCCAGCCAGGTGACGGTGACCACACCGAAGGCACAATTGCTGGTCGACCAACCCTATGGCGTCGCCGAGATCTCGCGCGATGGACGCCTGACGCCGGCCACCACCACCGCCGAGGACGTGGCCAAAACCTACCCGAACCTGCTGGCGCTCCAGCCGCAGCCACCCGAGCGTTTCACTTTGCAGTTCGAGCCTGGCACCTCACAGCTGACGGCCGAGTCCAAAGCCCTGCTGGCCACGGTGATCGAACGGGCCCGCACGCGTCCGGGGGGCGAACTGATCGTGACCGGACACACCAATCGCCAGGGGGCTGCCGATGCCAACGACCGTCTCTCGCTCGAACGGGCCAATGCCATCCGTGACCTGCTGATTGAAGGCGGCTTTCAGTCCGATTTGGTCGAGGCCGTCGGACGCGGTGAGCGGGAGCCGGTGGTCCCCACCGAGGACGATGTGGTCGAGCCACGCAACCGGCGCGCCGAGATTGTGGTGCGCTGAGCGGGGCGCCGCACCATGGGAGAGCATTCACTGACCCGCGCCTTGCGCCAACTGGTGGTCAGCCGCCGCACGGCGGCCTTGGGCACGGTCTCGGACGAAGGACACGCCTTTGTTTCGATGGTCCCGTATGCCATCGACAGGGACGCCGGAGAGCTCATCCTGCATGTCAGCGGACTGGCGGCGCACACCGGCTATCTGCAAGCCAGGCCGCGGGCCACACTGCTCGTGACCGATGCCGAGCGGGCCGATGAGCCCGTCCATGCCCTGCCGCGTGTGAGCCTTGAAGTGGAGGCCAGCTTCTGCACCCCAGGCAGCCAAGACGCGGACCGGGCCAGGCGGGTGTACCTCGAACGCTTCCCGGAGGCCGAGCCAATGACCGCCCTGGGCGACTTCCGGTTTGTCAGACTGACGGTGCTGGGCGCCCGTCAGGTGGCCGGTTTTGGTGCGGCACGCAGCCTGCCCGCCGATGAGGTCCGCCAGGCGCTGGGGGCCGGATGAGCATGGTGGTGCCCGGGGTACCCGTGCTGTATGCCGACGAAGCCATGCTGGTGCTGGACAAGCCAGCCGGGCTGCTCGCCGTCCCCGGACGCGGCCCGGACAAGCAGGACTGCCTGAGCGCACGGGTGCAGGCGGTGTGGTCCGACGCCCTGGTGGTCCACCGCCTGGACATGGCCACCTCGGGCATCGTGGTCATGGCCCGGGGCATCGAGGCCCAGCGACGGCTCAGCGGCGCCTTCGAGCGACGGATGACGCACAAGCGCTACCGGGCCGTGGTGGCTGGGCGGCTGGCCAATGCGCTGCCTGACAACGGCTGGAACACCATCGACCTGCCCCTGATGGTGGACTGGCTCAACCGGCCCCGCAGCATTGTGCAGCACGAGCACGGCAAGCCCAGCCTCACCCGCTGGCGGCTGGATATGGACCCTGGGTTTGACCTGTCTGTGGACTCGGATTTGAGCACCCGGGTAGAACTGGAACCCGTGACCGGTCGCTCGCACCAGTTGCGCGTGCATCTGCAGGCCATCGGCCACCCGATCGCGGGTGATCCGCTCTACGCGGACTCCGCTCAGCAGGCACTGGCCTCCCGACTGATGCTGCACGCTTGCACGCTGGAAATCCCTCACCCGGTCAGCGGCGAGCGCCTTCGCTTCGACAGCCCCTGCCCCTTCTGAACATCAAGGACATGAACGACGCCACCCGACATCTCTTCATCCTCACCGGCGCCTCGCGCGGGATGGGTCAGGCCATGGCCCGCCAACTGCTGGCCCCGAACCGACTGCTGCTGTGCATTTCGCGCAGCGCGGATGCGGACCTGGCGGCCCGCGCCAGTTCGGGCGGCGCCCTGCTGGAGCAGTGGCAACAGGACCTGGCCGACAGCATCGGGGCCGCCCAACGGCTGGGGCAATGGCTGGCCGGGCTGGACCGCTCGGGACTGGCCAGCGCTACCCTGATCAACAACGCCGGCGTGATCCCCCGCATCGGTCCGCTGGACCAGTGTCCGCCCAACGACCTGGCCAATGCTCTGCGGGTCGGACTGGAAGCGCCCATGCAGCTGACCGCCGCCTTCCTGCGCGAAACGGGCCGCTGGGTCGATGCCGGCTGGCGCGGTCAGCGCAAAGTGCTGAACATTTCCTCCGGCCTGGGTCGCCGTGCCATGGCTGCGCAGGCACCCTATTGCGCAGCCAAGGCCGGCATGGACCACTTCACGCGCTGCAGCGCCCTCGACGAGGCCGAGCGGCCGCACGGCGCACGGCTGGTGTCGCTGGCGCCCGGGGTCATTGACACCGACATGCAGGTGCAGCTCAGGGGCGGTGACCCGGCCGGCTTTCCGGATCGGGATCGCTTTGTGGAACTCCAGCGGCAGGGGCAGCTCTCAAGCCCGGAAGAGGCGGCTCAGCGCGTGCTGGCCTGGCTGGACCGGCCCGATTTCGGGCAGAACCCGGTGGCCGATGTGCGCGACTGATCCGCTGCCGGGTCGACCCAATCACACGTCACCGCACCCATGACCGACCACGAGACCACCATTGCCCGCCGGCGCCTGCTCGCCGCCTGTGCCTTGCTGCCTCTGGGCGCGCAGGCGGACGAACGGTTCTGGTCCCTCCTGCGGGAGGGCGGCTGCGTTGTGCTGATGCGCCACGCCCAGACCGTGGCGGGCGTGGGCGACCCGCCGGGTTTCAGGCTGGGCGACTGCCGCACCCAGCGCAATCTCAGCGACGAGGGGCGCGAACAGGCCCGGCGCGTGGGAGAAGCCTTCCGGCAACAGGGCATCGTGCTGTCCCAGGTGCGCAGCAGCGCCTGGTGCCGCTGCACCGACACCGCCGATCTGGCATTCGGGCGGCACCAGGTCTGGCCCGCCATCAACTCCTTTTTCAGGAACAACAGCGGCGAGGCGCAGACACGCGAGGTGCTGAAAGCGGTGCCATCGGTTCGATCGCCGGAGAACTGGATGCTGGTCACACACCAGGTCAACATCAGCGCACTGACCGGTGAGTTCCCTGCCATGGGTGAGCTGTTCGTGACCCGGCCCACCGGGGGTGACCGGCTGTCGGTGATGGCACGCCTGGTGGTCTGAGGTCGCCGTCCGGCGCCGGTTCGCGAACCGGACACGCCGCACCAGGGCCACCCATGGCTGGCGTTACCATGGAGGCAGTATCCGTTCACCCCATCCAAGGAGCCCGCCATGAGCCGTGAAGTTGTCGTCGTCAGTGCTGTCCGTACCGCCATCGGTACTTTCGGGGGCAGCCTCAAGGACATCCCCCCCACCGAACTGGGTGCCCTGGTCGTGCGCGAGGCGCTGGCCCGCGCCCACACCGAGGGCAAGGACGTCGGCCATGTGGTGTTCGGCCATGTGGTCAACACCGAACCCAAGGACATGTACCTCTCGCGCGTGGCGGCCATCAACGGCGGCTGCAGCGAGACCACGCCGGCCTTCAACGTCAACCGCCTCTGCGGGTCGGGCCTGCAGGCCATCGTCTCGGCCAGCCAGTCCATCCTGCTGGGCGACTGCGACGTGGCCATCGGCGGCGGTGCCGAGAACATGAGCCGCGCGCCCTTCGCCAGCCTGAACATGCGCTGGGGCGCCCGCATGGGCGACACCAAGATGGTGGACATGATGATCGGCGCCCTGCACGACCCGTTCCACAACATCCACATGGGTGTGACCGCCGAAAACGTGGCCGCCAAGTACGGCATCACCCGCGAGATGCAGGACGCCCTGGCGCTGGAAAGCCACAACCGCGCCGAGCGCGCCACGGCAGCCGGCTATTTCAAGGACCAGATTGTTCCCGTCATGCTCAAGAGCAAGAAGGGCGACGTGGCCTACGACACCGACGAGCATTTCCGCACCGGTGCCAAGCTGGAAGACTTTGCCAAGCTCAAGCCGGTGTTCGTCAAGGAGAACGGTACCGTGACCGCTGGCAATGCGTCGGGCATCAACGACGCGGCCGCCGCCGTGGTGCTGATGGACGCCAAGGCGGCCCAGGCCCGCGGCGCCAAGCCGCTGGCCCGCCTGGTCGGCTACGCCCACACCGGTCTGGACCCGAAGATCATGGGCGTGGGCCCGATCTCGGCCACCCAGGCCGTGCTCAAGAAGACCGGCCTGACCGCGGCCGATCTGGACGTGATCGAGGCCAACGAGGCCTTTGCCGCCCAGGCTTGCGCGGTCACCAAGGAACTGGGGTTGGACCCGGCCAAGGTCAACCCCAACGGATCGGGCATCTCGCTGGGACACCCGATTGGAGCCACTGGCGCGCTGATCACGGTCAAGGCACTGCACGAGCTTCAGCGAGTCAATGGCCGCTACGCCCTGGTCACGATGTGTATCGGCGGCGGACAGGGTATCGCAGCGATCTTCGAGCGAGTCTGAAACCATGCGCTGGACGGCCGCGATTGATGAACTCGAGCGTGGCCTGCTCCAGCGCGATGTAGCCGTCCGGGCGCTGCTGCTGGCGGCGCTGGCGGGCGAGCATGTGCTGCTGATCGGCCCACCGGGCACGGCGAAGAGCGAACTGGCCCGGCGACTGCAGCACCTGCTGCCCGGATCGCGGTACTTCGAGCGGCTGCTCACGCGCTTCTCGGTACCTGAAGAACTGTTTGGCCCGCTCTCGCTCAAGGCCCTGGAAGAGGACCGCTACGAGCGCCTGACCGAGGGCTACCTGCCGCAGGCCGAAGTGGCGTTTCTGGATGAGGTTTTCAAGGCCAACTCGTCCATCCTCAACACCCTGCTGGGCTTGCTGCACGAGCGGATGTTCGACAACGGCCACCAGCGGGTGCCCGTGCCGTTGGTGTGCCTGGTCGGTGCGAGCAATGAGGTGCCACAGGACGAGAGCCTGCAGGCCTTCTACGACCGGTTCCTGCTGCGGGTGCCGGTGCAGCCGGTGGATGATGCGCACTTTACCGCGCTGTTGCAAGTGAGGTTGCCACAGGACATCTCCACCGGGGCGCCTGGCGCCACCCTGGGTGCCGAGGAAAGAGCCGATCTGAAGGCCCGCGCCCTCGCGGTCCGCCTGGACGCCGAATCCCTGGCCCTGCTGGGCGCGGCCCGGGAACGCGCTGCCGGACTGGGCCAGACAGTCTCCGATCGGCGTTGGCGTCAGGTGGCCCACCTGCTGCAGGTCGAGGCGGCCAGCCGGGGCGACACGGCGGTGGATCTGTGGGACGCCTGGATCCTGCCGTTTGTCCTGGCGGCCCATCCCCGCGACGTGCCGGGCTGGACCGACTGGTTCCTGTCCACGGTGGCACAGGCCGATCCGCTGTCGATCGACGGTCTGGAACGGGCCACCCTGGCCTTCGAGCAGCAACTGGACATCGAGCAGAGGGCTCCCGCTGACGCCCAGGACGACAGCGCTGGCAAGCTGGCCCTGGCGCGTGCCATCGCCGGTCCGGTGCAGGACAGCGAGCTGGTGCGCATCGCCAGCGACCGGGCACGGCGCCGGTATGGTGCCTTGCACATCGACAGCCGGGTCCGGCAGGTGGACGAAGTGCTGGCACAGGCCCGTACCCTGGCCACCGATGTGCATGCGGTGGCCGAGCAGGTGCTGGATGACGCCCGAGGCCATCCCTGGCTGCCCCCTTCATGGCGCCAGCGGGTGGAGGCTGCGCAGGCGCACCGTTGTGCGCAGATTGATGGCGTGTGCGGGCGACTGCAGCAGGTCCGCCAGGGGTTTGCCGATCTGCCCCGTCTGGCGGACAGCACACCGTCAGGGGCACAGGTTCCCGCCCCGGTCACCTGGTCGGCATAAGCGTCACGCCCACCGTGGACCGCGCGCCCGATCGGCCCTGGCACCACCTGCAGGCGCTGCCGCGCGAACTCTGGCGCTGGTCGGTGGTCTGCAGCGCTGGCCGCACGGAGGCTCGGCTCAGCGGACTGATGGCCTGGTGCGAGGCCCTTCACGCGGGGCGACTTCCGCCACTGGCCGTGGATCTGGGGGACCCGACCGCCCTCGGCGTGTTTCGCCCTGTGATGACTGAACTGGCGCTGCCCGGACTCGTTCAGGGCAGGCCGGCCCTCGTGCAGCAGCTCCTGCAAAGCCTGCTCTGGCACCTGGACAGCCTGATCGACCGGCCTGAGGGAGATACCAGGGCCCAGGCGTTGGTGGACGCGGCCGACAGCTTCCGCGACCAGTGGGTACTGCAGCGTCAGGGATGGGAAGAAGCGCTGGCCCTGCTCCAGTCGCTGGGCGACGGCGCCCGCCTGCAATGGGATCAGCTCCAGGGACGTCTGAACAGCCGGGAGTGGTCCGAAGCCCGCCGGATCGGTGGGCTCCTGGACCAGATGCCGGCCCTGAGCGCCTTCATCGAGGCGGTGGGGCGCCGGCAGCTGCAAGCCCATGCACCGACCGCAGCGCAGAGGCGGGCACAGCCGGCGGACACCCACCCTGCCCTGCCGCTGCCCGGCGAAGACGACGATCGGCAACCCGAGCCCGCCTCGGTCGATGGCGTGCGCACCTCGCGCGTGATCGAGCGCATGACTGGCAGTGAAAGCCTGGCGATGACCCACCCGGTCCTTCGCCGCCTGTGGCGAGCCCGCTTCGTCGAGGCACGGCTGCTGACCTACGACGACCGCAGTCCAGCGCCGCGACCACGCCCCCAACCGGGCGCAGGCAGCGCAGCACACTCACCACCCGTTCCCGTTGGCCTTGGCCCTCTGCTGGTCTGCCTGGACACCTCGGGTTCCATGCGTGGGGCACCCGAGAACGTGGCCAAGGCCTGCGTGCTGCAAGCCCTGCGCAGCGCCAGTGCTGGTCAACGCGCCTGCCGCCTGCTGGCCTTCGGAGGGCCGGGAGAGTTGCTGGAGCGGGAACTGGGCACCGGCAGCAAGGGCCTGGACACTCTGCTGGACCTGATGGGCCAGTCCTTCGACGGTGGCACCGATGTCCAGACACCGATCGAACGGGCGATTGCCACCCTGTCCGAGGCCGGCTGGCACGATGCGGATCTGCTGATCGTCAGCGACGGGGAATTCGGCCTGACGCCGACCACCCTGGAGCAGTTGCGTCGCGCAAAGAGCGATCTTGGATTGCGCGTGCACGGCATCCTGATTGGTGACCGGGAAACCATCGGCCTGGTGGAAATCTGCGACGCGCTGCACTGGGTGCGCGATTGGCGCCGCTATGCGTCCGACGGCCCCCGCACCCCGGAGGGATTCTCGCCGGTCCACAGTCGCAGCCTGACAGCCATGTACTTTCCGAACGCCATCCGGCGCTGAGGGTCACCGGCGATCAATCACCCTGGAAGCCATCCCGGCGGTAGGTCAGCACCAGCGTGTCCCGCCAGCCCAGTTCGCCCGCCACCAGCGGCTGGATCGGCGTGGTCTCATGGATCACCCGCGCGTCGTCCAGCAGCAGCAATGACCAGGGCCGCAGCAGGGTGAAGCGCTGGCCCGCAGGTCCTTCGGCCTCGAAGACACGGCTCTCGCCACCCTTGATGGCATGGCGGCCGAGCATGAACACCGCCACCAGGTCGACACCATCCCGGTGCGCGCCCTCTGGTGTCGGGCGACCGATGCCATCCGTGGTGTCGATGCGGAAAGGGTGCGCCTCGACAAACCAGGGGCGTGCGCCGTGCAAGCTGGAGACGGCCTCCCCCAGGCGAACCAGGATGCGGTCCCAGACCGGCAGCGCCAGGGTCTGAGGCTGCATCGGCTCGAACCAGCGCTGCATCCCACCGTGCAGCGCGTTGTATTCCAGGGGCTGCCAGTGCGCCCGGTGGGGGGTCGATGCCACCCGATCGCCGTCGACCACGAAGCAGCTGTGACGCCGGCGGCGGTAGCGCCCGCCGTCTTTCAGATACGCATCGGGGGGAAGGTCTTCCCAGGCCTGGTGCAGGCTGGTCAGCTCAGGCTCGGTCGCTGGCAGCCATCGGCACACGTCGTCGGGGCTCAGCAAGGCATAACCTGACCGACGCAAGGTCGAGTCGCGCTGGTCGAGGGACACATACGGGGGATCGAAGGCGGGAGTGCTCATGGGCGTTCAGTGTAGCGACCGACCATCTGACCTCCGTCAAGGACTCCCCGCCAGCCCTCGACAACCCTCAGACTTTCTGCGCTGGATCAAGGTCGCAGGGTGTCCAGGGTGCCAAGCTGGTTTGAACGCGTCACAGGAGACCCGACATGGAGCCAATCGTCTGGACCGACAAGCTGTTGCTGGACTACGAGCCGATGGACACGGTCCATCGGGATTTCATCGCCGTGCTCGCGGCCGCACAGGCCGCCGATGACGCCAACCTGGAGAAGGCCTGGGTGGAGGTGATCGACCACACCCGCACCCACTTTGACAGGGAGGATGACTGGATGCGGCATTCGGGCTTTGCGTCGGCCGACAGCCACATCCTGCAGCACCGGGTGGTCCTCAATGTGCTGCGTGAAGGCCTGGCGCTGGCACGCAGCGGGCAGTATGGCGCGGTGCGGGAGATGGCCTCTGAGCTGGCTGCCTGGTTCGGCAAGCATGCGCAGACCCAGGACGCCGCCTTGGCGCTGCACATGCGGCGGCAGGCCGAGTACCCCGAGCGGCGACCCCGGCCAGGCGGCACAGAGCGTCCGCTAGCTCGCCACCGGGCATCCTCATCAGGGTAAATCCCGATCTGCGTGACTTCGGGCGCTTGAGGGAAATCATGGACGCCGCCGCGGTGCGAAAGGGCCTATATTGGTCGTACATCAGGAGACGACCATGGCCGATGCCATTCATGCCCACCACGAGACGGGTGACGACACCCGCCATGCATCCGGTGCCGACCACGACAGCGCTCAAGCGCGTGCCGCGTCCTCGGTGTTTTCGCTGGAGCTTCGCCCGCTGACCTGGTCCGACCCCATCCAGTGGTTGCGTCTGGGCTGGGCAGACTTCCAGCGCTGCCCCCGCATTGGCCTGTTTTACGGGCTCTGCTTCTTTGTCATGGGGCATGCCTTGCTGGCCGTCTTCCGCAGTTCACCCGAGTATGTTCTGGCACTCAGTGCAGGCTTCCTGCTGATGGGGCCGTTCCTCTGCCTGGGCCTGTACGACGCCAGCAAGGCCATGCAAACCCACTCTCACCGCCCGTCGCTGCGGGCATCGCTTCAGGCCTGGCGGCCCACCAAGGGCACCATGGCGATCTTCGCCGGCGTGCTGCTGATCCTGGAGATGCTCTGGGGACGCGCCGCGCTGGTGGTGTTTGCCGTCAGCTTCAACACCATGCCCGAGAAGGCCAACCTCCTGGCCATGCTGCTGGACCCGGAAAACCTGGGCTTTCTGATCACCTACACCGTGGTGGGCGGCATCTTCGCCACGCTCATCTTCGTCACCAGCGTGATCTCCATTCCGATGATCATGGACCGCCAGGTCGATGCCGTGTCGGCCGGGCTGACCAGCATCCGCGCGTGCCTGCAGAACCCGGGCGTGATGCTGCTGTGGGGCGCCCTGATCACCGGCATCATCCTGCTGGCCATGCTGCCGGTGTTTTTGGGCCTGTTCATCGCTGGCCCGGTGATCGGTCATGCCACCTGGCATGCCTACCGGCACATCGTGCCGGCCGACGCCTGATCAGGCGTTGACGTTCACCACCAGGCGTCCGCGCACCTGACCGGCCAGAATCCGGGGTGCGGCCTCCAGCGCTCCCGCCAGGTCGGTTTCGGTGGTCAGGGCCGCCAGTTTCTGGCGATCCAGATCCTTGGCCAGTTGCGTCCACGCCGCTTCCCGACGAGCCGGCGGCGCCATCACGCTGTCGATGCCATACAGCGTGACACCACGCAGGATGAATGGCGCGACCGAGGCGGGCAGATCCATGCCCTGAGCCAGGCCACAGGCGGCCACCGCCCCGCCGTAACGGGTGCTGGCACAGGCATTGGCCAGGGTGTGGCTGCCCACCGAGTCCACCACCCCGATCCAGCGCTCCTTCTGCAGCGGCTTGCCGGCGGCCGACAGGCTGGCCCGGTCGATCACGTCGGCCGCTCCCAGACCCCGCAGGTAGTCGGCTTCGGCCATCCGGCCCGTCGAGGCCACCACGGTGTGACCCTGCGCGGCCAGCAAGGCGATGGCCACGCTGCCCACACCGCCGCCAGCGCCCGTCACCAGGACCTCGCCGCTGCCCGGTGCCACGCCCGCCTCGGCCCAGTGCTTGTGCAGAGCCATCACGCACAGCATCGCCGTGTAGCCGGCGGTACCGGTGGCCATGGCCTCGCGCGGTGACATCCCGTCTGGCAGGGGCACCAGCCAGTCGCCCTTGACCCGCGCGACCTGCGCCAGCCCGCCCCAATGGGTCTCGCCGACGCCGAAGCCGTTGAGGATCACACGATCCCCAGCCTTCCAGCGCGGATGACCGCTCTCGGTCACGGTGCCGGCAAAGTCGATGCCCGGCACCATCGGAAAACTGCGCACCACGGGCGACTTGCCGGTGATGGCCAGGCCATCCTTGTAGTTGATGGTGGACCAGTCAACCCGCACCGTCACGTCGCCCGCCGGCAGGCAAGCCTCGTCCACATCGGTCAGGGTGCAGGTGTATCCGGTGTCATCGCTCTTGTTGATCAGAAGGGCCTTGAACATGCTTGTCTCCGGTGGGCGGCGCGGTTTCGCGCCAGAGACGGGCCAGCAGCCACCAGCCCGCCAGGGTGTTGATGAGGGCAAAGAGCACGAGCGCGGCCCGCAGCGGACCCTGCGGCTGAAGCACATGGAGCGCCGCCGTCATGGAGGAAGACAGCAACTGCAGGCCAATGATCAGCCAGAACAGGGGGTGCCGCGGCTGCCACAGCCGGCGCAGGGAGGACAGTTGGAATGCCATGCCCGATTGTGCCGGCGTCGGCCATTCCCCCGTGCGTCAGGGCTCATGCCGGCTCCTGCTCCTGCAGCAGGCGCCACATGACCTTGCCGCTGCCGCTCTTGGGCAAGGCATCGACAAACTGCACCACTTTCGGTGCCTTGTAGACCGCCATGTGCTCCCGGCACCAGTCGACGATGTCCTGTTCGCTGACCTGACCGCGCGCCTCCTGGCGCAGCACCACCACCGCCTTGACCGACTCGCCCCGGTAGTCGTCGCGCGTGGCGATGACACAGGCCTCGGCAATCGACGGGTGCTTGAACATCAGGGCCTCGACCTCGGCCGGCCAGACCTTGAAGCCGCTGGCGTTGATCATGCGCTTGAGACGGTCGGTGATGAAGAAGTAGCCATCCTCATCGACCCGACCCAGGTCTCCTGAGCGGAAGAACTGCCGGCCCTCGAACGTGACAAACGCCGCCTCGGTGGCATCGGGACGCTTCCAGTAGCCCTTGAACACCGAGGGACCACGGATGATGATCTCGCCCGCCTCGCCCACCGGCATCTCCTTGAGGGTATCCGGGTCCACCACACGGGCGTCCACACTCATGAACGGAATGCCCAGGCACTGCTGCTTGGGAGCATCGGGCGGGTTGTTGTGCGAGGGGGCCGCCGTCTCGGTCAGCCCATAGCCTTCGGCATACCGCAGACCATACAGATCCAGCAGCTTTTGTGCCACCGCCTGCGGCATGGCCGCACCGCCCCCGCCGATGAACAGCAGGCTGGAGAGGTCGTACTGGTCAAAGCGTGGACTGGCCAGCAGGTCGATGACCATGGTGGGAATGTTGCTCCAATTGGTCACACGCCAGGCCGAAATCAGGCGACCGGCCAGGTCGCGGTCCCAGCGCGGCATGATGACGATCGTCGCGCCGATGTACAGGCCGGCGTGCATGCCCACCACCATGCCGGTGATGTGGAACATGGGCACCACCACCAGCGAGATGGTCTCCGATGTGCTGTTGCCCCACACGCAGCCGGCCACGGCGTTGTGCATGATCGTGCCATGGGTGTGCATGCAGCCCTTGGGCAGTCCGGTGGTGCCACTGGTGTAAGGCAGGACCGCCAGATCGTCGGGCTTGCGGTCGTGCACGGGCGGCTCGTCGGTGCAGGCCAGTGCATCGGCCCAGTCGGCCACGCTGCCGCCCGGCATGGCGGGCAAGGGATGGCGCGTCTGCAGCCAGTCGGTCCAGGCGCCAGGCATCTCGGCCTGCGGTCCCATGGCATCGTGGTAGTGCGAGACGACCAGATGCCGCAGCCGGTCCTGTTCAGGCAACTCGGCATTGGCCTTGAGCAGTTCACCGGCCAGATCGGCGGCGCAGATGGCCACCTTGGCATCGGGGTCGGTGATGTAGTGCTTGAGCTCCTCGGCCCGGTTCATGGGATTGACCGGCACCACCACGGCATTCGCCCGCAGGATGGCGAAATGCGCCACCACCCATTGGGGGCAGTTCTGCATGAACAGGATCACCCGGTCGCCGGCTCCCACGCCCTGGGCATGCAGATGTGCCGCCAGACGTTCGGCCTGGTTATGCAAGGTGCGGTAGCTGGTGGTGCGGTCAAAGAACACCAGGGCGGGCTTGTCCGGGTAGCGGTGGGCATTGACCGCCAGGTTGTGCCACAGCGAGGTGGCCGGCGGCGTCAGGGCATGCGGCAAGCGCTTGGGCCAGAAACGGTGATGCGGTCTGACGGCCTGGCGGGTGCTGTCCGTGTCCAGTTCGGGCATGTGTCTGTCTCCTGTCTTGTGGTGATCCCCAATGGGCTGAAAACAAGCATATCGGCCCCCGGCGCCGACGAGAACCCGGGCTTGTCGCGATCGGGACGAGACACGCCCGATGGGCGCAGACACAGGATGGCACGAAACGTGCAGCGACCTTGGCAGGCATTCCGATCAACGCACGGCTTCATGCGTGCTTTGCATGGATTTCCCACGTAAACCCCGATGTCGAGGCATGCACGGCACCACTACAGTCTGCCTGCTGTCTGCAGGTGCACCCAACCGGTGCAGTCCCGGTGGCAACGGTTCCCTTTTCCTACAACACGGAGAGACGCATGAAACTCAAATCCCTGAAGTTCACCGCCCTGGCGCTGGGCGCCCTGACCGCACTGGCCAGCCTGCCAGCCCACGCCGGCAAGACCCTGGACGCCATCAAGCAGCGTGGGCAGGTGGTGTGCGGCGTGAACACCGGTCTGGCGGGCTTCTCCCAGGCCGACAGCAATGGCAACTGGACCGGCCTGGATGTGGACTACTGCCGTGCGCTGGCGGCGGCCATCCTCTCCGATGCCACGAAGGTCAAATGGGTGCCCCTGAACGCCCAGCAGCGCTTCACGGCCCTGCAATCCGGCGAGGTGGACGTGCTCTCGCGCAACACCACCAACACCCTCAACCGCGACGCCTCGCTGGGCCTGCACTTCGTCGGCGTCAGCTACTACGACGGCCAGGGCTTCATGGTGCCCAAGGGCAAGGTCACCAGCGCCAAACAGCTCAAGGGCGCCACGGTGTGCGTGCAGTCGGGCACCACCACCGAGAAGAACCTGACCGATTTCTCGCGCGCCAACAACCTGAACATCAAGCCGGTGGTGTTCGAGAAGGTCGAAGCCGCCACCAACGCCTACTTCTCCGGCCGCTGCCAGGCCTACACCACCGACGCCTCGGGTCTGGCCTCGGTGCGTGCCAAGGAAGCCAAGGACCCCGCGGCCCACGTCGTGCTGCCCGACCTGATTTCCAAGGAGCCCCTGGGCCCGATGGTGCGCCGGGGAGACGACGAGTTCTTCGCGATTGCCAAGTGGGTGCTCAATGGCCTGATCGAAGCCGAGGAGTACGGCATCACCCAGGCCAATGTCGACCAGATGAAGTCCAGCACCGATCCCCAGATCGGCCGCATGCTGGGCAACACCGAAGACCTGGGCAAGCACCTGGGTCTGGACAAGGAGTGGCTGGCCCGCTCCCTCAAGGCCGTGGGCAACTACGGTGAGATCTTCGAGCGCAACGTCGGTCCCAAGACCTCGATCAACCTGCCGCGCGGCCGCAACAACCTCTGGACCAACGGCGGCCTGATGTACGCAGCGCCTCTGCGCTGACCTGTTCAGACCCTGTCCAGGCGCAACCTGCCACCGGGGACGACCCCGGTGGCAGGCCCAGTGCTACCCGCAACAAGCCTGACACCCTGAAAGCATGAGCTCTCCTTCCATGATCGAGGCACGACCTCAGCCGGCCCGCAAGCGCCGATCGATTTCCTGGCGCAGCCGCGAAGGTCGCAGCGTGATCTACCAGGTGGTCGCCATCCTGTCGGTGATCGGTGCGATTGCACTGCTGGTGCGCAACACGCTGGCCAACATGCGCGAGCGCGGCATCCAGAGCGGCTACGACTTCCTCAACCAGCCCTTCGGCTTCGACGTCAGCGAGACGCTGATCCCCTACGAGATCACCAGCACCTACTGGACCGCTTTTGCCATCGGCATGGCCAACACGCTCAAGGTGGCGGTCGTCGGCATCCTCCTGGCCACCATCGTGGGCACCCTGGTCGGTGTCGGCCGGTATTCGGCCAACTGGCTGGTGCGCAAGCTGTGCTATGCCTACGTCGAGTTCTTCCGCAATGTCCCGATCTACCTGCAACTGCTGATCTGGTACATCGTGTTCACCGAGGTGCTGCCCAGCTACGACGAGCTCTGGCAGATCGGGCACTTCTACCTGAGCAAGAACGGCTTCTCCTTCCCCTGGCCGGTATGGCTCCTGGGACAGAACCTGGCCATGGCCGGGGGTCTGTTGGGTGTCGTGGCCGCATGGCTATACGCCCGACGCTCGCGTCGCCTGTTTGACCAGACCGGTCAGCAGCGGCCTGTGGCCCTGGTGGGCCTGGCCCTGATCGTGGGCATGGCCATCGTCGGCTGGCTGGCCGGCGGCGCTCCCAACGAATGGAGCCTGCCGGTGCGCGGCACCTTCCAGATCGAGAACGGTGCATCGGTCACCCCCGAGTACCTGGCCCTGCTGATCGGCCTGGTGCTGTACACCGCCGCCTTCATCGCCGAAATCGTCCGCTCGGGCATTGCGTCCGTGTCGCTGGGCCAGCACGAGGCCGCCGCGTCGCTGGGGCTGACCAAGCGCCAATCCATGCGCCTGGTGGTGTTGCCGCAGGCCCTGCGCGTGATCATTCCGCCGCTGACGAGCCAGTACCTGAACCTGACCAAGAACTCATCCCTGGCCGTGGCCATTGGCTACCCCGAGCTGGTGTCCATCGCCAACACCACGCTCAACCAGACCGGTCGGGCCATCGAAGCGCTGTCCATCGTGATGCTGGTTTACCTGACCCTGTCGCTGATCACCTCGGCACTGATGAACTGGTTCAACGCCCGCGCGGCCATTCAGGAGCGCTGAGATGTCGTCCACCAACTCCTCCCAGTTCCAGCCGATCACGGCCCGGCCAATGCCCGGTCGGCGCACCGGCATCGTGGCCTGGCTTCGCGCCAACCTGTTCAGCGGCCCGATCAACAGCCTGATGACCTTGGCCACGGTCGCCTTGCTGGCCTGGTCGATCTCGCATGCGTTTGACTGGGCCGTGGCGCGCGCCGTTTTCGGCGCCCACCTGGAAGCCTGCAACAACGCACGTGGCCTGGGCGCCTGCTGGGGTGTGATCGCCGAAAAGGGGCGCCTGATCGTCATGGGCCGCTACCCCGACACCGAACACTGGCGGCCGGTGATTGCCACCACCCTGATGCTGCTGGTGGTGGGTGCCAGCTGCATGCCACGGTTCTGGAACCGCTGGCTGCCCCTGGCCTGGCTCGTGATGTTGGCGGTGTACTTCACCCTCATGAAGGGCGGCATGCTGGGCCTGACCGAGGTACCGACCGACCAGTGGGGCGGCCTGCCCCTGACGGTGATGCTCACCGTCATTTCGATGACGCTGGCCTTTCCGCTGTCCATCTTCGTGGCCCTGGGACGGCGATCGACCATGCCGGCCATCCGCACCATCTGCACCCTGTACGTGGAGCTGATCCGCGGCGTGCCCCTGATCACGGTGCTGTTCATGGCCTCGTTCATGCTGCCCCTGTTCATGCCGCATGGCGTGACGATCGACGTGCTCATCCGCGTCATCGTGGGCATCACCCTGTTCTCAGCCGCCTACATGGCTGAAGTCGTGCGGGGCGGCCTCCAGGCCCTGCCCAAGGGGCAGACCGAGGCAGCCGCGACCCTGGGCCTGACCTACTGGCAGACCCAGCGCAAGATCGTGCTGCCGCAGGCCCTGGCCATGGTGGTGCCCTCGCTGATGAACACCTTCATCGGCATGTTCAAGGACACCTCCCTGGTGACCATCGTCTCGCTGTACGAGCTGACCGGTGCGCTCTCGCTGGCCCTCAACTCCGACGCGGACTGGCGTCCGTTCAAGATCGAGGCCTACCTGTTCATCACCCTCATTTATTTCGTGTTCTGCTTTGCCATGTCGCGCTACAGCCTGTGGGTGGAAGCCCGCACCGCCGTGAGCAAGGTCAGATGACACCCCATCCCCTTTCGAGCCAGAGAACCACACCATGAGCGCCCAGGAAGCTCCCATCATCCGCTTCGACAAGGTCAACAAGTGGTACGCCAGCAACGGCTACCACGTGCTGCGCGACATCAACCTCGATTTCGCCAAGGGCGAGAAGGTGGTCATCTGCGGCCCGTCCGGGTCCGGCAAATCAACCCTGATCCGTTGCGTCAACGCGCTGGAGGAGTATCAGGAAGGACAGCTGACGGTCGACGGTACTGTCGTCGGTGACGACCTCAAGGGCATCGACCGCGTGCGCCGCGAGGTGGGCATGGTGTTCCAGCAGTTCAACCTCTTCCCCCACCTGACCGTGCTGGAAAACCTGATCCTCTCGCCCACCTGGGTGGCACGGATGCCGCGCAACGAAGCGATCGACAAGGCCATGGCCCAGCTGGAGCGGGTGCGCATTGCCGAGCACGCCCACAAGTACCCGCTGCAGCTGTCCGGCGGTCAGCAGCAGCGCGTGGCGATTGCGCGGGCCCTTTGCCTCAAGCCCAAGATCATGCTGTTCGACGAACCCACCTCGGCGCTCGATCCGGAAATGATCAAGGAAGTGCTGGACGTCATGATCGGCCTGGCCGATCAGGGCATGACCATGCTGTGCGTGACCCACGAAATGGGCTTTGCGAAGGCGGTGGCCGACCGCGTCATCTTCATGGACCAAGGTCAGGTGGTCGAGCAGAATACGCCAGAAGAATTCTTCAATCACCCCCAGAACGAGCGCAGCCAGGATTTCCTGTCCAAGATTCTGGGCCACTGACCGACCCACCGACGCCACATGAGTGACCAGACACTGGAATCCCTGAAAGCCCTGCTGGAGGGCTTCCGGTCGGGGCAGACGGATCTGCAGACCTTCGCCACCGCGGCCCGGCAGGTAGACGCATTGCTGGCCACCCTGCCCCCGCGATACGGCGAGGTTTGGCGCAGCCTGCTGGACCGACTGGAATCGAGTGCCCTGTTCACGGAAGAAAGCTGTTCGTTCAGCCAAAGCGAGCTGATCCAGAGCCTTCAGCTGTGGATTGACAAGGCTACCGCCCAGCGGACCAGCGGATAAACCCTCGCCGGGAACCAACTTCACCGCGCGCGTATCATTCAAACATGCGCCGCTGGCTCGTCATCCTGATGCTGCTTCTGCTCCCCCTGCGGGCGTGGGCGGGTGGTGTCATGCTGACCTCGATGCTGGCACTGGATCCCGCCGCCGGTGCCGTGACCACGGCAGTTCAGCCGCCGACTGCGGCTCCTCCCTGCCACGCGTCGGTGTCCTCGGAGCCTGCCGATCATCATGCGCAGGGTGACGCGCACGAAGCCGTATCCCACCCCAGCCACCTGCTCTGCGACATCTGCAACGTGCCGGCGCTCAGCACCACGGTGCTTCAGCTGCACCTGCCCGAGCAACTGCGAAGCCCGATACCGCCGCGCTTGATGCCGTTTGCCAGCGCCTGGCCATCGCGCGATTCGCGCCCACCCATCGCCTGAGTTTTCCTACCCTTGGTGCGTCCATTGATCGACTGTTCGATCGATCGGGCGCTGGTTGAGAAGACATCAGGAGATCCCCATGTCCTTCGGACATTCATCCCATGCGGGGTGCAGGCACCGGCATCCCCGGACCCGCTACCTGCCCATGCTGCTGGCCGCATGGCTGGGCAGCACCACGGCTTTGGCCGTCACCCCATCCCCGTCAGGTGCCCCGGACGCGCTGGCGGTGGCCAACCCGGCGACCCCGGTATCACCCATGGATCCACTGACGTGGCCGTCCACGCCCGTCGACACCGGTCCTGCCCCCGCGGTCAACCGGGCTCAGGCCCTGGCAGCCTGGCAACGCGCCAATGCGCGGGTCGCCGAGTTTCCCCGCGGTCATGCGGACCTGCTCAAGTGGGAAGCGGCGACCCCTTCAGCACCACAGACGACAGCCCCGTCCGCCGCAACAACCTTCACACTGGCCGAAGCCCTGCAACGTTCCCTGCGGCTGCATCCCGACCTGCTGGCCAGCCCTGACCTGGCGCCGGCCGAGCGAGTCCGGCTGCAGTCGCGCTGGGCGGACCACGTCCGGCAGGTGCAGACGGCCTGGCTGGCGGCGGTTACCGCCCACGAGCGCCACCGCATCGCGGCCGAGGTGCTGGAGAACGCCAGGCTGGGCGCCGAGCTGGGGCAACGCATGGTCCAGGCCGGCAACTGGAGCCAGGCACGGCAGCTGCGGGAGCAGTTGATCGAGACCCGGGCCCGCCAGGGCTGGATGGCCACTGCGCTGGAGCGTCGGGTGCGCCTGGAGCAGCTCGCCCGGCTGACAGGCGTCTGGGACAACACCGAGGCCAACGGCCTGACCGGCCGTCTTCCACCACAGCTGCCGGCCGCGCCCGCACAGGTCCCGCAAGCGCCCGATGCGCAAGCCCAGGCCCTGGCCCGGTGGCCCGGGCTGGACACCCTGCGAGCCAAGCTGGACAGTGCGCTGCCGTTGCCAGGGATGGACGCCTGGGACGACGCCACCGATCGGGCGGCCCGCGACCTCCGAGGCAAAGACAACACCGTCATGGGTGACGCACCGGCGATCCATGACCGCCGGCTTTTCAACAACCACCGGATTCCCCACACCGCCGAGCTGCGTGGCGAGCTCCTGCGAGAGGCTACCCTACGCCGATCCCAGGTGCGTGAGGCCGAGGCGGCCTTGCAGGCCCATCACGCCCTGGCCAGGCTGGCGCAGGACGAGCTGGTGGCGCGCCAGCGTCTGATCGAACAGGAAACCCTGCTCCGCTACAACGGCATGCTCATGAGCACCTGGGATCTGCTGGCGGCCGCCCGCGACCGGTTGGCCGCCCTGGATGAGGCCACCCAGGCACGCCACCGCTACTGGCAGGCCGAGGCCGACTGGCGAAGCCTGCTGGCGGGTGGCCATTACCCAGGAGCACAGACAGCCGGAGACGGCGGCGCGAGCGGCAACGCACCGGAGGGACACTGACATGCAACGACGACACTTTTTTGCGGGTGCCGCGCTGGGAGCGGTCGCCGCCACCAGCGTCAGCCGCGTGGCCCTGGCAGCCCTGCCTGAGGCCGTACAGCAGAGTTCGGCGGACACCGCCGCCCCCTGGACGCCCCCAGGCGTCACCGGCGCCGGTCGGCCCTACCAGCCGGTGGTCACCCTGAACGGCTGGACGCTGCCTTGGCGCATGAACCAGGGGGTCAAGGAGTTCCACCTGGTGGCCGAGCCCGTGGTGCGCGAGATGGCGCCCGGCTTCCTGGTCAACATGTGGGGCTACAACGGCCAGAGCCCGGGCCCTACCATCGAGGTGGTCGTAGGCGACCGGGTCCGCATCTTCGTGACCAACCGCCTGCCCGAACACACCACCATCCACTGGCATGGCCAGCGCCTGCCCAACGGCATGGACGGAGTGGGCGGCCTCAACCAGCCGCAGATCCCGCCCGGCAAGACCTTCGTCTATGAGTTCGAAGCGAAGCGGCCCGGCACCTTCATGTACCACCCGCACGCCGACGAGATGGTGCAGATGGCCATGGGCATGATGGGCTTCTGGGTCACACACCCCAAGGGTCGGCATCCGCTGATCCAGGAGGTCCAGCGCGACTACTGCTTCTTGCTAAATGCCTTCGACGTGCAGCCGGGCAGCATGACGCCACAGGTCAACACGATGCTGGAGCAGAACATCTGGGCCTGGAACAGCCGTGTGTTTCCGGGCATCAGTCCGCTGGTGGCACGCTTGAACGACCGCGTTCGCGTGCGCGTGGGCAACCTGACCATGACCAACCACCCGATCCACATCCACGGCATCGAGTTCGAGGTCACGGGCACCGACGGCGGTCCGGTACCGAAATCGGCGCGCTGGCCGGAGGTGACCACCGACGTGGCGGTCGGCCAGATGCGGCAGATCGAGTTCATCGCCGACGAACCGGGCGACTGGGCCATGCACTGCCACAAGAGCCACCACACCATGGGTGCCATGGGCCACGGCGTGCCCACCATGATCGGTGCCGACCACCGGGGCCTGGTGGGCCGCCTGCAAAAGGTCAATCCGGACTACATGGTCATGGGCGAGCGCGGCATGGCCGACATGGGCGAGATGGAAATGGAGCTGCCTGCCAACACCTTCCCGATGATGACCGGCACCGGGCCTTACGGCCCCATCGAGATGGGGGGCATGTTCACCACCCTCAAGGTGCGGGCCGATCTGGCGGCCGGCGACTACCGGGACCCGGGCTGGTATGCCATGCCGCCCGGCACCCAGTCGCGCGAGGTGGCATCCGCACCCACGCCACCCAAAGCCCCCTCACCTGACACCAAGGCAGCGCCTGCGGGCACAGCTCGCAAACCCCAAGGACATCATGGACACCATTGAAACATCCCCAACCACGAAGCACCCGACCCGCATGGACGCTTCAGCTCGCACCACCCGTCGGCAGTGGACCTTGCTGACGGCTGCCGTGCTTGCCTCGGCTACCTGGCCCGCCGTGGGCTATGCCCATGGCGATCGGCCGCATCACCAGGGCACAGGCCCGGTCATCCGGGAGCAGAAACCCTGGGGCATCGGTGCCGCAGCGGACGAAGCCCGGCGCACCATCGAGATCCGCATGACCGACGACATGCGCTTTTCCCCCGCCCATCTGGAGGTGACCGAGGGAGAAACGCTGCGTCTGCGTGCTGTCAACCGGGGGCAGGTGATGCATGAGATCGTCATCGGTACCCGCGAAGAGTTGCAGGCCCATGCCGAACTCATGAGGAAGCACCCGAACATGGAGCACGATGAACCCTACATGGCCCATGTGCCGCCGCGCCAGCGGGGCGAGATCGTCTGGACCTTCAACCGGCCGGGCGACTTCGAGTTCGCCTGCCTGATCCCCGGCCACTTCGAGGCCGGCATGCGGGGCACCATCCGCGTCAAGCCCGCCTCGCGCCCCTGAACCCCAAGGAGAACCCAATGAAACGACGAGAACTCATGCTGGCTGCCGTGGCCGGACTGGTGGGCACCGCCACCGGACTGCAGGCCCAGGACCTCCCCACCATGGATGTCTGGAAGGACCCCAACTGCGGCTGCTGCAAGGACTGGATCGCCTATCTGGAGCGCGACGGCTTTCGCGTTCGACTGCACGACACCGGCAACACCGCCATGCGTCAGCGCCTGGGCATGCCCATGAAGTACGCCTCATGCCACACCGCCCTGATCGGTGGATATGTCATCGAAGGCCACGTCAATGCCCGCGAGATCCGGCGCCTGCTCAAGGAAAAACCCGCCGCACTGGGACTGTCGGTGCCCGGCATGCCCGTGGGCAGTCCGGGCATGGACGGGCCCGAGTACGGCGGCCGTCAGGACCCGTACGACGTCGTGCTGGTTCAGAAAGACGGCAGCAGCCGCGTGTACCAGTCCTACTTCCGCAGCTGACATCACCCGAGGAACGCAAACCATGAAATCCCTTGTCACCGGGCTCGCCCTGTCGGCGCTCATGCTGGCGTCCACTGGCGCCCTGGCACAGGCCCATGCCCAACACCACGGCACCACCTCCGTGTCGGCCGACACACCGGCGCCCACCGACAGCCTGCCCTGGGCCGAGGCAGAGGTCCGTCGCGTGGACCCTGCCGCACGCAAAGTCACGCTGCGCCACGGCCCCATCGCCAATCTGGACATGCCGCCCATGAGCATGGCCTTCCAGGTCGAAGACGCTGCCCTGATCGGACCACTGCAGCCCGGTGATCAGGTGCGCTTCACTGCCGAGCAGCGTCAAGGGGCCTACTGGGTCACCCGGATCGAAAAGAAGACACCCTGATACACCCGGGTGCGCGGAGGGCGGCAGCAGGCGTGCTAATGTCGCGGGATGCCCGCGAACATCCGATACACCCTGCTGTCGCTGCGCGACCTGCTCGTCTCCATCGGGCCGTTTGCCATCCTGACGGTCGCCCTGCTGGTGCTGGCCTACTGGTGGCTGGACCCGACGCCCCCCAAGCGCGTCGTGCTGGCCACCGGCCCCGAACAAAGCGCCTACGACGAATTTGGCAAGCGTTACCAGCAGGCCCTGGCCCGCTATGGCATCACGGTCGAACTGATGCGCACGGAAGGATCGTCCGACAACCTGCGCCTGCTGCGGGACGGTGACGCCGACCTGGGCTTTGTCCAGGGCGGAAGCGCCGACATCGCCTACGACGACGAGGAGAGCGTGGTCTCGCTGGGCAGCCTGTTTGTCGAACCCCTCTGGCTGTTTTACCGGGAAGACTCCGCCCGCCGCATCTCGGAAGACGGCGGCCTGTCCAACCTGTCGGACCTGCGTGGCTGGCGCGTCAATGTGGGTACCGCCGGCAGCGGCGTCCCTCGGCTGTTTGGCACCCTGCTCGACGCGAACCGCATCGACCCGGACGACCTCATCCTCAGCGAAATGGCCCAGACACCGGCCACGGTCGCGTTTCTGGACGGAGAGCTAGATGCCGTGGTGTTCGCCTCGGCCCCCGAGTCGCTCATCGTTCAGATGCTGCTGCAGACCCCGGGTGTGCGACTGATGGATTTTGGCCAGAACGAGGCCTATGGCCGCCGCTTTGGCTACCTTACCCCCGTCGTGCTGCCTCAGGGCGTGGTCGATCTGGCGGCAAACAACCCGCCCGAGGACATGCGGCTGGTGGCGTCCACCACCAGCCTGCTGGCGGGTTCACGGACCCACCCGGCCATCCTTCAGCTGTTTGCGCAGACCGCCACGGGGCTGCACGGCGGGGCCAGCTGGTTCAGCCGGGCTCGCCAGTACCCCAGCCTGCAACACAGCGAGGTGCCCCTGTCGCCCGAGGCCGTGCGTGCCATCCGAAACGGCCCGCCCTTCCTGCAGCGCTACCTGCCCTTCTGGCTGGCCAACCTGGTTGAGCGCATGTGGCTGGCCATGGGTCTGATCATTGCGCTGGCCCTTCCACTGTCACGCATCGTGCCACCGCTCTATACCTTCCGCATCCGCTCCCGCGTGTTCCGCTGGTATGCCGAGTTGCGCGGCATTGAACAGGATCACGACAACGGCACCCGCAGCCTGCCCGCGCTGCTCGATGCGCTGGACGAGCTGGAAAGCAAGGTACAGAAAGTGGTGGTGCCGCTGCTGTACGCCGACGAACTCTACGCGCTGCGCGCCAACATCCAGCTCGTTCGCAAGAAGCTGCAACGCATCCAGGGATGAGAAGGCCTCAGGCCTTCATGCTGTTGATCCAGGCCTGACGGGCCACCGCGTCCAGGGCATCGTCCACGGTGCCGTGGCGCGCCACCACCCGCAACCGCCCGGTCTCAAGGACGTGGTTGAGGCCACGACGCGTCAGCGAAATGGACTGCCCGTTGACCGCGTTGAACAGGAACATCGTGCCGTGCGGGCTGGCCCAGGTCAGCTGGCAGCGCACCGCCCGGTCCTCGCGCCAGAGATCCACCCAGGTACCCACAGACATCGGCAGGGCGCTGCTGCCCTCGGACTCGGTGCGGATGTCCTGCCAGTCGCGGGACATCGGCTGGGTTTCCTCGAAAGCGGGCTGTGTGGTGGACTCCAGGTCGTCCATGAACCCGGTTTCCTTGGCCTCCTCGGGTCTCAACCAGGCATCGTCCGCGTCGTCATCCAGCACGCTGACCTCGGGCTCGGGCTGCACCGACAGCTCACGGTGCTGTGTCTTGTAGGCCGCCTCGTGCAGCCCCATCAGGGCCTGGAAAAAAGACTCGCTCTGCGTTCGCGGGTAGTCGATGCTGTCCAGCCCTTCCCGCAGGGTGCGCAGCATCGGCGGGATGACCTTGATCAGGCGCGGACGATTTCGACTGGCCAAGGCCAGCTGGCTGGACCACAGCAGGTCGGGCAGGATGGCCATGTAGCGCTGGGCTGGCGCATCCTCCGGAAGATCGATCCCCGGCGCGTTGGCTTCCAGACGGGCCTGGGCCACGACCTGCGCCCAGGGCCCGGTCAGGAAGCGGCGGACCACCCCGGGGGCTCGCGCAAAGTCATTGCGGGCCTCCATTTCCGAGGCCACCCGCTGCGCCAGGAGATTTCGCTGCTCCACCTTCACCAGCGTCTGCACGGCCTGTCCCCGCGTGGGCGCCATGGCGGGATTGGCCACCTGCTTGAGCCGGGCGAACTGGCGTTCCAGCCGCTCCTTCATCTGGGGGCCATCGGACTGCAGAACACCCACACTCTCACGAACGAGCTCCGCAAAGGCCGTGAATCCGGGATCCTGTTCGCTGGTGAATGCCATCGCCCGCTCGGTGATGGCTTCCAGCAGGCGCCTGGCCGGGTTCTGGCGGTCGGCGAAGAACCGGGGGTCATTGCGGGCCATCTGCAACAACGCGGGCTTGAGGGTACCCAGCATGTCCCGGATGGGCGTCAGCAGGCGAACGTCGTCGGTGATGTTGCGCATCATCAGCGACACCACCTCGGCCGCCAGGGTCTTGACCATGGCGTTGCCTGAACCGGACACCCCCTGGTCGGTCACCTGGGCGCCGCTCTCCTCCAGGTTGCCCACCAGCAGGTGGTGCAGGTGATCCAGCGTCAGCAGCTCATCGGGGGCATCGACCCGCCGACCCGCCATCACCTGTGCCTCACCCGCAGCAGGACGGGCAGGAGGCACTTTCGGATCCGGCAGCTGGGTCACCACATAGCCCGCGGGCTGCACCCCCTGCTGCGCCAGCCATCCCGACAGGTCCCGATAGAACTGCAGAACCTCCTGCCCCAGCGCCACGGCCCCGCAATGAAACCAGTGGGACCGGATGGCCGCGTCCACATGCAGCGAGTCCAGCGCCTTCATCAGCGACTGCACCAGCACATCCGGGCGCAGGGGGTTGGCATCGGGTCGCACCACCGAGAGGCCGCGGGTGCGGCTGAGCAGCGCGTTGAACGCCACGAGTTCCTCGTCCACGGCCATCTTGACGATCTGCAGGACGCGCCCCTGCTCCACCGTCTCATGCACCTGATGGTCATCCATCAGTTCCAGGTCATCCAGGCTCAGGTGATCGAGGCGCCTGACCTTGCCAGCGGCATCGGACAGCCCCGCGCCCTCCTGGGGTAATGCGGTGGCCAACATCTCGATGAACCGGGCCGCGACCAGATCACGATAGGACGCCAGCACCTTGTGCGACTGGTGATACTGATGCTTGTCCTGGGCGTTGAACGCCGCCGCCTCCTTGATCTGGAGGCTCTCGGAGAGCTTGGACAACCAGCGAGGCACCCACTCTCGTGACTGGACGAGGGCTTGCTGCAGGCAGGCTTCAAAAAGCGGGCTGTGGGTCGTGGGCATGTCGTGCAGGAACACCCCCGTTCCTGGAGGGCGATACCCGCATTGTGAAACCAAATCTCGCGCGGGCCTACCGGTTCATGCAAAAAAGTAACAGGTTTTTCAGGCCTTGCTCATCAAATCGACCCAACCCTGGCGTCCCAGTGCCTCCAGGGTGCGGATGTTTCGTTCGACGATCTCGTCCGCATTGCCACCATCAGAGGCGACGGCCCGCTCGACACTGTCCTCCCTGAGCAGGTGAAGCGTCGGATAAGGCGCGCGGTTGGTGAAGTTGCTGATGTCATCCGCGTCCACCCCTTCAAACTGGAAAGCGGGGTGGAAGCTGGCCACCTGGATCACACCTTCCAGATCGTGCTCGGCCACCACTTCGTCGACCACGTTCAGGAAGTCGTTGAACACGAAGAAATCGGGAAAAAGTGCTGGATGCACCAGCAGCGTAGTGTCGATTTCTTCGGCCGGCGTGTTGGCCAGCAGATCCAGCTCGCGATCCAGCTCGTCCAGAAACGCATCGACATGCCGCGCCCTGCTCACCACGATGCGCACCTGGTTCTTGACGTACACCGAACGCGCGAACGGACACAGGTTCAACCCGATCACCGCCTTCTCGATCCAGCGGCGGGTGTCGTCAAGCACTTGTTGATCGGTGAGTTCCATCAGGGCCTCCGGAGCGAAATGTCTTGGTCCAGAGTGCCGCGGAACCGGCTTCGCCGGGCCGCAGGCACTGCCCCCCAGTGGGGGGTGACGCGCCGCAGGGCGCGGCGCGGGGGGCGTCTTACTTCAAGGATTTGAAGCGCGCACGCTTCGGTCGTGCACCCTCTTCGCCCAGGCGCTTCTTCTTGTCTTCCTCGTACTCGGTGAAGTTGCCGTCGTAGAAGTACCACTGGCTGTCGCCCTCGTAGGCCAGGATGTGGGTGCAGATGCGGTCGAGGAACCAGCGGTCGTGCGAGATCACCATGGCCGAGCCGGCGAACTCCAGCAGCGCTTCTTCCAGCGCACGCAGGGTTTCGACGTCGAGGTCGTTCGAGGGTTCGTCAAGCATCAGCACGTTGCCGCCCTGGGCCAGGGTCTTGGCCAGGTGCAGGCGGCCACGCTCACCGCCCGACAGATTCTTGACCAGCTTCTGCTGGTCGTTGCCCTTGAAGTTGAAGCGGCCAAGGTAGGCACGGCTGGGCATGACGAACTTGCCCACGGTGATGTTGTCGAGACCGCCCGAGACGTCTTCCCACACGGTCTTGTCGCCTTCCAGGCTCTCGCGGCTCTGGTCGACGAAGGCCAGCTTGGCGGTCTTGCCGATGACGATCTCGCCCGCATCGGGTTTCTCCACACCCTGGATCATGCGGAACAGCGTCGACTTGCCGGCCCCGTTGGGACCGATGATGCCCACGATGGCACCGGCCGGCAGCTTGAAACTCAGGTTGTCGATCAGCACGCGGTCGCCGAAGGACTTGGTCACGCCGTTGAACTCGATGACCTGGGCACCCAGGCGCTCGGCCACGGGAATGAAGATCTCGTTGGTCTCGTTGCGCTTCTGGTATTCGACGTCGCTCAGCTCCTCGAAACGGGCCAGGCGGGCCTTGCTCTTGGCCTGACGGCCCTTGGCGTTCTTGCGCACCCACTCCAGTTCTTCCTTCATGGCCTTCCGGTGGGCATCCTCGGCCTTCTGTTCCTGGTCCAAGCGCTTGCCCTTCTGGTCCAGCCACTCGGAGTAGTTGCCCTTCCAGGGAATGCCATGACCGCGGTCGAGTTCGAGAATCCACTCGGCGGCGTTGTCCAGGAAGTAGCGGTCGTGGGTGATGGCCACCACGGTGCCGGGGAAGCGCTGCAGGAACTGCTCCAGCCAGTGCACGGATTCGGCGTCCAGGTGGTTGGTCGGCTCGTCCAGCAGCAGCATGTCGGGCTTGGACAGCAGCAGGCGGCACAGGGCCACGCGGCGCTTCTCGCCACCGGACAGGTTCTTGATGACGGCATCCCAGGGCGGCAGGTTCAGCGCGTCGGCCGCCAGTTCCAGCTGCAGGTCGGAGTTTTCAGACCCGCTGGCGGCGATGATGGCTTCCAGCTCAGCCTGCTCGGCGGCCAGGGCGTCGAAATCGGCGTCGGGCTCGGCGTAGGCGGCGTACACCTCTTCGAGGCGGGCCTTGGCCTTGAGCGCACCGCCGATGCCCTCTTCCACCGCCTGGCGAACGGTCTGCTCGGGATCCAGCTGCGGCTCCTGGGGCAGGTAGCCGATCTGGATGCCGGGCATCGGGATGGCTTCACCCTCGATCTCCTTGTCGACACCCGCCATGATCTTGAGCAGGGTGGACTTGCCCGAACCGTTGAGGCCGAGCACGCCGATCTTGGCGCCGGGGAAGAAGGACAGGGAAATGTCTTTCAAGATCTGCCGCTTGGGCGGCACGGTCTTGGAGACGCGGTTCATGGAAAAGACGTATTGGGCCATGGCAGTTCGCAAGGGGTGGGGAATGGGCGGAACAGCTGGTCCGCCGGGCTGACCGGGACTGCCTCGCAAGAGGGGCTGGCCGGCGCCAAAACCTCGATTATCGCCGGGATGGGCCAATCAAAGGAATGACCGTCCGAAAGCGGGTGATCTCAGGAAGATGCCTGTGTATTGCGCAGCGCTTCCTGGGCCACGGCATCCAGCGCACCGTCGACCATGCCACCGCGTGAAACGACACGCAGCGCATCCTTGTTGCGCAGCCTTTCCATCGTTCGGCGGGTCATGGAATGGGCCGTCCCCCTGGATGAGACGAACATGTACAACCCGCCGCGGGGACTGGTCCAGGTCAGTTGCGCACGGATCCATTCGCCTTGCACGTGCAGGTCGACCCAGGCGCCCGTGGCCAGATCGATCGGCACCAGCGGCTCCAGCGGCATGGGACCCGAGACCGCGTCCAGGAAACCAGCCTCGTCCGCCTCCTGACCGGCCATCCAGAAGGTGTCGTCCAACGGTTCACTCAGCGGCTCCTGTTCAGCCCCCGGTGCATCAACCGCAGACGCATCGGGGGGGGTCACAGTGGTCACCATGTCGGTCCGATCCACCTGGGGTGCGGGCGCGGGCACCTCGGTCAGCACCGGTATGTCAAAGGCCTTCTCGTGCAACCGCACCAGCTCGTCCATGAACTGTCCGGTCAGCTCGGCCGGGTAGCCGATGCGCAGCAGACCCTGCCGGATTTGCTCCAGCAGTCTCGGCACGAGGCGACCCAGACGATCGGCGTCCCGCCGGATCAGCCCGGCCTGCGCGCTCCAGATCAGCTCATCGGCCACACCATCCAGCGAATCCGTGCCCTGGGTGGGCACCAACTGGCTCTCGGCCACGGCATGTGCCCACGGACCGGTGAGAAAGCGCTGAACGAACTCCGGCACCTCCTTGTCCTGGAGGCGCTGGCGGTACTCGGTAGCGAGTCGCTCTGCCAGAGTCTGCCGCTGCTCGGCATGCAGCAGGGCCCGGGCCGCATCGGCCTGGCGTTGCAGCTTGCGGGCATCGTCCTGCTCCCAACGCTGTCGCAGGCGCTTGAGCAGCCGGGCGAACATCTCGTCCGACACCTCCACCTGGTCGATGGCGCGAACCGCTGCGCCGACCGACCGGATGAAGTCCTCGAAGCCGTCATCCCGGTTGCTCTGGTAGCCCAGCCCGCGCTGGGCAATGACTTCCAGCAGCTGGCGGGCGGGATGCAGCCGGTCACTGAAGAACCGGGGCTCGGCCTGCGACAGGCGGATCAGCGAAGGCTCCAGCAGGCCCAGTTCACGCCGGATGGCAGGCAGCAGCCGCTCGTCCTGGGTAAGGTTCTCCAGCATCAGCCGCACCACCTCCTGGCCGAGCAGTCGCCCCAGGTGCTGGCCGCTGACCACCGGCAGCTCGGGCATGGCGGGGTCTGCACCGCCAGCCTCGGTGGCCGGCCGCTTGCGCAGGCGCTGCAGCAGCGGCTCGATCATGTCCATGTCTTCCAGCGCGCTCATGGACGCCGGCACCGTGTGCAGGAACATGGGCCCGCCGTCGGCCGGGGCATTGAGCTCACCCGCCAGCAACTGACGCAGGCGGCCGAGCGTCAGCAGCGTGCGTCCGACGGCCTGGCTGGGTGGCTGGTCCGGGGTTTGCCTGGCACTCGGGGGCAGCAGGGGCTCCACCCCGTGGGCCTGCAACCACTGGATCAGTTCACGGTAGACCTGTCGAAGGCTCTCTCCTAGGATGTTGGCCACCGGCACGAACAGCACGCTGCGCTGCTGGGGATCGGGCACATGCTGCACCATCAGGGACCGCAGCGCCACCGCGTAGGTGCGGGGCCTCAGCGGATTGAGATCGGGCTGCACCGTCAGCCACCCCATGAGGTTGCTCACGAGCGCGTTCAATCGTGGGAGCAGTTCGGCCGTGGGCCTGAGCAGCCCCTGCTCGGCCGTCGCAAACTCGATGCTCGCGTTGATGTGCCGGTCATCCAGCAGCCGAAGGTCATCGAAACGCATGGCCGGTTGGGCCAGCGCCTCGTCCCCCTGCCCGTGGTACATCATCTGTCGCAGGTGATGGTTCCAGTCGCGCTTGAGCGCGTCGGCGTCGCCCATCAGGCGTTCGACCGTGACCACATCCACCAGTTCCAGCCCCATGGGCAGACCCGACGGCCTGGAGAGATCGCAGGCCGGCGCCAGCGCCTCCAGCAACTCGTCGATCATGGCGTCCGAAATCGACAGCGCCGCCTCCAGCGTGTGCTGCAGGGTCGGACGCAGCTTGCCCGTGTCGTTGGCAATGCCGGAACGGATCAGCTGGGGGGCATGCATGGTCGATGGCGCTGGGATTGACTAAGAAAGCATTATGGATTCGGACACCTCCGAAAGGGTTCGGCAGGCGTTGAACGGGTGCGCTGAGCAGACAGGCTGCAAGCCGTGCGACAATACGCCCTGTTCGGGCACTCCAGTCGGCCCGGCACCGGCGATCACGCCGGGGCGAACACCCAAACCCAGGTGGCGCCCATTCCTGTATCCATCAGCCCGTTCTGGCCCTTTGGCAACCCGCCATCGGGAGTGGCCGATGCCCCCAGCGCCCTGGACGGGCGCCCCTACTGCCAATGAACTTTGACGAACTGAACCTGGCCCCGGCCATCGTGCAAGCGGTGCGCGAACAGGGCTACGAGACCCCCACCCCCATCCAGGTCGAGGCCATCCCGGCCGTGCTCGCCGGACGCGACCTGCTGGCAGGCGCACAGACCGGCACCGGCAAGACCGCGGCTTTCACGCTGCCCCTGCTGCAGCGACTCTCGCAGGCCGATCGGGCCCGCAGCCAGTTCGGTGGCATCGGCATTCGTGCCCTGGTGCTCACCCCCACGCGCGAACTGGCGGCCCAGGTCGAGGAGTCGGTGCGCACGTACGGCAAGCACCTGCCGCTGACCTCTGCGGTCATCTTCGGTGGCGTGGGCATGAACCCCCAGATCAACGCCATGAAGAAGGGCGTCGACATCCTGGTCGCCACCCCCGGACGCCTGCTCGACCTGCACCAGCAGGGCCATCTGGACCTGTCCACCGTGCAGGTGCTGGTGCTGGACGAAGCCGACCGCATGCTGGACATGGGCTTCATCCACGACGTCAAGAAGGTGCTGGCCCTGCTACCCAAGGCCAAGCAGAGCCTGCTGTTCTCGGCCACCTTCAGCGACGAGATCCGCGACCTGGCGGGCGGTCTGCTGCATGACCCGCAGCACATCCAGGTCACGCCGCCGAACACCACGGTCCAGCGCATCACCCAGGTCATCCACCCGGTGGGCCGCAACAAGAAGAAGGCGCTGCTGGTCCACATCATCCAGCAGCACAACTGGAGCCAGGTGCTGGTGTTCACGCGCACCAAGTTCGGTGCCAACAACGTGGCCGACTACCTCACCAAGAACGGCGTGAAGGCCATGGCCCTGCACGGCAACAAGAGCCAGGGTGCACGCACCCAGGCACTGGCCGGTTTCAAGAGCGGCGAAATCCGGGCCCTGGTCGCCACCGACATCGCTGCCCGAGGCATCGACATCGATGACCTGCCGCACGTCGTCAACTACGAAATTCCCAATATCCCGGAAGACTACGTTCACCGCATCGGCCGCACCGGCCGGGCAGGCCGCGAAGGTCAGGCGGTCAACCTCGTCTGCCTGGACGAGGAAGGCTTCATGATGGAGATCGAGCGCTTCACCAAGCAGCAGATTCCTGTGGAGATCTTCCAGGAGTTCATGCCTGAACCCGGCGAGATTGCCGAACCCATCGCCATGGGTCGCCAGACCCTGTGGGGCGGCGCCGGCAAGCCGCCCAGCCGCGAGGTGATGGCCGCCGCCGCCAAGGCGGCCCGTCAGGAGATGATGCAGCGCATCCGCGAGAAAAAGGCCGCCGAAGGCCAGCCCAAAGCCCGTAGCCCGCGTCCGCAGAGCGCCGCCGGCAGCGATGGCGAAGGCAACCCGTCACAGGGCGAAGGTGAAGCCGGCCGGTCCCAGCAAGGGCCACGAGGCGATGGCACCGGTCGCTCGCGACGCCGCCGCGGTGGTCGCGGCCAGGGGCAGGGTCAAGGCCAGGGACAGCAGGCCCAGGCACCCCGCAATGACCGTCCGCCGCGTCAGGAACGCGGCCCCCGCCCGGAAAGGGCTTGGGACGGCGAAGGTGATCGGCCCGAGCGTCAGCCCGGCCCGAACGCCCACCTGGGACAGCTGCGCATCCGCGAGCCACGTCCGCGCTCTGCCGCCCCCGGTGGTCAGCCGGATCCGCTGCGCACCAGCATCGACGCCATGCGCACCGGCAACCGTCACAAGAACAAGGGCGGCGACAAGCAACGCGGCGGCGGTGGCGCCGATCCGCTGCGCACCAGTTACGGACGAATCCGCTGATCCGTGCCACCCCTGAAGGGGTGGTTACAGTGCGCTCATGAACACCGAGCGCACGAGTCCTGAAGATCAAGCCCCGACGACCACCGGCAACGGTGGTTCCGGGGCTTTGTCACGTTGGGCCACCCTGACCGTGGCCACCTGCAATCTGCTCAACCTGGCCCAGCCTGGCCGAGCCTTCTATGCGAACCAGTCCGCCTACAGCCAGGATGAGTTCACGCGCAAGGCCGACTGGCTGGGTGATCGTTTTCGCACCCTCAACGCCGACGTCCTGGCGGTTCAGGAGGTCTGGGACGAGGTGGCCCTGCGCGTCGCCATCGCCCGCAGCGGCCTGCAGTACGGATCGGTCATGGTGCCAGGAGCTGGGAACGGCCCAGACGAACACGGCGCGCAGGGCACGCCCAGGGTTGGCCTGGTCACGCGGCTGAAGGTCGATGCGGTGGAGTCCTGGCAGGACTTCCCTGCGGCAGCGGTGCTCGATGTGCCGGGCCTGGGGCCGCATCGCGCCTTCGAGCGTCCGCCGCTGATGGCACGGCTGCGCATGAAACATGGCCAGCCGGTCTGCGTGATCACCGCGCACCTCAAGTCCAAGCGACCCAAGTTCCTGCAGGACCAGCAAGGGGAACCGCTGGAAGATCCGGACGATCCGACCGTGCAGGCGGTCGCCTCGCTGCGATCGCTGATGATGCGTGCCGCCGAAGCCCTGGCCCTGCGGCTGAAGGTGGTCGAACTGCTGCACCGCACCCGGCTGCCGCTGGTGCTGATGGGCGACCTCAACGACAGTCCGCACAGCGTGACCACCCAGCTGATCGCCGCCACCTCGCAGACGGCCTATGACAAGGGCGCCCGTGATGCGGCCCTGTTCAATGCCTGGGATGTGCAGGCCGGTGCAGCGCTGCGACGTGACGTGGCCTATTCGCACATCCATCAGGGCTACCCGGAAGTGCTCGATCAGGTGCTGGTCAGCGAGGAGTTTGTGGCCGACAACCCGCGAGCCATCGGGGATGTGGTGCGTGTGGAGGTCTTCAATGACCACCTGCACGAGGGGCGCAGCCGCGCCCGCAGCGACCATGGCTTCGTCCGCGCCCTTCTGCGGGTGAAGCTGCCTGATGCAGCAACCGCCATCGGCTGATCGCCTCAGACACGCACAAAGGCGGTCACCAGCGGTTCGTCACCGACCTGCCGACTGCAGTGGCCGTGCACCGCCGGGTCAAACGTGGCCCCCGGCGGCAACGTGTCGTTGGAGAAGAAGTGCTCGCCTGGGCCGAAGCGACGGGTGGTGCCATCCCGCAGCCCGATTTCCATGCAGCCGCGCAGGACGAACAGCCACTGCGGGGCACCTGTGCAGTGGAACTCACTGCGGAATCCGACCGGGCTCTGGCGCAGTTGCAGCCCAGAGACAGGCATGAGGCTGGACAACCGCGCCGCTGGCGAGCCTTCATCCAGCGCGAGGTCGTCTTCCCGAAAGCGCGCCAGGCCTTCGGGGTCGGTGAAGAGTTCAACACGGCGAAACACAGTCATTGGGCATCCTTGAGGGCACCGGGTGGCACCCTTGCCGGGTTTGTAGCAGAGATCGCCCGATGCCACGGCGGTAAAGCGGGCATGCATCTTTTTACAGGCCGTTGCAGCCCACCCCAAGGGCCGGATACGCTGGCCATGCCCAATGCTTTCCATCATCCACTGCCCTTCAAGGTGCCTCATGAACGCGTCTCCCAAGCTCAATCGCCGCCACCTCATCGGCCTGCTGGCCGCCGCACCGGTGCTGACCACCCTGCCCGTGCAGGCCGCCGACCGGGGATGGATGGATCTGCGGGTGATCGACCGCCAGCGCGGCCGTGAGATCCCGGTCTACGAGCACCGTGGTCAACGCTGGATCGCGGGCGAGCCGGGTGTTCGATATGCCATCGAACTGCGGAACCGGACACCGGAACGACTGCTGGGGGTTGTGTCGGTCGATGGCATCAATGTGATCAGCGGCGAGACCGCCGCCACGGATCAGGCCGGCTATGTGGTGCGCCCCTGGGACCGGACCGAAATCGCCGGGTGGCGAAAGTCCGAACGTGAGATTGCGGCCTTTCACTTCACCCGCATCAGCCGGTCCTACGCGGCACGCACGGGTCGACCGGACGATGTCGGCGTGATCGGGGTGGCGGTTTTTCGTGAACGGCCGGTGGTGGTGACGCCAGAGTGGCCCGCGCCCGAATGGCAGGACCCCGACCGGGTCACCCCCTATTCCAGCCGACGCTCCGGCCCTTCTGCGGCGGCGCCATCGGTGGGCACCGGCCACGGTGAGCGCGAGTTCGATCGGGCCAGACGAACCGAATTCGAGCGGCTAAGCGACCAGCCGGACGAGGTGGTCAGCATCCGGTACGACAGCCATGACAAGCTGGTGGCCATGGGCATCATCCGGCCGCGCCGCTGGCACCGGCCCGACCCGTTCCCGGGAGAGGGCCGGTTTGTGCCGGACCCCTACTGAACGACGACCTCAGTCCAGCCAGCGGGTGAACGAAGACACTGGCTCGCGCGGGGTGTGGAATCCGTTGACCTTGTCGTCCGGATCGGCATGGCCCAGGGCCATGCCGCACACCAGCATCTCGCCCTCACCTGCCCCGATGTGCGGCAGGATGATGCGCGCAAAGCCGTTCCACGCGGCCTGCGGGCAGGTGTGCAGTCCCTGCGCGCGCGCCGCGACCATGATGTTCTGCAGGAACATGCCGTAGTCCACCAGCGAGCCTCGGCCAAGGACCCGGTCGATGGTGAACATCAGCCCCACCGGCGCGTCAAAAAAACGGAAATTGCGTTGGTGCTGCAGGTGCATCCGGTCCTTGTCGCCCTTGCCGATGCCCAGCAGGCCGTACAGGCCCCAGCCGTTCTCGCGGCGGCGGTCGATGTACGGACTGACCCACTGCGGGGGGTAGTAGTCGTATTCCTCGCGATACTGTTCGGCCAGCGAGGGATCGGCCCTGAGGGCGTCATGCGCCGCACAGCACTTGTCCACCAGGCTGTCACGGCTGGCGCCCTGCAGCACGTACACCTTCCACGGCTGGGTATTGGTGCCCGACGGGGCCCGGCTGGCCACCGTCAGGATGTGCTCGATCGTTTCGCGGGAAATCGCCGTGGGCAGAAAGGCCCGGGCGGACATCCGGCTGGTGATGGCGGCATCCACGCTGGCGGCGTCGGTCACGGCTGGCGCCGTCGGGTTCTGGCTCATGTGTTGTCTCCTGGATTTACGTTGACGTAAACGTCAATTATGTCAGCGCCGTCTGGCGCAACCGCCCGTGTCACAGCGCGGTCTGCAGGACGGTCTTCAGGCTGGGGGGCAAGGGCACCGGACGCCGCGTCTGGCGGTCCACGTACACATGGATGAAGTGTCCGCAGGCGGCCGTCAGCGGCTCGCCCTGGGCGAACAGGCCAACCTCGTAACGCACACTGGACGAACCCAGATGCGCCACGCGCAGGCCGGCCTCGATGGTCTGGGGAAACGCCAGGGGCGCGAAGTAGTTGCACTGGGTCTCGATGACCAGACCGATGACCTCACCGGCGTGGATGTCCAGCGCGCCCTGCTCGATCAGCCAGGCATTGACCGCCGTGTCGAACCAGCTGTAGTAGACGACGTTGTTGACGTGCCCGTAGACATCGTTGTCCATCCAGCGCGTGCCGATGGGACGAAACACGCGGTAATGGTCGCGGGGGCGGGCTTGCGGGCGGACGGGAGAGGCAGCGTTCATGGTCGCGATTCTGCCTGTGGCACACGCCACCCCCTGTCACGTTCGCGAGCGTTGCCAGCGGGCGTGGTAGTCCAGCGCCACGCGATAGGTGTTCGTCTGCACCGTCAGGGTGGTTTCGATGTCGGTGCCGTATCCGCCCGCCATCGAAAATGCCAACGGAACGCGTCGCTGCCAGGCCCAGTCCATCACACGACGGTCACGGGCCTCCAGCCCGTCGTAGCTGATCTTCAGTCGACCCAGGCGGTCACCCTCATGCGGATCGGCGCCCGCCAGGTAGATGATCAGGCCCGGGTCAAACCGGCGTTCCAGCTCATTCAATGCCTGTTCGAGCGCTTCGAGGTACTCGGCGTCGGCACAACCATCGGGCAACTCCACGTCCAGGTCGCTCGGCTCCTTGCGGAACGGGAAGTTGCGCGCACCGTGCAGGGACAGCGTGAAAACCGACTCATCACGCGCAAAGATGCTCGCGGTGCCGTTGCCCTGGTGGACATCCAGATCGATGATCGCCACCCGCAGCACGCCAGCTGGGCGCTGGCGCCGGGCATGTTCGGCCTGCATCAGCCGGGCAGCGACCGCCGAGTCGTTGAAGACGCAGAACCCGCTGCCCTTGTCGGCATAGGCATGGTGGGTGCCCCCGGCAATGTTGGCGGCCAGGCCATCCCCGGCCATCGCGATGCGACAGGCCTGGACAGTCGCGCCGACCGATCGCCGCGCCCGCTCGGCCATGGCCGGACTCCAGGGAAATCCGATCTCGCGCTGGGCCGCCGCACTGAGCGTCCCGTTGCGAACCGCTGCGATGTAAGCCGGCGTGTGTGCCAGCGCCAGTTCGCCATCGGTTGCGGGCAGTGCCTCGGCCAGGCTGACACCCGGCAGGCCGTCCAGGCGCTGCCGCAGCAGACCGTACTTGGCCATGGGGAAGCGATGCCCCTGGGGCAAGGGCAGGACGAAATGGTCGGCGTAGTAAACGTGCACGGCAGAGGGCTGACAAGACAGACGCCCGATTGTGGCTGCGCCGCCAAGACCGACCAGCCGACCCCGGTTCTAGGCGATGGACACTAATTTGCTGCACCGCAACAAAAAAGCCTTGCATCCAACGGTCGGATGCCTATAATTCGAGTCATGTTGCAGCGCAGCAAAGCGAACGACAAGAACAGCGTCCAGACAGCGCGGTGTTCCACGCAGGCTTCAACTACCCCCCAGATCAACCATCAAGGAGTATGAACATGTTGACCGCTGAACAAATCGTCGCCGCCCAGAAATCCAACCTCGAAACCCTCTTCGGCCTGACCCAGAAGGCCTTTGAAGGCGTCGAGAAGCTCGTCGAGCTGAACATCCAGGCCACCAAGGCCGCCATGGCCGAAGCCGCCAACAACACCCAGGCCATGATGTCCGTCAAGGACGCCCAGGAACTGCTGACCCTGCAAGCCAGCCTGATGCAGCCCCTGGCCGAAAAGACCGTGGCTTACAGCCGCCACCTGTACGACATCGCTTCGGGCACCGGGGCCGAGTTCGGCAAGGCCGCTGAAGCCCAGGCCGCCGACGCCCAGAAGAAGTTCATGGCCGTGGTCGACAATGCCGCCAAGAACGCTCCCGCCGGTTCCGAGACCGCCGTGGCCGTGATGAAGAGCGCCGTGTCCGCCGCCAACAACGCCATGGAGTCCGTTCAGAAGGCCGTCAAGCAGGCCTCTGAAATGGCCGAAGCCAACTTCAATGCCGTCACCAGCCAGGCCGTGAACGCCGCCAAGGCCACGACCACCAAGAAGCGCTGATTGACACGGCGTCGCTTCTTTCGCCGCTTCTTGACCAAGGTCAAGGGCTCGGGAAGCGATCAGGGGCATACTGGCATCAGACCTTGAGAGGCGGTGCTGGCAACCCCAGCCGTTTTTCTGGTTGTCTCCTCGGGTCCTTTTCGAAATCGGATTTCATCGGACCCCTTAGAGCCCCGGTCGCAAGCCGGGGCTTTTTTTCGTCTGTCGTGTGGTTTTTATCAATAACCATTCGCATTAATGTTACGATACGCGTTGACTGTCTTTGCGAGACAGCCTGACCGACCCTTTTCCACGGAAACAACTCGCATGCGATTCCTTGCCAAGCTCCCGATCGTTCTGGCCGCCGCCGCGGCAGCCCTGGCCGCACAGGCACAGGACAAGGTGCTCAACCTCTACTCGGCCCGTCACTACCAGACCGACGAGGCCATGTACGACAACTTCACCAAGACCACCGGCATCAAGATCAACCGGGTGGACGCCGACGATGCCGGCATCATTGCCCGACTGAAGGCTGAAGGTGCTGCCTCGCCTGCCGACGTGGTGCTGCTGGTGGACGCCGCCCGCATGGCCAGCGCCGACAGCCAGGGCCTGTTCCAGCCGATCAAGTCGGCCAAGCTCGATGCCGCCATTCCCTCCAACCTGCGCGCCGACGCCACGGCCGACGGTGTGACCTGGACCGGCTTCTCCACCCGGGCCCGTGTCGTCGTCTATGACCCGCTTCGCGTGAAGGCCGCCGATGTGGCCACCTATGAGCAACTGGCTGACCCCAAGCTCAAGGGCCTGCTCTGCACCCGTTCGGGATCGCATCCGTACAACCTGTCGCTGTTTGCCACGGTGGTCGAACGGTTGGGCGACCAGAAGGGCGAAGCCTGGCTCAAGGGCATGGTGGACAACATGGCCCGCGCACCCAAGGGCGGCGACACCGACCAGATCAAGGCCGTGGCCTCCGGTGAGTGCGGCGTGGCCATCACCAACACCTACTACCTGGCCCGCCTGATGAAGTCGACCAAGGCCGAGGACCGCGCCGTGGTCGAGAAGATCAAGGTGGTGTTCCCCAACCAGGGCACCAGCGGTACGCATGTGAACATTGCCGGCGCCGCCGTGGCCAAGCATGCCAAGAACCGTGACAACGCGATCGTCTTCATGGAATACCTGGCCAGCCCCTTCGCCCAAGAGTATTTTGCCAACGGCAACAACGAGTTCGCTGCCGCCAAGGGGGTGAAGATCGACAACCCGGCCCTCAAGGCCATGGGGGGCGAGAACTTCAAGGCGGAGACCATTCCGCTGGGTTCCGTGGCCCGCCACATGACCAAGGTGCAGCAGATGCTGGACCGCGTCGGGTACAAGTGATCTCCTGACAGCCCGCTTTTCGCGGGCTTTTTTGTGGGCGATAATTGACGTTTACGTCAACGTCAACTTGATCATCCATCCCACCCCAACGAGGAGCACATCATGGAAATCGCAGGCAAGGTCTTTATCGTCACCGGCGGCGCGTCGGGCCTGGGCGAAGGTACGGCCCGCATGCTGGCCGCCAATGGCGGCAAGGTCGTCATTGCCGACATGCAGGTCGAGAAAGGCGAAGCCGTGGCCAGGGAGATCGGCGGCGCCTTCGTCAAATGCGACGTCAGCAACGAAGCCGATGGCCAGGCCGTGGTGGCCAAGGCCGTGTCCATGGGCAAGCTCATGGGTCTGGTCAACTGCGCCGGCATTGCACCGGCCGAAAAGACGGTGGGCAAGAACGGCGCCCATTCGCTGGCGGTGTACACCAAGACCATCATGGTCAACCTGGTGGGCAGCTTCAACATGATCCGTCTGGCGGCCGATGCCATGTGCAAGAACGAGCCCGAGGCCACGGGCGAGCGCGGTGTGATGATCTCCACCGCCAGCGTTGCGGCCTACGATGGCCAGATCGGCCAGGCGGCGTATGCGGCGTCCAAGGGTGGTGTGGTGGGCATGACCCTGCCGATCGCTCGGGACCTGGCGCGCAACGGCATCCGCAACATGACGATCGCACCCGGCATCTTCGGTACGCCCATGCTGTTCGGCATGCCGCAGGAGGTGCAGGACGCGCTGGCCGCCAGCGTGCCCTTCCCCAGCCGCCTGGGCACCCCGACCGACTACGCCAAGCTGGCCAAGCACATCATCGAGAACGACATGCTCAACGGCGAGGTGATCCGCCTGGACGGTGCCATCCGTCTGGCACCGCGTTGACGCGACCTCAGATCAGCGGCGAGCCCAGCTGATCCAGGCGTCGGTCGATGGCATCGGCCGACGCCCAGACCATGGGCATGCTGCGACCACCCGTGGCGACCTGCAGCTGATGCTGGAGTTCATCGCTGGTCGGCTTGCTGGCGGCCACGAAGAACAGCTCGTCGACCATGCCCAGCGGCAGCACGCCGTACAGACGGGCCTGATCGATGGACACGACCTCCAGCGCCTTGGGGTCGATCTCGAAGGTCAACGCGTCGATCTCGGGCAGCCCGGCCACACGGGCCATGGCACGGTGCCAGTCGAATTCGCTGACAACCACCCGCTCCACCAGTTTGCGGGAGCGCGAATGGAACAGCTGCGGGTCCTCCTGGTCGAGCGCCGTGATGGTGGCCTCGTCCAGCACCTGAAGTTGCATCAGCGCCTGCTTGAGGTCAACGATGGGCGCGCGCCGCAGGGACTGCAGTGCCTGCAGCAGTTCGGGCAAATTGCGCGCCGCCACCTGGGGTGCGACCGCGGTGCGTGGTTCTGTACTCATGATTTCCCCTGAAGACACGGCCGGGCACCTGCCAGCGACCGCTACCGGCTAGCTTAGCCGATGCGCGTCAGCGATACGCGGCCCTGGCCTGGGCCATGTCCAGATGTCCCTGGACCACCTTCTCCAGCGCATCATGCCGCAGGCTGCGCATGCCCTCGGTCACGGCCGCGGAAAAGATGCCCGCCGGTCTCGCCCGCTCCTGGATCAGCTGCCGGATGGTTTCACTGTTCTGCAGCAGTTCATACACCCCCTGGCGCCCCTTGTAGCCTTTTCCGCCACAGCGCTCACACCCCACCGGATGCCACACGCGCACCGCTGCCGGCGACGACACCCCCGCAGCGTCCAGCAAGCGCTCTGCGGCTTGCTGCTCGGTCAGGGGACTGCCTTGCCGGTACTCCTTGACCAGATCCTGCCAGCCGCGGTCATCCAGTTCGCTGGCGGCCGCGCACTGGCGGCACAGGCGGCGGACCAGACGCTGGGCCACGATGCCCAGCAACGAGTCGGCGAAGTTCATCGGGTCCATGCCCAGGTCAAGCAGACGGACCACGCTTTCGCTGGCGCTGTTGGTGTGCAGGGTCGAGAGCACCAGGTGACCGGTCAGTGAGGCCTCGATGGCGATCTTCGCCGTCTCCGCGTCCCGGATCTCGCCAATCATGATGATGTCGGGGTCGGCCCGCAGGAAGCTGCGCATGGCACTGGCAAACGTGACGCCGATCTTGGGATTGACCTGCACCTGGCGCAAGCCGGGCTGGCTGATCTCGATCGGATCCTCTGCGGTCCAGATTTTCCTCTCGGGCGTATTGACCTCGGCCAGCATCGAATGCAGCGTGGTCGTCTTGCCCGATCCGGTGGGCCCGGCGGCCAGGATGAGGCCGAAGGAGCGCGCAGAAAAGGAGGCCACGATGTCCTGATCGCGGGGCTGGAAACCCAGGCTGCTCAGCGGCAGCGGCTTGGAGGACGCCAGCAGGCGCAGCACCACATCTTCCAGACCGTCATGGGTGGGCACCACGGCCACACGCAGTTCCAGCTTGGGACCGCCAAACTCCGAGAAATCGATCTTGCCGTCTTGCGGCCGGCGGCGCTCGGAAATGTCGAGCTTGGCCATGATCTTGATGCGCGAGACCAGCGGTGCCCGCAACTTGGCCGGCAGGACCAGATGCTGTTCAAGATCTCCATCCCGCCGGAAGCGGATGAAGGTGGGCTCATCGCCCGGGTTCGACTCGATGTGGATGTCCGAGGTGTTCGTGCGCAGCGCCTCGGCGATGGTGCGCTTGACCAGCCTGACCACGCCGGAGCTTTCGCTGATGGCCGCCATTTCGGCGGCATCGGGGGTGGCCCCCACCTCCTGCATGGCCAACTGAACCAGTTCGTCCTGCACCGTGGCCGGTGGGGGCGGCGGTGTCTTGCGGGCCGGGGGCGTGGGCTCGACCACCGGAGGCAATGTCACACCCGAGGCCTTGGACAACAACGCCAGACGCCGGTCGATGTCATCGGCACTGGCCCATACCATCGCCACCGAGTGGCCCGAGGCGGACACCAGTTCGTGCAGCAGATCCACACTGGTCGGTTTGCTGGATGCGACCATGAACAGGTCGTGCAGCATGCCCAGTGGCACCACCCGGTGCAGCATGGCCTTCTGCAGGGGGAGCAGGTCCAGCGCACGGGGATCGATGGAGAAGGTCGCGACGTCGATCTCGACCAATCCCGCCACGATCGCCATGGCCCGGTGCCACTCTTCGTCGGTGATCAGCAGTCGCTCGACCAGCACGCGGGACCGGGAGCGCAACAGCTCAGGATCCTCCCACTCCAGCACCGCCAGCGTCGCTTCGTCCAGCAGATGCAACTTGTGCATGACTTGTCGCAAGCTCAGGATGGGCACCTGCCGCTGCAGCTCCATGGCCAGCTGCAGTTGTGCCAGGGTGTGGGCAGAGCGCCGTTCCGGGTGCTCGGCCAGGCCCATGAGGGACGAGGGACCGGTGCTCAAGGATCGAGTCCCTGCGATGACAGGCCACCAGACCAGGCGGGCGCGCTTGTGGGCATGATCAGCGGTACGCCAGACGGGCCTGCTTGAGGTCGATCAGCCCCTGCACGACCTTCTCCAGCGCGTCATGACGCAGGCTGCGCATGCCTTCACGCACCGCCGTGTCGAACACCTCGGAGGGCCGCGCCCGGTCCTGGATCAGCTGCTTGATCGAGCGGGAGTTCTGCAGGATCTCGTAGATGCCGATACGCCCCTTGTAGCCTTTGCCGCCGCAATGCTCGCAGCCGACCGGCCGGCGCACGCGGATCTCACCAGACGAGTGCGCATCGGTGGCCTTGAACAGCCGCTCCTGCGCCTCGGCGTGGCTCAGGTCGCTGCCTTCCATGTATTCGGCCAGCAAGGCGTTCCAGTCCTGCTCGTCCATGGGCTGGATCACGGCGCAACGGTCGCAGAGCAGACGCACCAGGCGCTGGGCCACGATGCCCAGCAGCGAGTCGGCGAAGTTCATCGGGTCCATGCCCAGGTCCAGCAGGCGCACCACACTCTCGCTGGCGTTGTTGGTGTGCAGGGTCGAGAGCACCAGGTGACCGGTCAGCGACGCCTCGATGGCCACCTTGGCCGTCTCGGCATCCCGGATCTCGCCCACCATGATGATGTCGGGATCGGCCCGCAGAAACCCCCGCATCGCGTTGGCAAAGGTCAGGCCGATCTTGGAGTTCATCTGTACCTGGCGCAGACCGGGCTGTGTGATCTCGATCGGGTCTTCCGCCGTCCAGATCTTCTTGTCCGGGGTGTTGACCTCGGCCAGCATGGAGTGCAGGGTCGTCGTCTTGCCCGAGCCGGTGGGGCCGGCGGCCAGCACCATGCCGAAGCTGCGTTGCGAGAAACTGGCGATGATGTCCATGTCGCGGGGCTGCAGCCCCAGCTTAGACAGGGGCAGCGGCTTGGCCGACTCCAGCAGCCGCAGGACGACATCTTCCAGGCCATCGTGCGTGGGCATCACCGCCACGCGAAGTTCCAGCTGCTGCCCACCGTACTCGGAGAAATCGATCTTGCCGTCCTGGGGTCGGCGCCGCTCGGCGATGTCCAGTTTGGACATGATCTTGATGCGCGAGACCAGCGGACCACGCAAGCGGGCCGGCAGCATCAGGTAAGGCTCCAGATCGCCATCGCGACGGAAGCGGATCGATGTCATGGCATCGCCCGCATTGGACTCGATGTGAATGTCCGACGCATGCGTGCGCTGGGCTTCGGTGATCATCTCGTTGACCAGCCGGACCATGCCCGCCGACTCGGCGGCTGAGGCCAACTGCTCGGCCTCGTTGGAGGTGCCCACTTCGGACATGGCCTGGACCACCAGGTCTTCCAGTCCCAGCGTCGCGGCTGCCCCTGTGGACTGGCCGTTGGGCATGAGCCGCTGGCGGACATCCCTGGCCGAGACCTCCCCATGTGCCAGCGCGTCGCGGGTCATGCGCTCCTGCAAATCCAGCCGGTGGGCGATGGCCGACCGCGGCGCCCACACCAGCAGAACCGAGTGCCCCGACAGATTGCTCAGCTGGCGCTGAAGGTCCGCGCTGGTGGGCGTGCAGGAGGCCACCGCCAGCTGATCGTTGGTCATCCCCAGCGGCACGACGTTGAGGCTGCGGGCCTGGGGCACCGTGATGAGCTTGAACGCGTCACGCTCGAGGCTGAAGTCCATCAGATCGATCTCGACCAGACCCGCCACCCGGGCCAGGGCACGCTGCAGTTCATCGTCGGTGACCAGGGTGCGCATGACCAGCTCGGACGAGCGGGAGCGGAACAGGTCCGGGTCTTCGTTGGCCAGGCGTTGCGCCGTGACCCCGTCGATCAGCCCCAGCTCCACCAGGGCCTGCCTCAGCCCGACGATGGGCTTTCGACGCTGCAGGTCCAGGGATGCCTGCAACTGCGGCAAGCTTCGGACAGGTGTATCCACCGGATCCGTCATGACCGGCACACGGGTGGGAAGGGGGGGCGACAATGTCATCCAGCGTCCTTGCGGCGAGATCTAGCGTGGTATTTTCAGCACATTCAACCTTAGCGCGAGGCTGTCGACCTGTCGTTGACGTATCACACGCCAGGGGCTGTCAGCCACCACCGCCTGTCCAGCGAGGCCACCGAACATGAACGATCGCACACATCGCCATGACACCCTGCCACGGACCTGGGCGGCCTGTCTGGCCGCCGTGCTGCTCACCGCTTGCGCCGCTTCCGACAGCCTTGCACCATACCCCGGCAAGCATACCCGAGCCGAAGAAGCCCTGATTCAGCCCGAAGGTCCGTCCGGCCAGCGACTTCGAATCGGCCGGAGCTTTGACCGGCATGCGGTGGCGACCGCCCACCCGGCAGCCTCGGCAGCCGGGCTGGAGATGTTGCGGGCGGGGGGAAGTGCCATCGACGCGGCGATTGCCGCGCAGATGGTGCTGACGCTGGTGGAGCCGCAATCCAGCGGCATCGGCGGTGGCGCTTTCCTGCTGCACCACGATGGCCGGCGCGTGCAGGCCTTTGATGGGCGGGAGACGGCACCGCGAGGCGTGCGCACTGACATGTTCGTCGGGCCGGACGGCAAACCCGTGCCTTTCATGCAGGCGGTGGTCGGCAGCCAATCGGTGGGCGTGCCGGGGACCGTGTCGATGCTGGGCATGGCCCACCGGCAACACGGACGCTTGCCATGGGGCCGGCTGTTCGAGCCCGCCATCCGCTTGGCCGACGACGGTTTCGAGCTCAGCCCGCGGCTGCACACCCTGCTGGCCGCCGAGCAGGCCCTGCGGGATGACCCGGTGGCCAGGGCCTATTTCTACCGGCCGGACGGCCAGCCCCACCCGGTGGGCCACCAATTGCGCAACCCGGAACTGGCCGAGGTGCTGCGCCAGCTCGCCCGACGAGGCCCCGAGGCCATGCAGGACGGGCCGGTGGCCGACGCCATCGTGCAGAAGGTGCGAGAGCATCCGTCCCGCCCTGGCGCGCTGGACCAGGCGGACCTGCGGGCCTACACGCCACGCGAACGCGAGCCCTTGTGCTTTGACCATGCAGCGCCACCGCGCCAGCTGCGCATCTGCGGATTTCCGCCGCCCAGTTCGGGGGCCTTGGCAATCGGGCAGATACTGGGCCTCCTGGCAAGAGCGCCGGGTAATGCGCTGGCACTGGGAGGCACACCCGATGCCGCCTGGCTGCACACCTACACCGAGGCGTCCCGCCTGGCGTTTGCCGACCGCGCCCGCTACGTGGCGGATCCAGAGAGGGTGGCGCCACCGGCGGGGCGCTGGCAAAGCCTGCTCGATCCTGTCTACCTGGACGAACGGGCCCGGCTGATCGGACCCAGGCGCGCCGCCCGGGTGGAGGCCGGCGAGCCCACCGGCAGGGTCTCAGCGTGGGCACCCATGCCCGAACAACCCGAATACGGCACCAGCCACATCAGCGTGGTGGACGCCCATGGCAACGCCCTGGCCATGACCACGACCATCGAAGCGGGCTTCGGATCACGGCTGATGGTCAGCACGAATCCCGCGCGCCCCGGCGGGTTCCTGCTGAACAACCAGCTGACCGATTTCAGCTTTGTCCCGGCCGACGAGAGTGGTCGCCGCGTCGCCAACCGGGTGGAGCCAGGCAAGCGCCCGCGTTCGTCGATGTCGCCCACGCTGGTGTTCGACCGGGCCACGGGCGAGTTGCTGATGAGCACCGGCAGCCCTGGCGGCGCGCTCATCATCCACTTCACCGCCAAGACCCTGCTGGGCACCTGGCACGGCGGCCTGTCGCCCCAGTCGGCCATCGATCTGCCCAACTTCGGCAGCCTCGGAGGACCGGTCCTGCTGGAAGCCGAGCGCTTTCCCGCCAGCACCGTCCAGGTCCTGGAGCAACGGGGTCACACGGTGAACCAGGTCCCCATGCCCAGTGGCATCCAAGCGCTGCAGCGGGCGCCGGACGGTCGCTGGCTGGGGGGAGCCGACCCCCGCCGCGAGGGTCTGGTGGCCGGAGACTGATCCGCCTGCCGGCAGGAAGACGGGGTATCAGACGTCGATGGCCGACGCGGAACCGGCCCGCTTGCGCAGTTCGAACTTCTGGATCTTGCCGGTGCTGGTCTTGGGCAGTTCACCGAACACCACGTAGCGCGGCACCTTGAAACCGGCCAGGTGCTGCTTGCAGTGGGCCACGATGTCCTCGGGACGGGTCTGCGCCCCTAACTTGAGCTCTACGAACGCGCAAGGGGTTTCCCCCCACTTCGGATCGGGACGGGCCACCACCGCAGCCGCCAGCACATCCGGGTGACGGTACAGCACATCCTCGACTTCGATGGACGAGATGTTCTCGCCGCCCGAGATGATGATGTCCTTGCTGCGGTCCTTGATCTTGAAGTAGCCGTCGGCGTACTGCACGGCCAGATCACCGCTGTGGAACCAGCCACCGGCAAACGCCTCGGCCGTTGCCTTGGGGTTCTTGAGATAGCCCTTCATGGCGATGTTGCCCTTGAACATGATCTCGCCCATGGTCTCGCCATCCTGCGGCACCGGCTGCAGGGTCTCGGGGTTGAGCACCCGCACGTCACGCTGCAGGTGGTAGCGCACGCCCTGCCGGGCGTTGAGCCGGGCACGCTCGCCGATGTCCAGTTCGTTCCAGGCGTCGTGCTTGGCGCAGACGGTGGCCGGGCCATACACCTCGGTCAGGCCGTAGACGTGGGTCAGGTCGAAGCCCATCTGCTCCATGCCTTCGATCATCGAGGCGGGAGGCGCAGCCCCGGCGACCATGGCCTTGACGCCCGCCGGGATGCCTTCTTTCATGGACGCGGGTGCGTTGACCAGCAGGCCCTGCACGATGGGGGCGCCGCAGTAGTGCGTCACGCCATGCTCACGCATCAGGTCGAAGATGGTCTGCGCCTCCACGCGGCGCAGGCAGACGTTGACGCCCGCGCGTGCCGCGACCGTCCAGGGGAAGCACCAGCCGTTGCAGTGGAACATGGGCAGGGTCCAGAGGTAGACCGCGTGCTTGGGCATGTCCCACTCCAGCACGTTGCTGATCGCATTCATGGCCGCGCCGCGGTGGTGGTAGACCACGCCCTTGGGGTTACCGGTGGTGCCACTGGTGTAGTTCAGGGCGATGGCATCCCATTCGTCGCCGGGCAGTTGCCAGGCAAAGGCCGGGTCTCCGCCGGCGAGGAAGGCCTCGTAGGTGGTGCTGCCGATGGCCTGGCTCTCTCCGTTGAACAGCGAATCCTGCACGTCGATCACCAGCAGCGGCGTGGTGGACTGGCGCAGTTGGAGGGCCTTGGCCATGGTGCCGGCGAACTCGGGATCCACGATCACCGCTTTCGCCTCGCCATGGTCCAGCATGAAAGCGATGGCTTCGGGGTCCAATCGGGTGTTCAGGGTGTTGAGCACGGCACCGGCCATGGGCACGCCAAAGTGGGCCTCGACCATCGGTGGCGTGTTGGGCAGCATCACCGCGACGGTGTCGTTCTTGCCGATGCCCGCGCGCTGCAGGGCACTGGCCAGCTGGCGGGTGCGCGCGTAGGTCTGCGCCCAGGTCTGGCGCAGCCCCCCGTGCACGATGGCCAGCCGGTCGGGATAGACCTCGGCCGTGCGCTCGATGAAGGACAGCGGGGACAGGGGGGCGAAGTTGGCCTCGTTGCGGGGCAGGTCCTGGTCGTAGATGCTTGTCATGTGCGGTATCTCCTGAGGGTGCTCATGTCATGTTGGAGAATAGCCCCGTGGCCATACCCCAGTCTTTCATCCAGGACCTGCTTGCCCGCGTCGACATCGTCGATGTGGTGGGCAAGCACGTCCAGCTCAAGAAAGGCGGCGCCAACCTGATGGGCTTGTGTCCCTTTCATGGCGAGAAGTCACCTTCCTTCAGCGTCAGTCCGTCCAAACAGTTCTACCACTGCTTCGGCTGCGGCGCCAACGGCAACGCCATCGGCTTCCTGATGGAGCACACGGGGATGAACTTCGTGGAAGCGGTCAAGGACCTCGCCCAGCAGGTGGGCATGCAGGTGCCCGAGGAAGACGTGTCGCCCCAGGACCGCGAACGCGCCGCACGGCAACGCCAGAAGCAGGCCACGCTGACCGATGTGCTGGAGAAGGCGGCGGTGGCGTATCAGAAAGCCCTGAAGGCTTCGCCCAGGGCGGTGGCCTACCTCAAGGGTCGGGGCCTGTCGGGCCAGATCGCCAAGACCTTCGGCCTGGGCTATGCCCCGGAAGGCTGGCGGCATCTGGCCAATGTGTTCCCCGACTACGCCGAGCCGCTGCTGGTGGAGTCCGGGCTGGTGATCGAGCACGAGGACGAAAAGGGTGCCGACGGACAGGCCAAGCGCTACGACCGTTTCCGGGACCGGGTCATGTTTCCCATCCGCAACGTCAAGGGCGAGTGCATCGGCTTCGGCGGCCGGGTGCTGGACAAGGGCGAACCCAAGTACTTGAACTCGCCGGAAACACCGGTGTTCAGCAAGGGGCGGGAGCTGTATGGCCTGTTCGAGGCGCGCACCGCCATCCGCCAGCACGGCTACGCCCTGGTGACCGAGGGCTACATGGACGTGGTGGCGCTGGCGCAACTGGGGTTTGCCAATGCGGTAGCGACGCTGGGCACCGCCTGCACATCCGACCATGTGCAGAAGCTGTTCCGGTTCACCGATGCGGTGGTGTTCAGCTTCGACGGCGACGCCGCCGGCCGCCGCGCCGCGCGCAAGGCCCTGGACGCCGCCCTGCCCCTGGCCACCGACACCCGCAGCGTCAAGTTCCTGTTCCTGCCCACCGAGCACGACCCGGACAGCTTCATCCGTGAGCACGGGGCCGACGCCTTTGCCGAACGGGTGCGCGAAGCCCTGCCGCTGTCGCGCTTCCTGCTGGAGGCCGCCTCGGCCGACTGCGACACCGGCAGCGCGGAGGGACGGGCCCGCATGGCCAGCCAGGCTCGCCCCCTGTGGAGCGCCCTACCTGACGGCGCCCTCAAGCGCCAGCTGCTGGGCGACATCGCCCAGGCGGTTGGCATCGCCAGCCAGGACCTGCTGCAGCTTTGGCAGGCCGCTCCACCGTCTGGCCGCCCCCGCCGGGAAGCAGCCACCGGCGCCGCCCCCCAGGACAGTGCGGAGGCGCCGATGAACCACACCAGCGCCTACACCCCCACAGCCCGGCCGGGCGTCCCGTCCTACCGGCAAGACAGCGGGGCATCGACCCGATATCCATCCCGGGGTGGCGGCAAATGGCGTCGGGAACCGCCCCCGCCGCCCCGCATGCTGGGTGAACAGCGCGCCAGCGTCACCCGCGCCGACCGGGCCGTGGGCCTCCTCCTGGCCAACGCCCAGGCGTGGGACAGCCTGTCGGCAGACGACCATGCGATGCTGGCCCACCTGCCCGCGCCCCACGGCAGCGTCTTTGCCTGGCTGGAGGCGCAAATCCACGAACACGGCCCCATGCCCTGGGCGGTGCTGCGGGAAGCCTTGCGCGGCCACGAACACGAAGCCTTCGTCTGTGCCGAGGTCGAGCAGGTGACCATGGGTGCCGACACCGAGGCCGAGCTCTCGGAGCTGGCCGGCGTGATGGACCTGCTGCGCATCGACGCCCTGAGTGCGCAGGCGGCGGTGCTGGCCGCCCGGGTGCAGCAGGGTGACCGTGGCGCATTTGATGAATTCAAGCGACTGAACGAGCGCATCAAGCACTTGAAATCGGGTCAACCGGTATAATGTAGGGTTTGCACCGCAAGCGCGACAGCAGCACCTCCGGCACCGGCCAACCTCACGCACGAGGCATCAGGGACATTCCCCCGGCCACCTCGGATGCCCCACGGGCACCGACGGAAACCCGCAAGGACTGCACACCAAATGTTCGCCCGACAGCTTGCAGCCCGCCTTTCCCGGCCGAAGGCGGGATTTGTGCCCGACAAAAACCACCGGAACACCGCCCGCGGTGCGTCTTGGCGATTTTTGTGTGTCCCAGCCGGTTCCTTTCCTGACGTTTTTTGAGGTCCTCATGCCCGCGAAGAAGTCCAGTACGCCTGCCGTGTCCAGCACAAAAACCACCAAGAAAGCCAGCGCTGCCGCAGCGGCTCCGGAAGTGGCCAAAAAGAAAGCTGCTCCCCCCGTGACTGCCAAGACCACCAAGACGACCAAATCCAAGGCCGCCGCCACCGAAGAACTCGATGTGACAGCGGAAGCTGTCGCCGCACCCAAGAAGAAGCCTGGCCGTCCGGCCAAGGCCGCCGCCGCTGGCGACAAGCCCGCGGCCAAGCGCGGCCGCAAGCCCAAAGCCGCAACAAAGAAGGAAGATGCCGACTTCGACGACGCCGACCTGAGCGACATCGAAGAGGACCTGACCGAGGAGGTCGTCGAAGAGGTGGTCGCCGATCCGGCTGCACCGGTCGAGAAGGTCAAGCCGCTGCGCATGAAGATCAGCAAGGCCAAGGAGCGCGCGCTGATGAAGGAATTCGGCCTGGACGACACCGTCCTGTCCGAAGAAGAAGCCCGGATGCGCCGCGAGCGCCTCAAGACCCTGATCAAGCTGGGCAAGACGCGCGGCTACCTGACACACGGCGAGATCAACGACCACCTTCCCGACAAGCTGGTCGAGGCCGAGACCCTGGAAGTCGTGGTCTCGCTGCTCAACGACATGGGCGTGGCCGTCTACGAACAGACGCCCGACGCCGAGACGCTGCTGCTGTCCAACTCCGGCCCGACCGCCGCGACCGAGGAAGAAGCCGAAGAGGAAGCCGAAGCCGCCCTGTCCACCGTGGACAGCGAGTTCGGCCGCACCACCGACCCGGTGCGCATGTACATGCGCGAGATGGGCACGGTGGAACTGCTGACCCGCGAAGGCGAAATCGAGATTGCCAAGCGGATCGAGGGCGGCCTCAACGACATGATGGCCGCCATCAGCGAAAGCCCGGCCACCATTGCCGAGCTGCTGGCCATGGCCGAAGAGATCCGTGAAGGCAAGGTGGTCATCTCCACCGTGGTCGATGGTTTTGCCGACGCCGACGAGGCCGACGACTATGTGGCCGAAGAAGACTTCGACGACTACGACGAAGCCGACGACGATGATGGCAAGGGCGGTTCCAAGGCGCTGTCGCGCAAGCTGGAAGAGCTCAAGCGCGAGGCACTGGAGCGCTTCGACAAGATCCGCACCCAGTTCGAGAAGCTGCACAAGGTCTACGACAAGGAAGGCTACGGCAGCGCCAGCTACATGAAGACGCAGCAGGGCATCACCGAAACCCTGATGACGATCCGCTTCACCGCCAAGGCCATCGAAAAGCTGTGCAGCACGCTGCGCGGTCAGGTGGACGAGGTGCGCAAGAAGGAGCGCGAGCTGCGCCGCATCATCGTGGACAAGTGCGGCATGCCACAGGAGAAGTTCATCGCGGCCTTCCCCGAGAACCTGCTCAACCTCAAGTGGGTGGAGAAGGAAGCGGCCGCCGGCAAGCCCTGGAGCCCGGTGATGGAACGCAACATCCCCCCGATCCAGGAACTTCAGCAGGGCCTGCTGAACATCCAGAACAGCGTGGTGGTGCCCCTGACCCAGCTCAAGGACATCCACAAGCGGATGAACGAAGGCGAGGCCAATTCGCGCGATGCCAAGAAGGAGATGATCGAGGCCAACCTGCGTCTGGTGATCTCGATCGCGAAGAAGTACACCAACCGTGGCCTGCAGTTCCTGGACCTGATCCAGGAAGGCAACATCGGTCTGATGAAGGCGGTGGACAAGTTCGAATACCGCCGCGGCTACAAGTTCTCGACCTACGCCACCTGGTGGATCCGTCAGGCCATCACGCGCTCGATCGCCGACCAGGCCCGCACCATCCGCATCCCGGTGCACATGATCGAGACCATCAACAAGATGAACCGCATCAGCCGCCAGCACCTGCAGGAGCACGGCTTCGAGCCCGATGCGTCCATCCTGGCCGAGAAGATGGAGATGCCCGAGGACAAGATCCGCAAGATCATGAAGATTGCGAAGGAGCCGATCTCGATGGAAACCCCCATCGGTGACGACGACGATTCGCACCTGGGCGATTTCATCGAGGACCAGGCCAACACCGCGCCGATCGAGGCCGCGATGCAGGCCGGCCTGCGCGAGGTGGTCAAGGAAATCCTGGACAGCCTGACGCCGCGCGAAGCCAAGGTGCTGCGCATGCGCTTCGGTATCGAGATGTCGACCGACCACACGCTGGAAGAAGTGGGCAAGCAGTTCGATGTGACGCGCGAGCGCATCCGTCAGATCGAATCGAAAGCGGTGCGCAAGCTCAAGCATCCGAGCCGCTCGGACAAGCTGCGCAGCTTCATCGATTCGCTGTGATCTGACTTCAGCGATTCCATGCTTTGACGGGGACCTTCGGGTCCCCGTTTTTTTGCTCTGGAGGTTTCGTTCAGAGATATCGGGCGGCGGCGGGAGCACCCGGCACCTGCCTCCGCGAATGTCCCCCGGCGGCCTGCGGCCGCCTCCTCCTTTATTTCGCTGCGGCAGGCACCGGATACTCCCGCCGCAGTGGCGTCTGGGCTCCCCACCGCCGGCTTGCCCACACCGCCCGAAATGCCGTGAGTGTCGGGTGTCCGACGCAGCGAAATAAAGGAGGAGGCGGCCGCAGGCCGCCGGGGGACATTCGCGGAGACGGATACCCGGCGATCACGGCAGCGCCCACACGCTGGCACACACAAAACGAAAAGGGAGCCAGAGGCTCCCTTTATTTACCAGCACCAGACGCCGACAAAAAGTCAGACCGTCTCCAGCGCCAGCACACCCGTGGCGGTGTTGGAAATCGGGATGTGATAGTTGCTGTGCACCTTGCGCACGCCAGCACCGGCGGCCGTCAGCGCGGCCCGCATCGCCAGCCACATCAGCAGTTCCACCCCCTGCGTACCTGCCTTTTCCACCAGCTCCAGATCGGAAAACTGCGTCGCCCATTCCGGGTTGGTTTCCATGCTGTCCAGGAACTGCAGGTCGAACTGCTTGTTGATGAAACCCGCACGTTCACCGTCGAGCTGGTGCGACAGGCCGCCGGTGGCCATCACGGCCACCCGCTTGTCACTGTCCCAGCTCTGGATCGCCTCGCCCACGGCCTTGCCCAGCTTGTAGACGCGTTTGGCGGTGGGCAGCGGAAACTGCACGGTGTTGATGTCGATCGGCACGATCTGCACCGGGGCCACGTCGTGATTCGGCCAGAACAGCTTGAACGGCAGTGTGCAGGCATGGTCCACCAGCATTTCCTGACAGGTCACGATGTCGAATTCCTTGGCGATCAGCTCGCGGATCAGGTGCCAGGACAGGTCCGGACAACCGGGCATGGGAGGCAGCGTGGGAATGCCCCAGCCCTCATCGGCGTTGCGGTATTCGGCCGCGGCGCCGATGGCAAAAGTCGGCATCTTGTCCAGGAAGAAGTTCAGCCCATGGTCGTTGTAGAACACCACGACGACGTCGGGCCTGACCTTGCCCAGCCACTGGTGGATGGGCGGGAAGCCGTCGAAAAAGGGCTTCCAGTAGGGTTCGTTCTGCTTGCCCTTGTGGATGGCGCCGCCGATGGCGGGAATGTGCGAGGTGGCCAGGCCACCGATGAGTTGTGCCATGAAAAATCTCCGCTGTCAGCACTGGTCATTCGCGGCCACGAGCTTGGCCTTGAACTCGTCCTTGGTCATGCCCGTCTGCTGGGCGCCGATGTCCTGCATGTCCAACCCGAAGATGCCCGCGAACTTGGCCAGGTAGTAGGCGTTGCCGCCCGCGGCGATCATGGCCAGCACCTGTTTGGATCGGATGGCCTCGGCCTGCTGCGCGTTGAGGCCGTAGCGTTTCATGTAGGCCTCGGGGTCGGCCACGAAGGCCTCACGGTTGGCCTTGTCGTTGAACGAAAAACACATCTTGTTCAACGCATAGCCTTTTTGGGCAGCGTCACCGTCAAACGGGGTGGTGCCGGGGATGGTCTTGCTCACGGCCGGTCTCCTGCGTGGGGGTGGATTGATCTGTGTCACAGCGGAGTGTCACCAACGGCTTGCCAAAAATGAACCGTTCTTTCATCATCAGATACATGAGCAATTTCGATTGGTCTGATCTGGACGCCCGTTCCTTGCAGCAACTGGTGGCGGTGGTGGAGGCCGGCAGCGTCACGGGCGCGGCGCAGAAACTGGGCGTCACCCAGTCGGCGGTCAGCCACCAGCTGGACAAGTTGCGGGGCATCACCGGTGATCCGCTGTTCGTCAAGAGTGGCCGGGGCATCGTGGCCACCGCGCGGGCACAGGAACTGGCCCAAGAGGCCCGGGCGTTGCTGCGCCAGCTCGAGCGCTTTGCCCACGCGGGCGACTTCGATCCGTCCCGCTGGCAGGCCACGGTGACCATCGCGGCCAATGACTTCCAGCGCGACGTGCTGCTGCCGGCGCTCGCTCGTCGGCTGCGCGAGGCGGCGCCTGGCGTGACGCTGCGGATCATCCCGTCAGACGTGCCCAGCCTGGAGATGCTGCGCGACCGGATCTGCGACATCGCCATCAGCCCCCGTCCGCCCGAGGGCAGTGACATCCTGCAGCAGCGCATCTTCGAGGACGTCTACCGCGTGTTCTTTGATCCGGCGGTACGCCAGGCGCCCGACAGCCTGGAGGACTACCTGGCGGCCGACCATGCCACGGTGGTCTATGAGCCGCGCCGTGCGCTGTACCTGGATCGCACCCTGGAAGCCCGGGGCATACGACGCCGGTTCGTGCTGATGGTGCCCGGGTTTGCAGGTCTGCCAGCCTTCATCAAGGGCAGCGCCCTGCTGGCGACCGCTCCGTCGCTGCTGCAGCACAGCCTGATGCGCGACCTGGCCCACGCCACCGTGCCCCTGCCCTGCCCCACCATGCCCATGTACCTGATCTGGCACCGGCAGCACCAGAGCGACGCAGCGCACCGCTGGCTGCGCGAGCAGATCCTGGCTCTGGCGCCGGCGGCGGTGCCTGCTCGTCCTTACTGATCAGGCGCGGGACACTGGCCCGGTGTGCGCACGGCGCCACTGCTGCGGACTTTGCCCCGTCCGGCGCTTGAAGAAGCGCGAGAAGTAGGCCGGGTCTTCAAAGCCCAGTTCCAGCGCCAGGCTGGCCGCCGGCGCGGCGATGTAGACCAGTCGCCGGCAGGCCTCCCGGGTCAGGCGTTCGTGCACCAGTTCCAGCGCGGTGCAGCCCCGCTCGGCCCGCACCAGCCGGTTCAACCGCTGGGTGGACAGACCCAGGCGCGAGGCATACCGATCCATCGGCCAATGCTCCAGAAAGTGCTGCTCCACCAGCAACAGAAAGCGGGTGAACAGGGCCTGGTGCGCTTTGGCATCGCCGCCCTCGCGCTGGCCCTGCTCGCTGGCCCGTGCCAGCCGCCAGACCACCGCCCGCGCCAGCCAGCGCAGCACCGGCGCATCGGCCGCACCCGGCAGCGCGAACTCGGCCGACAGTTCGGCCAGCTGCACATGGAGCCGATGCGCCTCGCCGTCGTCCGGGGAAAAGTGCAAGACGCCCGGCGCCGAGAACAGGGCCCGGAAGGCCTTGCCGATGTCCTGGAACTCGCCTTCCACCAGAAACCGGGCACTGAGCGTCAGCACCCGGCCATCGGTCTCCGGAGCGAAGCGAAAGCCATGCACCACACCCGGCGGCACCACGATGGCCGCCGGCCCCTGCACCTGCGCGCGCCACTCGTCGAGCATCACCTCGGCCGAACCGGCTGCCAGCCAGAGGATCTGGTAGAGCCCCTGGTGCACATGGGCATCGATTTCCCAGTGATAGAGGCGACTGCGCGACTGCACCTCTTCGATGTGCAGCAGTTCCTCACCGGGCTGTGCGGGCTCGCCGTAGAGCGAAAACCTGGGAATGCTGCCGCTGGTCCGGCGCGATGACGGCGCGGTGGCGATCCGGTCTGGCGTTCTCGCCATCGTCAGTCTCCTTGATCGAAAAGTACAAGAATTGTCCCTTCTTTTTGCAGTGGCATGTTCGGCCGGCGCACCTACAGTTCCAACCCACGATCCACCCCACAGGAGACATCACATGGGCCTTGGCAGCTTCCACTTCGACCCGTATTCCCCGGCCATCGACGCCGATCCCTTCCCCAGCTACAAGCGCCTGCGCGATGAATTCCCCTGCTTCTGGAGCGAGGAGGCGCAGATGTGGATCCTCTCGCGCTACAGCGACATCGTGACCGCCGGACAGGACTGGCAGACGTATTCCAGCGCCAGCGGCAACCTGATGACCGAGCTGCCCGGCCGCGCGGGCGCCACGCTGGGCAGCTCGGACCCACCAAAACACGACCGCCTGCGCGGCCTGATCCAGCACGCGTTCATGAAGCGCAACCTGATGGCGTTGGAAGAGCCGATCCGTGACGTGGCGAAACAGGTGTTTGCGCAGGTCAAGGACGTCAAGGAGTTCGACTTCAAGGACGTCTCCTCGCAGTTCACCGTCAAGGTGCTGATGGCCGCGCTGGGCCTGCCCATGGGCGAAGACGCGCTGGTGCCCGAGCATGAGGTGCGCGAGAACGCCGTGCTGATGGTGCAGAGCGATGCCCGCACCCGCGCCAAGGGGCCGGAACACATTGCGGCCTACAACTGGATGCAGGACTACGCGAGCAAGGTCATCGCCATGCGCCGGGCCAGCCCGCAGAACGACCTGATCAGCAACTTCGCGCTGGCCGAGATCGACGGCGACCGGCTGGACGACCGCGAGGTGTTACTGACCACCACCACGCTGATCATGGCGGGCGTGGAATCGCTGGGCGGCTTCATGATGATGTTCGCCTACAACCTGGCCACGTTTGACGAGGCACGCCGCGCCGTGGTGGCCAACCCGGCCCTGTTGCCTGATGCGATCGAGGAGAGCCTGCGCTTTAACACCTCGGCCCAGCGCTTCCGCCGCCGCCTGATGAAGGACGTGACCCTGCACGGCCAGACCATGAAGGAAGGCGACTTCGTCTGTCTGGCCTACGGCAGCGGCAACCGCGACGAGCGCCAGTACCCCAATCCCGATGTGTATGACATCGCGCGCAAGCCGCGTGGCCATCTGGGCTTTGGCGGTGGCGTGCATGCCTGCCTGGGCACCGCGATTGCCCGTCTGGCGGTCAAGATCGCATTCGAGGAATTCCACCAGGTGGTGCCCGACTACAGGCGTGTGGCTGACCAGCTGCCCTGGATGCCCTCGTCCACCTTCCGCAGCCCGCTGGTGCTGCAGCTCAAGGCCCAGTAAGTTCAACGCAGAAAGACCACGATGGCACACATCACCTATGTCGAGGCCAACGGCCAGTCCACCACCATCGACCTGGCCGACGGCTGGAGCCTGATGCAGGGCGCCACCACCAACGGCATCGACGGCATCATTGGCGAATGCGGCGGCTCCTGCGCCTGCGCCACCTGCCACTGCTACGTCGACGATATGCTGGCCGGCGTGCTGCCTCCACCCTCGCAGGGCGAGCTGGACATGCTGGAGAACGTGGTGGCCGAACGCCGACCGAACAGCCGGCTGGCCTGCCAGATCAAGGCCAGCCCCGCGCTGGAAGGCGGCGTGGTGACCTTGCCCGAGTGCCAGGAATGACCGCGCCCGGCATCGTCATCGTGGGTGCCGGCCAGGCCGGCGTGCAGGCCGCCGAGGCCCTGCGCGCGGGCGGCTACGAGGGCAGCATCACCCTGTTGGGTGACGAGCCGCATGGCCCCTACCACCGTCCGCCGCTGTCCAAGGCCTGGTTGGCCGGCGAGATGGATGCAGCCCAGCTGGTGATGCGCGCGCCGGAGATGCTGGCACGCAAGGGCATTGAGCTGCGCACCGGCTTGACGGTGCAACGCATCGACCGTGACGCGAAAACCCTGCAACTGGCCGATGGCAGCGCCCTGCCCTACACCGGCCTGGTGCTGGCCACCGGCGCCACGCCACGCGCCCTGCCCTTGACTGGCGGGCATGCCGCCGGGGTGTTGCCCCTGCGCTCACGCGCAGACGCCAGCGCCATTGCCGAGCGCATGGCGGTGTGCATTGAACAAGACCTGCCCATCGTGGTGATCGGCGGCGGCTTCATCGGCTTGGAAGTGGCCGCCACCGCGCGCAAGAAAGGCGCTCGCGTGACCGTGCTGGAAGCCGCCCCCCGCCTGCTGGGCCGGGTGCTGGCCCCGGTGCTGTCCGACTGGTACGCCAGCCTGCACCGCAGCCATGGCGTGCAACTGATGCTGAACGCCCAGGTGGCGGGTATTGAGGCCGATGCCAATGGTGTGAGCGGCGTGAAGCTGACCGACGGCAGCGTACTGCCGGCCGGTCTGGTGGTGGTCGGCATCGGTGTGGTCGCCAACGACCAGCTGGCCCGCGACGCCGGGCTGGCATGTGACCGTGGCATCGTGGTGGACGCCTGCGGGCGCACCAGCGACCCGGCCATCGTCGCCGCAGGAGACTGCACCGCACGGCGCCTGGCCGACGGTTCACTGCTGCGCCTGGAGTCGGTGCAGAACGCGACCGAACAGGGCAAGAGCGCGGCCGCCGCGCTGCTGGGGCAGGACCGCCCCTTCAACGCCACCCCCTGGTTCTGGAGCGACCAGTACGACCGCAAGCTGCAGATGGCCGGTCTGTCCACGGGAGCCGATGCCTGGGCGGTGCGCGGCGACATGGCGGGCGGCAGCTTCAGCGTCTACCACTTCCAGGGCGACCGGCTGCTGGCGGTCGACAGCGTCAATGCGGCCAAGGACCATCTGCAGGCGCGCAAGCTGCTGGACGCGGGCGTGTCACCCACACCCTGGCAGGCAGGGGATGTGAGTTTTGATCTGGGTGGGTTGTTGAAATAATCCGATCGATCCTTACACCAGCCGCCCCAAAGCCTCCACCCCCACGGGCGGCTCGGGCAACCAGGGCAGCACGAAGGTGCGGCGGGCCAGTCCGCTGGCGATGCGTGCGGCCTGGCGGTGCTCGCCGGCCAGGCGCGCCTGCAGCAGGGGGTCGGTAGTACCCGTGGCGGCGATGCTCTTGTTGATGATCCAGGCCCAGGGCTCGATGCGGGCGCGGCGCAGATCATCCTGCAGCGCGGCCGCCTGACTGACAGGTGTGACTTCGGGCAGGGTGACAATCAGCACACGGGTCGTGTCCGGATCCTGTAGGCGCATCAGCGGTGTGATGATGTGTTTGGCGTTGGCGCTGCCCTCGTACTGCCGCGTCATCTGGCGGTGGTAGGCACCGGTGGCGTCCATCAGCAGCAGGCTGTGGCCGGTGGGTGCGGTGTCCAGCACCACAAAGGCGGTGCGTGCCTCGTTGACCACGCGGCTGAAGGCATGGAAGACCGCCACCTCTTCGGTGCAGGGGGACTGAAGGTCTTCGAGCAGCAAGGCACGGCCCTGCTCGTCCAGGTCCTTGCCCCGGCTGGCCATGATCTTGGCAATGTAGGCCTGGGTCTCGGCCTTGGGGTCGATGCGGCCCACCTTCAGGCCCGGCAGGCCGCCGTTGAGGGTGTCGGCCACGTGCGCGGCTGGGTCGGTCGTGGTCAGGTGCACGCTGTGGCCCCGCTGCACGAGGCCCACCGCCAGTGCAGCGGCGATGGTGGTCTTGCCCACACCGCCCTTGCCCATGACCATGATCAGCCCGTGACCCGCGGCCGCCAATTCGTCGGCCAGCAGGTGCAGGGGCTCGGCGGGCAGGCGTGTTGCCGTGCCGGCAGCCTCCTGCGGCGGCGTGGGGACCCCGGTCGGCGGAGCACCGAACAGGGCGCGCAGAGCCGGCAGCCCCACGGTGTCAAAGGCTCGCAGCGGAATTTCGTCGCGCGGCAGGCCGGCCAGTGCATCGGGCAAGGTGTCCAGCGCCTTGCGGCCCAGGACCTCGATGGCCCGCGCCACCGGATCGTCAGACCGACTGGCGTGGAACACCCCGTTGATGGCCAGGCGCTGGTTGCACAGGCCCAATTGCCGCAATTCGTCCGAGGTGCGCGCGGCCTCCTGCATGGGGCGTGGATCAGGACGGGTCACCAGCACCACGGTGGTCAGCGCCGGGTCACCCAGGGCGCGCAAGGCCGCGTTGAAACGGGCCTCCTGCATCTTCAGGCCCGAATGCGGGCCCAGGCACGATGCCCCGCGGTCGTTGCCCGCCAGGAAACCCGTCCAGGCCTTGGGCAAGCTCAGCAGGCGCAGGGTGTGCCCCGTGGGGGCGGTATCGAACACCACATGGTCATAGCTGGCCCTACCGTCGCCTTCCCCTGCCAGCAGGGCGGCGAACTCGTCGAAGGCCGCGATCTCGGTGGTGCAGGCGCCCGACAGTTGCTCGCGCACGGTCTGGCGTTCGGCATCGGACGCATCGGTTTCCATCTGGGCCAGCACACGCTGGCGATAGGCCTCGGCTGCATCGTCGGGGTCGATGTTGAGCATGGCCAGACCCGGTACGCCCGTGACCGGCACCGGGTGGTTGGACAGGGGTACCCCCAGCATTTCGTCGAGGTTGGACGCGGCGTCCGTGCTGACCAGCAGCACCTTCCGGCCGCGGTCGGCCAGCGCAATGGCGGTCGCCGTGGACAGGGAGGTCTTGCCCACCCCACCCTTGCCGGTGAAGAACAGGAAGCGGGTGGGTGCGGTGGCGAAGCCGGGCAGATCGGCGGTGGGAAGTACGCTCTGATTCATGCATCAAGCATGACACACCGTGGCCCTCAGCGGCCTGACGTCTGTCAAGCCAGCGGCAGCTCCACCCGCACCCGCAAGCCCGGCCGCGCGTTCTCCAACGCCAGCCGCCCCCCGTGGGCCTGTGCCACCAGGCGGCACAAGTAAAGACCCAGGCCCACCCCGCCGGCGGCACGCGTGCGGGCGCTGTCTGGTCGGTAGAAGGCCTGCGCCAGTTGCGCCAGCTGCTCGTCGGGCACGCCAGGGCCGTGGTCGCGTACCTCAATGACCTGGGCGTCCGCCGTGCGGGACAGCGTCACCTCGGGCGGCTGAGCGGCATCGGCGCCATGGCGCAGGGCGTTGTCCAGCAGGTTGCGCAGCAACAGGCGCATGCGGGCGCGATCAACGCTGAGCTTGGGCAGGTCGGGCGAGGCCAGAATGGTGACGGCAGTGGCGGCCGGGTGCCGTGCCTGCAGCTCGTGCAGCACCTCGCCGGTCAGGCCGACCAGGCAGGTGGCCTCGCGCTGCAGGGCAGCGTGGCCATTGGACAGGCGCTCGCTCTCCAGCAGGTCGCTGACCAGGTTGGCCATCTCCTGCAGGTCGCGCAGCAGGGCCTGGCGCTGCAGCGCGGCGTCGCCCTCTTCCGGCAACAGTTCGGCGTGAAGGCGGGCGCGGGTGATGGGGCTGCGCAGTTCGTGGCTGATGGCCAGCAGCAGGGCGCGCTTGGCCTCCAGCATCTGGTGGATGTCGCGCCCCATGGTGTTGATGGTGGTGGCCAGCTCGCCCAGCTCGTCGTGAGCCTGGCAGCACCGGTCCGGAATCGGCTGACTGAAGTCGCCACGGCCGAAGCGCCGCGCTCCTTCCCCGATCGCGTCCAGCGGCTTGAGTTGCCGGCGCACATACAGCCAGGCCAGCAGCGTGAGCACCAGCAGGGCGGTCAGCGCGTAGCCAATGAGACGCGGCCGCCGCTCAAAGGCCGCCTGATTGATGTCGAAGCTGATGCGGTGACCATCGGCGGTGCTGCGCGTGAGGATGCGATCCCAATCCTTGGAGCCGCCCCAGTTTTCGTCGTCCCAGCGGCCGGCCTGCTCGTCCTTGTGCCAGAGCCAGTCCGACGGTGGCTGCGAGGGGTGGGACGACCAGTTGACCTGGGGGCCGCTGATGCGAACCACCAGGGGCAGACGATCGGCGATGGCCTGGGCGCGAGCGATGCTGGGCAGATCGCCGTCGCCACCGGCCACGTCGACCGCCAAGCGGTCCACATAATCCATCAACAGGGGGCGAGCCGCTTCGCGCCACCCCACCGAAAACGCCTTTTGCGCCCCACTGATGAACACAAAGGTCATGGCTGCCGCCAGCAGCAGGAACACCAGCACCATGCGCAGCTTGATGGAGTGTGCAATGCGGTGCTTGACCTCGCGCCAGCGCGCGGTCGGTTTGGAGGTCTGATCGTTCATGAGGGCAGGCGGCGCAGCGCCAGCGAATAGCCCGCGTTGCGCAGGGTCTTGATGCAGTCCAGCGGTTCGAGCTTCTTGCGCAGCCGGCTGACCACGATGTCCACGGCCCGCGTGTACAGGTCGGCCTCGTGGCCGCGGATGTGATTGAGGATGTCGTCGCGGCTGTAGACGCGGCCGGGTTCTCGTGCCAGCAGCACCAGCAGTTCGTACTCCGAGCCAGTCAGTTCCACCGCCTGGCCGTCCCGCAGCACCTCGCGCCGGGCCAGGTCGATGGTCAGGCCCTCGAAGCGCAGCGCCTCCTGCGCAAGGGCCGCCTGCCCGTGGCGGTGGTTGCGCCCGTTCTGGCGGCGCAGCACGGTCTGGATGCGGGCGACCAGTTCGCGCGGCTCAAAGGGTTTGGGCAGGTAGTCGTCAGCGCCCAGCTCCAGCCCGACCACGCGGTCCATGACCTCGCCACGGGCGGTGAGCATGACGATGGGCACATCGCTCTCGCGACGGATGGTGCGACAGACCTCGAAGCCGTCCATCTCGGGCAGCATCACATCCAGGATGACCGCATCAAAGTCGCCACCGCGCAGCCGGGCCAGACCATCGCTGGGCTTCACGGCCTGCGTCAGCTGCAGCTCATAGCGCTGGAAGTAGGCCGCCAGCGGCGGCCCCAGCTGCTCGTCGTCGTCGATCAACAGGATGCGGTGCATGGCTTCATTCTGACATTGCCGCCATCTGTCCCGAGCGGTGCCGCAGCACCAGGCGACGCAGCAGTTGCTGCTGTCGGGTGGCCAGCGCATCGAAGCGCTCGGCCGCCGACAGCAGCTCGGGCAGCATGGGCATGGCCTCCACCGGCCGCTGGCGCGACAGCCGTGCCCACCAGTCCAGGGCGTACTCGCGGTCGAACTGCGGCCCCCAGATCATGGCGAGCAGTTCGGCGTGCGGATCATCGGCCTGCGCCAGCAAGGCAGGCGCATGGGCCTTGCCCAGGCGGGTGAGCTGATGCAGGTTCTGCAGGGCCGGTGACATGGCCGCCTCCGGTCAGCCACGGCCCCACCAGCCGTGCCCACGGCGCTCCAGCTTCTCGCGCACCTGCTTCTGCTGCTCGGGGTTGAGGCTGTCGTAGAAGTCGCCGAAGGCATTGAGCATCTGCGGGCCGTTGCCCTGCGCCGCCTGCAGCTTCTGGTCCAGCAGTTGCTGCGCTTTGGTGCGGTCGAACTTGTCGCTGGCGATCAGGGACTGAAGGTCGGTGCGCGGATCGCTGTTGCCGCGGAAGGCCTTGCGCGAGGCGATCATCTGATCGGCAAGGGCGCCCAGCTTGGCCTTCTGTTCGGCATTGAGATCGAGCTTGCCGCTGATGCGCTCGATGGCCTTGCCTCTCACCTCGGTGATGCGCTCCTCGCTCCAGCCCTGCCCGTGATGACCACCACGGTGGCCGCAGGCGGAGAGACCTGCGACGAGGACCGTGACGCCGGTCAGGCCGATGAGGGTGCGTTTGATCCAGGGTTTCATGATGTCGTGCTCCTTGCAATGACGTTGGGATGAGCTGATGGTGCCCGTCCCCTGCAAAGGCGTGGTGTCTTGGCCGTCGCGCTTTTTTTCGGTTTGTTTCGGCGGTGGCCCGGCCCTGGCTTTCATGCCGCCGTCATGAAACCTTCCTTTGCCTGTCACAAGGCACGGGCACAGTCGTGCTCGCCGATCCGAGGAGACGGCATCCTGGTTCATACAACGACTCATCTCACTGCACCATGCATCTCAAACTGATCGCGGCCGCTGCGGGCGCCCTGCTCACCCTGACCTCTGTTCACGCCCAGACGGCCTACCCCGCACGCCTGGCTGGCCATGCCATCGTGCCGGCGCAGACCTTCCTGCCGGCCCCCAAGGATGCCCCCGCCGACCTGAAGACCAGCGGCAAATTCACCACCGGTCAGCGCGTCGAGAAAATCGGCAGCGTCGAAGGCAAGTCCGCCGGCCGTCCCACTGGCGTCTCGCTGCCGTTTGCCGGCCAGCCGGTGCAGGGCCACTCGGGCATCAAGCGCATGGCCGACGGCAGCTTCTGGCTGCTGACCGACAACGGCGCCGGATCCAAAGCCAACTCCCCCGACTTCATGCTGTTCCTCAACCGCCACGCGGTGGACTTCAAGACCGGCCAGTTCAAGCGACTGGAGACCGTGTTCCTGCACGACCCGGACAAGAAAGTGCCCCACCGCATCGTGCACGAAGGCACGAAGCAGCGCTATCTCACCGGTGCCGACTTTGACCTGGAGGGATTCCAGATCGCGGGCGGCCACTTCTGGATCGGTGACGAGTTTGGTCCGTACCTCATCAAGGCCGACATGAAGGGCCGGGTACGGGCCGTCCATGAAACGAAGGTGGATGGCAAGACCGTGGTCTCGCCCGACCATCCTTCGGTCCTCACCCCGGGTGCGCCGGGTGGTGAGGTAAAGTTCCAGGTCCGCCGCTCCAAGGGCTATGAGGGCCTGGCCTCATCCCCCGACGGCAGCAAGCTGTACGCCCTGCTCGAAGGCGCCCTGTGGGACGAAGCGGCAAAAGCCGCCGAGCAACTGGACGGCAAGCAGTACCTGCGCGTGCTGGAGTTCGATGTGGCGTCCGAACAGTGGACCGGCCGGCACTGGAAGTACGTGCTGGAAGCCAACCACCACGCCATCGGCGACTTCAACATGATCAGCCCGACCGAGGGCCTGATCATCGAGCGCGACAACGGCGAAGGCACCGCCGACAAGGCCTGCCCCGAAGGCCAGAAACGCACCGACTGCTTCCATGACCTGGCCAAGTTCAAGCGCGTCTACAAGGTGGAACTGAGCGAGGCCAATGTCAACGGGCCGGTGCGCAAGATCGGCTACATCGACCTGATGAAGATCGAGGACCCCAAGGGACTGGCCCGCAAACCGCTGAACGACGGCGTGCTGACCTTCCCCTTCTTCACCATCGAGAACGTGGAGATCGTCGACAGCCGCCACATTGTGGTGGGCAACGACAACAACCTGCCCTTCTCCAGCAGCCGCGAGCCCAACAAGGCCGACGACAACGAACTGGTGCTGCTGGACGTGAGCGAGTTCCTGCAGGCCCGCTGAGCCCGGGATCGATTCAACAGAAGGCCGGCACCTCGCCGGCCTTTCCATAGGGTCATTAGAAGCGCTCGGTATCCACCTCGCGGTTGGCCTGGTCGTTGTAGCGATCGCCGTGCACGGTGCGCGGATTGATCAGCGCATCCAGCTGTGCCAGCAAGTCACCTGAGAGCTTCACATCGGCAGCCCCCAGATCGTCGGTCAGGTGATCGATCCGGGTGGTGCCTGGAATCGGCAGGATGTCCGGGCCCTGGTGCAGCAGCCACGCAATGGCCAGCTGCGCCGGGGTACAGCCCGCCTCCCGGGCCAGCTGCTGGTAGGCCGGCAGCAGCTCGGCATTGCGGGCGTAGTTGTCGGCCGCAAAGCGCGGCATGCTGCGGCGGATGTCCTTGGGGTCAAAAGCCGCAACGTCCATCGGTCCGCACAGGAAGCCACGCGCCACCGGGCTGAAGGCGACGAAGCTCACGCCCAGTTCTCGGCAGGCATCGAGCACCGCAATCTCGGGGTTGCGGGTCCAGAGCGAATACTCGGTCTGCAAGGCCGCGATCGGGTGCACCGCATGGGCCCGGCGCAGGGTGGCGGCCGACACCTCTGACAGGCCGATGCTGCGGATCTTGCCCTCGCGCACCAAGTCGGCCAGCGCCCCGACGCTGTCTTCGATGGGCACCTGCCTGTCCCAGCGGTGCAGGTAGTACAGATCGATCACATCGGTTTTCAACCTCCGCAGCGCCGCTTCACAGGTGGCCTTGATCGTGGCGGGCCGGCCATCGATGACCCTCACCAGCTTGCCGTCGCCGTTCACGTCCACGCCTTGCATACCGCATTTGCTGGCCAGCACGAAACGGTTGCGATGGGCAGACAGCACCTTGCCAATCATGGTTTCACTGGCCCCGAAACCGTAGAGCGCAGCGGTGTCGAAGTGGGTCACACCCTGGTCCAGCGCGGACAGCAACAGGCGCTCGGCCTCGGACTCGGGAATGGGGGAGCCATAGGCATGGCAGATGTTCATGCAGCCCAGGCCGATGGCACTGACGCTGAAGGGGCCGAGTGGTCGTTGATGCATGGTCGGGTTCCTGAAAGATGGAGGAATCAGAGAATGGCGATGTCGCGCACGTAGATGACCTCACAGGCACCGGCGCCGGTGTCGTTGCGGGTGAGCGAGCTGCGCCAGCGCCAGCCATCGTGGCCACGCGCCTCGACCAGCCAGCCCTGGATGCGCACACGCTGGCCTTCGCGCACCTGGTCCAGTCGCCGCTCGATACCGCTGTCGGCGGGGATCATGTGCATGTTGGCACTGGAGCGTTCGATCTCCTCGCGCGGAATCGGGAACTCCTTCACGCGCCAGAAGTAGAAACGGTTGCCCTGCGAGATGCTCACCTGTTCCAGCACCGCGCTGTCGGACATGCGCCCCCAGCCCAGCGCCAGGTCAACCGGCGACAGGTCGGCCTCGCGCCCTGTGCGATAGCTCTTGACGCCCAGCACCCGGGCTTCGATGTCGAAGGTCTGCAGGGGCGCGATGGTGTAGCCCTTGTGCACAAACTCGGCACTGCCCGCGTCGTTCTGGCGCGGCTCGGCCGCGACGGTCACGCCAGGCGCCACCTTGACCGGCCGGTCGCTCCAGTACTGCCAGGCACCGAAGCCGACGATGGCCAGGAAGGCGAGGTTTCTCCAGTTCATGGCGGCAGTATGGCAGAGCCATCGACGCAAAAAAGGCCTTGCGTGGCAAGGCCTTCAGCGCCAGACGGCCAAGCCGGATCAGCCAGCGTTCAGTTGCTGCTCCAGCTGGTGCAACACCTGGTAGCAGGGCAGCACCTGCGCCACGCTGGCGTTGGGTTCGCGGCCTTCGCGGATAGCGGCGAAGAACTCACGGTCCTGCAGCTCGATACCGTTCATGGACACGTCTACCTGGCTCACATCGATTTTCTCGTCCTTGCCGTTGAACAGGTCGTCGTAGCGCGCGATGTAGGTGGCGGTGTCGCCGATATAGCGGAAGAAGGTGCCCAGCGGACCGTCGTTGTTGAAGGACAGGCTCAGCGTGCAGATGGCGCCGTTGGCCGCCTTGAGCTGGATGCTCATGTCCATGGCGATGCCCAGCGTCGGGTGGATCGGTCCTTGGATGGCATTGGCCTTCACGATCGGGCTGCCGGCTTGGTAGGCGAACAGATCCACCGTGTGGGCGGCATGGTGCCATAGCAGGTGGTCGGTCCAGCTGCGCGGCTGACCCAGCGCGTTCATGTTGGTGCGGCGGAAAAAGTAGGTCTGCACATCCATCTGCTGGATGTTGAACTCGCCCGCCTTGATCTTCTTGTTGACGAACTGGTGGCTGGGGTTGAAGCGGCGGGTGTGGCCGCACATGGCGACCAGACCGGTCTGCTTCTGCAGCGCCACCACCTCTTCACCCTCGGCCAGGATGTCGCACAGCGGAATTTCCACCTGCACGTGCTTGCCCGCTTCCAGGCAGGCCTTGGACTGGGCGGCATGCATCTGCGTCGGCGTGCACAGGATCACTGCGTCCACTTCCTTAATCGCCAGGGAGTCGGCCAGATCGGTGGTGACATGCTTGATGCCGTACTTGTCGGCCACTTCCTGTGTCTTGGCCAGATCGCGGCTGATCAGCGAAACCACTTCCACATCGGGAATGTTCTTGATGCCGTCCAGGTGCTTGATGCCGAAGGCGCCGGCGCCGGCGAGAGCGACTTTGATGGTCATGATGGAATTCCTTTATGCGTTCTCGAGGATCACGTGCCCGACCGCCGTGTTGGACGCGGGCACATGGTAGAAGAGGTGCTTGATGGTGGGCAGCGGGCCGGTGACCTTGCCGTCGTTCACGTCGGCCATGGCGCCGCGAGCGATCAGCCACATGACCAGCTCGATACCTTCACTACCGGCCTCTCGTACGTAGTCGATGTGCGGCGTGTTGGCGCAGGCGACCGGGTCGTTGATCATCTGGTCCAGCCACTGGTTGTCCCACTCGCGGTTGATCAGGCCGGCGCGCGCGCCCTGCAGCTGGTGGCTCATGCCACCGGTGCCCCAGATGTGGACGTTCAGGTCTTCATCGAAGCTCTCGACCGCCTTGCGGATCGCCTGGCCCAGCGCAAAGCAGCGCTTGCCCGAGGGCACGGGGTACTGCACCACGTTGACAGCGAACGGAATCACCTTGACCGGCCAGGCGTCCTTGACCGGGTCGAGTTCGCCGCACATCAGCGACAGCGGCACGGTCAGGCCGTGGTCGACTTCCATCTTGTTGACGATGGTCAGGTCGAAATCCTGCTGGATGACCGACTGCGCGATGTGCGAAGCCAGTTCGGGATGGCCCACCACCTTGGGCACCGGGCGCGGGCCCCAGCCCTCGTCAGCCGGCTGGAACTCGGCGGCGGTGCCGATGGCAAAGGTCGGGATCAGGTCCAGGCTGAAGGCCGTGGCGTGGTCGTTGTAGACCAGAAAGACGACGTCGGGCTTGTTGTCCTTCATCCACTGCTTGGAGAAGTCATAGCCCGCGAACAGCGGCTTCCAGTAATCCTCGTGCGTCTTGTGCAGGTCCATGGCCGCGCCGATGGCCGGCACGTGCGAGGTGTAGACGGATGCGGTGATCTTCGCCATGTTCAGGCTCCTGCTTTCTTGCCGGCGGCCCCCTGGGGCTGGCGGTGGGGTTGTGCGTCGCCGTCCTCACCGAGGTAGCGATTCCCTTCGACCGAGCGGCCGCCGGCCAACATCATGGCGCGGTACTCTTCCTCGGTCATACCGGTCATGGAGCCCGCCATCTGCTGGAAGCTCTTGCCGTCGGTGGCGCCAATGCGGGCCAGGAAATAGATGTTGCCGCCCAGGCGCATGCACCAGTTCAGATCGCGCGCCATCACGGCTTGCTTCTGCTCCTCGGTCATGGGCCACTCGTCCAGGTAAGCCCGCTCGTTGGCCTTGAAACGCTCGCGGTTCTCGGCCTTCATCAGGCTGGTGCAGAACTGGTTGAGCCAGTAGCCTTTGCGGCTTTGCTCGGCATCGAAGATGATGGTGCCGGGCACGTCCAGGTAAGGTTTGTCGAGTGCCATGTCAGACCTCCTCAGGCCAGTAGAGACGCATCGGGTTGTCCACCAGCAGCTTGCGCTGCAATTCGGCGGTCGGCGCAATGTACGGGATGAAATCCACCAGCAGCCCATCATCGGGCATGTGGTCCTTCAGGTTGGGGTGCGGCCAGTCGGTGCCCCAGAGCACGCGGTCGGGGAACTCTTCCACCACCTTGCGGGCAAAAGGCACCACGTCGCGATAGGCCGCCTGCTCGCCCTGCAGCGCCTTCGGGCCAGTGACCGACAGGCGTTCGGGGCAGCTGACCTTGCTCCAGACGTTGGGGTGCTCGCGCATGAACTTCAGGAACAGCGCGAACTCAGGGCCGTCCACCGGCTTGCTCACGTCGGGACGACCCATGTGGTCTACCACCACCGTGGTCGGCAGGCTGGTGAAGAAGTCCCACAGCTCGGGCAGGTCCACTGCCTCGAAGTAGATGACCACGTGCCAGCCCAGCCTGGCGATACGGCTGGCGATTTCCATCAGCTCGTCCTTGGGCGTGAAGTCCACCAGGCGCTTGACGAAATTGAAACGCACGCCGCGCACACCGGCCGCGTGCAGGGCTTGCAGTTCTTCATCGGTCACCGAGCGCCTGACCGTGGCCACACCCCGCGCCTTGCCACCGCTGGCCAGACAGGCATCGACCATGGCACGGTTGTCGGCACCGTGGCAGGTGGCCTGCACGATCACGTTGCGCGCAAAGCCCAGATGGTCGCGCAAGGCAAACAGCTCGTGCTTGCTGGCATCGCAGGGCGTGTACTTGCGCTCGGGTGCGTAGGGGAACTCCGCGCCCGGGCCGAAGACGTGGCAATGCGCATCCACGGCGCCTGCGGGCAGCTGGAAACGGGGCTTGGACGGGCCGGTGTACCAGTCCAGCCAGCCCGCGGTTTTGGTGAAGTCACCGGAAACAGGTTTGCTCATGAAATGCTCTCGGTCAGTTCGAACACCAACAAGTCGGCGATGGTGGGGTGCGGCGGGGCGATTTGCTGGCCGAAGGACTGATGAGCCCCGCCGCATCACGCCGTCGCCGACGCCATTGCCGGAGAAAAATCAGTCGATATATCGAAGACCCGCAGCGGCCAGCGGCTCGCGCATCTTGTACATGTCCAGCCCCAGCACACCGCTGGCCAGCTTGGCGCGTTTCTCGCCTTCGAAGCTCTCGCGCTTGACGGCCGCCGCCAACGTCTCGGCCGCGCGTTCCGAGGGCACGCACACCACACCATCATCATCGGCCACGATCACATCGCCCGGCGTCACATAGGCACCGGCACAGACGATGGGGATGTTGACCGAACCCAGCGTCGCCTTGATCGTGCCCTTGGACGAGATGTAGCGGCTCCAGACCGGAAAGTTCATCTCCTTGAGCGTCTTCACATCGCGTACACCGGCCTCGATGATCAGGGCGCGCGCGCCGCGCGCCTGGAACGACGTCGCCAGCAGGTCACCGAAATAGCCGTCGCTGCACTCGGCCGTGACGGTCGCCACCACGATGTCGCCCGGCTGGATCTGCTCGGCCGCCACATGCATCATCCAGTTGTCGCCCGGCTGCAGCAACACCGTCACCGCCGTGCCCGACACCTGCACGCCGGTCTGGATCGGCCGCATGTAGGGCTTCATCAGGCCCACCCGGCCCATGGCCTCGTGGACGGTGGCCGAGCCCAGCGCGGCCAGGCCGTCGGCGGCTGCGCGGTCCGCGCGGTGGATGTTGCGGTAGACAACGCCCAGTTCGTACATGGTTCTCTCCTCGGGTTCTGCGATGGGTTACTTGCCGGCCGCTTTGAGGCGTGCGTCCAGGCGAGGGAACACGCGACGCGCGTTGCCTTCGTACACCTGATAGCGCTGCTCGTCGCTCAGGTTGGTCGTGGCCTGCACATAGCGCTTGGTGTCGTCGTAGTAGTTGCCGGTCTCGGGGTCGATGCCGCGCACGGCACCGATCATTTCGGAGGCGAACAGGATGTTGCCCACCGGGATCACCTTGGTCAGCAGATCGATGCCCGGCTGGTGGTACACGCAGGTGTCGAAGAACACGTTGTTCAGCAGGTGGTCCTGCAGCAGGGGCTTCTTCATCTCCTGCGCCAGGCCGCGGTAGCGGCCCCAGTGGTAGGGCGCAGCACCGCCGCCGTGCGGGATGATGAACTTCAGCGTCGGGAAATCCTTGAACAGGTCGCCCTGGATCAGCTGCATGATGGCCGTGGTGTCGGCGTTGATGTAGTGCGCGCCCGTGGTGTGGAAGCACGCGTTGCAGCTGGTGCTGACGTGGATCATCGCGGGGATGTCGTACTCGACCATCTTTTCGTAGATGGGGTACCAGTGCTTGTCGGTCAGCGGTGGGCTGGTCCAGTGGCCGCCCGAAGGATCGGGGTTCAGGTTGATGCCGACGTTGCCATACTCCTTGACGCACTTCTCCAGCTCGGGGATGCAGGTGGCCGGATCCACACCGGGCGACTGCGGCAGCATGGCGGCCGGCACGAAGTGGTCGGGGAACAGCTGGCTCACGCGGTAGCAGAGCTCGTTGCAGATCGCGGCCCAGGTGGACGACACATTGAAGTCGCCGATGTGGTGCGCCATGAAGCTGGCACGCGGGCTGAAGATGGTGATGTCCGAACCGCGCTCCTTCATCAGTCGCAGCTGGTTGGTCTCGATGGACTCGCGCAGTTCGTCGTCGCTGATCTTGAGATCGGCCACCTTGGGCATCACGGCCGGGTCCTTGATGCCGGCGATCTGCTGGTTGCGCCAGTTCTCCAGCGCCTTCGGGGCCGTGGTGTAGTGGCCGTGGCAGTCGATGATCAGGGGTTTCTGCAGGCTCATGAACGCTCCTCGGGTGTGGTGCGTGCCGTCGATCAGCCACCGCTGGACCCGGCACAGGGGATCAGCATGCATTGTGATTCGGCCCCGCCCGTTGTCCAACCGCCTGGCGGCGCTATCAGCTAGAACAGTTGCTTATAGCTATCATCCAGCTATTCCTCCAACAGCAGATCATGGACCTCAAGCAACTCGAGTACTTTGTGCGAGTGGCCGAAATGGGCAGCTTCACCAAGGCGGCCATGGCCCTGGATGTCGCGCAACCGGCTCTCTCGCGCCAGATCCGTCTGCTGGAGGTCGAGTTGCGGCAGAACCTGCTGCTGCGCAACGGCCGCGGCGCCACGCCCACCGAGGCGGGCAAGCTGCTCCTGGAACACGGCCGGGGTATCCTGCACCAGGTGGCGCGGGCCCGGGAAGAACTTGGCCGCGTGCGCGGCGCACTGGCCGGCCGGGTCGCCATCGGCCTGCCGCCCAGCCTGGCGCGCGTGCTCACCGTGCCGCTGACGCGGCAGTTCCGCCAGCAACTGCCCGAAGCCAGCCTGTCCATCACCGAAAGCCTGTCGAATTCCATGCAGGAATGGCTGGTGACGGGACGCCTGGACATTGCCGTGCTCTACAACGCCCAGCCTGCCCCCGAGATCGAACTCATTCCCCTGGACGACGAAGAGCTCTGGCTGGTCGAACCCCGTCCGCCCGGCCTGTCTGAAGAGCCGCCCCCGGCGCCGGTTCCCCTGGCGGAGGTGGCCCGCATGCCCCTGGTGATTCCCAGCCGCCCCAACGCGGTACGCATGCATGTGGAAACCGAAATGGCCGCCATCGGCATGCGCCCGACGGTCACTCTGGAAATCGACGGTGTCCCCGCGATCCTCGACCTGGTGGCGGACGGGGCCGGTGCCGCCCTCCTCTCGCACAACGCCGTGGCCAGCTCGATCCGGCCGTCGGCCTACCGGGTGCGGCGCATCGACCCGCCCCTGCGCACCCGGGTGGCGCTGGCCATCAGTTCCCAGCGGCCGGCGACGCTGACCCAGCAGACCGCATTGCAACTGATCCGTTCGGTGATGCAACCCCAGGGCTGAGGCACCCAGCGTCCGGGCGCGTCAGCCCAGCCAGCCGGCACTGTGCCGCAGCAGCCACAGGATGGCGCTGAGCGTGAAGAAAGAGGCAGCAGTGGTACCCAGCAAGGCGGCCGAGGTGAATCCCTCATGCCCATGGCGCTGGGCCAGGATGGCGTAAACGCCCAGCATGGGCATGGCGGCCGACAGCACCGCCGCCGCCTTGAGATCCCCCTCGGGCACAGGCAGACCCAGTGCGGCGCACACCGCGATGGCGAGCCAGACGGCCGCCGGGTGCATCAGCAGCTTGCCCACCGCGATCAGCCCCACCTGGCGCCGCATGCCCTTGACCTGCAGCCCCACCAGGTTGCCGCCGATGATGAACAACGCCAGCCCACCCGCACTGCCGGAGAACAGCGTGACCGCCCGCGTGAGCACCTGGGGCATCTGCCAGCCCGACAGGGCGACCGCCAGGCCCAGCACGATGCCGACGATCAACGGGTTGCGCACCAGCCGGTCCAGGGTCTGGCGCAGCACCTGTCCAGCGGTAGGTCGGGCGCCCTCATGTGCACCGGCATCGGCCAGGGTGAATAGCAGGGGCAGCTTGACCAGGTTCTCCACGATCAGGTTCAGTGCCAGCACCACGCCACCCAGCGGTCCGAAGAGCAGCAGCATCATCGGGTAGCCCACATAGCCGCTGTTGGAGCAGGTCATGCCCATGGCCACGTAGGCGCTTTCGGTCAGCGGCTTGCCCTGGACCTTCCACCACCACAGCAGGCCACCCAGCAACACCAGCAAGGAGCCAGCGGTGTAGACCAGCAAGTAGCCCGGTCGCAGCACATCGGCCAGCGGCCGCGACGCCAGGGCGTAGAACAGCAACGCCGGCAGCGCGATCTGCAGCACGAACTTGCCCAGCACCCGCATCTCCGCCTTGGTGAAGATGCCCCAGCGCACGGCGGCGTAGCCCGCCAGGATGCAAAGGTAAATGGGGCCGGTGATGGCCAGGATGTCGAGCATGGTGTGTGTGACGGGAATCAGTCGTTGGCGGCAGGGCGCGCCGCCAGCAGACGGTCGGCAAAGGCCTGCCAGGCCGGGGCCTTGGGCAGATCGGCGAAATGGCCGGCGCGCGCCTGCGCCGCCATCCAGTCGTGCTTGCGGGCAATCGCGCTGGCCATGAACGGCTCGAACCCCGCCTCGCGGACGGTGTTGGCCACCTCGCGCATCTCTTCGGCGCGCCGCTGGCCATGCTGCGCCACGCGGCTGAAGAAGTAGGCACCCTGCTGCGTCCAGTCAATGCCGGGGAAGGTCTCCTGCAGCGTGGCGATCATCGCGTCCTCGACGCCGTAGTGGCGCGCGGTCGTGTAGCTCTCAATCACCAGCGCCTCCAGCCCCTTGATCATGATGCTGCGGCACATCTTGGTGGCAGACGCCACCCCCAGCCGATCGCTGGCCACCTGGACCGACATGCCCAGCCCCGCCAGCACAGGCTGCAAGGCCGCCGCGTGGGCGCCCCCCAGCAGCATGGGCACGCGGATGCCGTAAGGCGGGACCGAGGTCATCACCCCGGCCTCCACGTAGCGCCCTCCGGCCGCATCCACCAGAGCAGCAGCCTGCTGCTTGGTGCCCGGCGAGGCCGAATTGAGATCCAGGAAGAACGTGCCTGGCCGCAGGAACCCGGCCGCCTCCCGGGCCACCTCCAGGGTGCTGGAGGCGGTGACGGCGGAGATGATCAGATGGGACTGGGCACACAGTTCCCGGGCCGAGCCGCAGGCGGTCACGCAAGCCCGTGCGGCATGATCAAGCGCAGCCGCGGCCAGTGCTGGATCCTCAAACTTGAGGTCCCAGGCCCCGGTCCAGCCAGCGCTCCCTTGCAGACCGGCCGCGAAGATGCGGCCCACCTCGCCGTAGCCGATGATGCCGATGCGAAGTGGCTGTGTGGTCATGTGAAACTCCAGGTGCGAGAGCATGTCACCATATCGGGAAGCAAAAAGGCCCGCCGTCACGGGCGGGCCTTGGCTGATCTGCGGCAATGCGATCAATGAACCCGTGTCAGAAACGCAGCACGAAGAGCGTGATCGACGGGAACATCACCAGGATAGCGGTGCGGATCATGTCGCTGGCCACGAAGGGCATCACGGCACGGTAGGTGTGGGTGATCGGCACGTCTTTGGCCATCGAATTGATCACGAACAGGTTCATGCCCACCGGTGGCGTGATAAGTCCCACCTCCACCACGATCAGCACCAGGATACCGAACCAGATGGCCAGCTCCTCGGGCGGCAGACCGAAGTCCAGCGCCATGATGATGGGAAAGAACACCGGAATGGTCAGCAGGATCATGGACAGCGAATCCATGAAGCAGCCCAGCAGGATGTAAAGCACCAGGATGGCCACGAGCACCAGCACCGGGCTCAGGCCCCAGCCCGCCACAATGGTGGCGGCTTCCTGCGGCAGCTGCGACAGCGCCAGGAAGGTGTTGTACAGACCTGCGCCCAGCACGATCATGTAGATCATGCCCGAGGCGATGGCGGTACCCACCACCGCACCCAGCAAGGTCTTGCGGTTCAGGCCGCCACCGGCCCAGGCCGCGATGCCCGTGCCAAAGGCGCCGATGGCCGCGCCCTCGGTGGGGGTGAACACGCCGCTGTAGATGCCGCCGACCACCACCAGAAAGATGACGATCACGGGCCAGGTACGCATGGTCGCAGCCCAGCGCTCCTTCATGGGCATGGGCGGCATGCTGCCCACTTCCTTCGGGTTCAGGCGTGCGTAGATCGAGATCACGATCATGTAGCCCACCGCGGCGAGGATGCCAGGCACGAAGGCCGCCAGGAACAGCTTGGCGATGTTCTGCTCGGTCAGGATGGCATAGATCACCAGCACCACCGATGGCGGAATCAGGATACCCAAGGTACCGCCAGCGGCCAGACAGGCGGTGGAGATGCCACCGGCGTAGCCAGCGCGCTTGAGCTCGGGCAGAGCCACCTGCCCCATGGTGGCCGCGGTGGCCAGCGAAGAACCGCAGATCGCGCCAAAACCCGCGCAGGCACCGACGGCCGCCATGGCGACACCGCCCTTGCGATGCCCCATCCAGGCCTCGGCCGCCTTGAACAGCGCCTGGGAGAGTCCGCCCAGCGCGGCAAACTGCCCCATCAGCAGGAACAGCGGGATGACCGAGAGGTTGTAGTTGGAGAAAGTGGTGTAGGTGACCTGCTTGAGCTGGTTCAGGATAGGCGCGGCGTTGCCGTAGATCATCCAGGCACCACCCAGACCGCACACCAGCATCGACAGGCCGATGGGTACACGGACAAAGATCAGCAGCAGCAGGATCGGGAAAGACCAGAGGGCGAGTTCAAGGTTGCTCATGCTTCAGTGCCCCGCATTGGCTTCAACGGTCCAGCCTTCGGGCTCGGACGCCAGACCCAGCAGGGTCAGGGTTTTGGCGAAATAACTCAGGCAACCGATGACGGCACCCACCAGGCTGAAGGCATAGGCCCACCAGATGGGCATCTGCAGGATGAAGGTCGTCTCGGCGTATTCCTTCTTCTCCAGCATGCCCTGCCAGAGCATCCAGGTCAGCACCAGCCAGACCACCAGCATCAACAGGTCGCTGATGATCACGATGCCGCGCTGGCACCACTTGGGCATGTGCATGTACAGCAGATCCACCGTGGCATGACCACCCTTGAGGTAGCACCAGGGCAGGAAGAAGAACACGGCGATGCCGACCCCCACTTCCACCAGTTCAAAGTCGCCCGGGATGGGCCCCAGGCCCAGTCCGATCAGTGCGCGGCCGGCCACGCTGGCCACCACCATCAGGGTCAGGGCCACCAGCACCAGGCCGCCCACCAGGGCAGTCCAGTGCGAGAGCCGGTAAATGAAACCAATCATCCTCGGATCCTTTGACACAGGGGAATTCATTGTCCGCGAAGTGACCCCGCCAGGGCAGCGGCCACCGCTCGGCGGCCGACTATACCGCAGAGTTACGGATCATGAAATTCGTTATACCTATCGAAATCCCAGCCCCTGTGGGGCCGGGCTTGTCTCTTTATTTGGCGTACTTGCCGATGGTGGCCCGGGCTTCCGAAACCAGCTTGGCGCCATCGATGTTCTTGCCCTGCATTTCCTTGACCCAGTCCGACTCGACCGTGCTGGCCGTGCGGCGCCAGCGCTGCGTTTCCGCGACGTCCAGCATGGCCACGTTGTTGCCGGCCTTGACGGCCATGTCGCGACCCGTCTTGTCGCCGGCGTCCATGGCACGACCGAACATGGCCGCCGTCTCGATACCGGCGTTGTCGTCGATCACCTTCTTGAGGTCAGCCGGCAGCTTGTCGTAGGCCGCGCGATTCATCACGAACGCGAAGGTCTGGGTGAACATGCCTTCGTCGATGGCAAAGCTGGTGTGGTTCTTCACCAGTTCGGGCAGCTTGATGGAAGGCGCCACTTCCCAAGGGACGGTGGCACCATCGATCACGCCCTTGGACAGGGCCTCGGTCACCGCCGACACGGGCATGCCCACGGGCGTGGCACCCAGCTTGGTCAACATGTTGTTGATCACACGCGAACCGCCGCGGATCTTCATGCCGCGCAGGCTCTCCAGACCTTCGACCGGCTTCTTGGTGTGAAACAGGCCCGGCCCGTGGGTGTGCGCAGCCAGCAGCTTGACCGAACGGAACTCGTCAGCGGCGTTCTTTTCCACGTACTCGTGGAAGGCGCGGGAGCACTTCTCGCCACCGCCCTTGCACATGAAAGGCAATTCGAACACCTCGGACTTGTTGAAGCGGCCCGGGGTGTAACCCAGCACCGTCCAGGTGATGTCGGCCACGCCGTCACGGGCCTGGTCGAACAGCTGAGGCGGCGAACCACCCATCTGCATGGCGTGGAACAGCTGCACCTTGATGCGGCCGTTCGATTCGGCCTCAACCTTCTTGGCCCAGGGAATGATGGCTTGGGCGGGAATCACGGCCTGCGGCGGCAGGAACTGGTGCAGACGCAGGGTGACGGTCTGCTGGGCCTGCGCCAGTCCTGGCATGGCGAGGGTGGAAAGGGCGGCCAGCGCGGCCAGGGCAGTGCGGCGGATGTAGGTCATGCGAGTCTCCTGGTCAATGGTGGTCAACGGCCCTGCGGCTGAGGCAGGCTGCGGGTTTACCCGCAACCCCGGTCACCATGGATAACCGTAAGGACTTTGAGCTTTTTGCAAGTTGTTGAAAAGCGGCATCGCCGACTTTCAGCTATGCCGCCTTGTTATGGAAAAAAGCTCCTCGACCACATTGACAGGCACGCCCCGGCCCGGAGAGCCGTCACTGAAGGCTCCACTCCACGCCGGGGGCAGGGACTTACTTCTCGTACTTGGACATCAGCGCGCGGGCTTCCGACACCAGTCGTGCGCCGTCAATACCCTTGGCACCGACCTCCTTGATCCAGTCGGACTCCACCGTGCTGGCGGTACGGCGCCAGCGTTGCACTTCCGCCAGTTCCAGCTCGGTGATCTTGTTGCCGGCCTTGGTGGCCAGGTCTCGGCCGACCTTGTCACCCTCGTCCATGGCCTTGCCGAAGAACGCCGCCGTCTCGATGCCCGAGTTGTTGTCGATGACCTTCTTGAGGTCCGCCGGCAGCTTGTTGTACGCGTTCTTGTTCATCGACAGGGCAAAGGTCGTCACATACAGACCATTGCCACCGGCGAAGGTGGTGTGGTGCTTGACCAGTTCCTGCACCTTGAGCGATGGGCCCACTTCCCAAGGGATCGTGGTGCCGTCCAGCACGCCCTTGGACAGGGCTTCGGTCACGGCCGGCACCGGCATGCCCACCGGGGTCGCGCCCAGCTTGGTCAGCATGTTGTTGACGATGCGGGTACCGCCACGGATCTTCATGCCGCGCAGGCTCTCCAGACCGGTGACCGGCTGCTTGGTGTGGAACAGGCCCGGGCCATGGGTGTGCACGGTCAGCAACTGGACATCCTTGTATTCGTCCATGGCGTTTTTCTGCACGTATTCGAACAGGGCGCGAGACGACTTCTCCGATGACAGACCGGTGATGAAAGGCAGCTCGAACACCTCGGTCTTCATGAAGCGGCCGGGGGTGTAGCCCAGCACGGTCCAGGTGATGTCAGCCACGCCGTCACGGGCCTGGTCAAACAGCTGGGGCGGCGTGCCACCCAGTTGCATGGCGCTGAACATCTGGATCTTGATGCGACCATTGGACTCGGTCTCGATCTTCTTGATCCAGGGCACGATGGCCTTGGCCGGAATGGTGGCCTGCGGGGGCAGGAACTGGTGCAGACGCAGCGTCACTTCCTGCGCCAGGGCGCCAAAGCTGGCCGAAGCGGCCAATGCCAGGGTAGCGATCTTGAATTTCCATGCCATGGGATGTCTCCTGAAAAGGGTTGGAACGGGGGACACGATCCAGCCGGCAACGACCACCCTGGACCCTGTTGGTTATTGTTTATAACCATCAAGGGAAGCCATGGACATGGGGCTTACCCTAGGTTCGCACGACTTGCATTGGTTATTATTTATAACCATAATCATCCCATCAAACCTGAGCGAGAACGCCACCATGTCCACCACCTCCTCTGCCGACCTCAGCCTGCGCCTGCATGGCGAACATTCCGAAGTCGCCGTCATTACGCTCCAGCGCGCCAAAAAGCGCAACGCCCTGAGCGACGGCCTGATCCTGGCCATCCGTGACACCTTCCAGAACCTGCCGGCCAGCGTGCGCGCGGCGGTGATTGATGGTGAGGGCGAGCACTTCTGCGCCGGCCTGGACCTGTCCGAGCTGCAGGAACGCGACGCCAGCGAAGGCATCTTCCATTCGCGCATGTGGCACCAGGCGCTGGACTGCGTGGAGAAGGGCCGCGTGCCCGTGATTGCCGCGCTGCACGGCGCCGTGGTGGGCGGCGGGCTGGAACTGGCCAGTGCCTGCCACATCCGCGTGGCCGATGACAGCACCTTCTTTGCCCTGCCCGAGGGTACGCGCGGCATCTTCGTCGGCGGTGGCGGCTCGGTGCGCATCCCCAAACTGATCGGCGCGGCCCGCATGACCGACATGATGCTGACCGGCCGCGTGTACAACGCCGCCGACGGCGAGCGCATCGGCCTGGCGCAATACCTGGTGCCCGGTGGCACCGCGCTGGACAAGGCCCTGGAGCTGGCCACCCGCATCGCCACCAACGCGCCCATGACCAACTACGCGCTGATGCACGCGCTGCCCCGCATCGCCGAACAGCCGGGCGACCACGGCTTCTTCACCGAAGCGCTGATCTCTTCCATTGCCCAGGCCGCGCCCGAGGCCAAGGCCCGGGTGCGAGCCTTTCTGGAAGGCAAGGCCGCAAAGGTCAAGAAAGACTGAGGCCGCGCTGGCCCCACAAGAAGACCCAGGAGACAACCACATGACGACCGCCCAGTACCGCCCCCTGACCTTCGGCGTGACCCAGGCCACCCTGCGCGACGGAGAAGCCGGCGTGCACTACCTGGTGGCCGACCAGGCCCTGGCCCCCTACCCTGAGCGTCTGACCGACCGGCTGGTGCACTGGGCCAGGGAGCGGCCACAGCAGACCCTGTTCGCCCGACGCCAGCGCATGGCCGACGGCAGCAGCGGCGACTGGCAGCACATCAGCTTTGCCCAGGCGCTGGACGCTGCCCGCCGCATCGGCCAGGCGCTGCTGGACCGGGGCTTGTCGGCCGAGCGACCGGTGCTGGTGCTCAGCGAGAACGATCTGGAGCACGCCCTGCTGGCACTGGGCTGCATGGTCGCCGGCATTCCCTGGTGCCCCACCTCCCCGGCCTATTCCCTCATCAGCCAGGATTTCGACAAGCTCAAGCACGTCGTCAAGACCCTGACACCGGGCCTGGTGTTCGCCAGCGACGCCAACCGCTATGCACGCGCCATGCTGGCCACGCTGGGCGATGACGTCGAACTGGTCTGTACCGAAGGCACCGTGCCCGGTCGGGACACCACCTCCTTTGCCTCGCTGCTGGCCACCGAAGCCACCGCCGCCGTGGACGCGGCCATGGCCGCCACCGGCCCGGACACCATCGTCAAGTTCCTGTTCACCTCGGGCTCCACCAAGATGCCCAAGGCGGTCATCAACACCCAGCGCATGTGGTGTGCCAACCAGCAGCAGATGACGCAGTCCATGCCGGTGCTGACCGAAGGCGAACTGGTGCTGATCGACTGGCTCCCCTGGAACCACACCTTCGGTGGCAATCACAACTTCGGCATGGTGATCTTCAACGGGGGCACCATGTACATCGACGACGGCAAGCCCACGCCGGCGCTGATCGGCGAGACCCTGCGCAACCTGCGCGAGATAGCCCCCACGGTGTACTTCAACGTGCCCACCGGCTTCGAGGCCATCGCCAATGCGATGAAAACCGATGACCAGCTGCGCCGCACACTGCTCTCGCGCGTGCGCATGTTCTTCTATGCCGGCGCCGCACTGGCCCAGCCGGTGTGGGACAGCCTGTTCGAGAGCGCCGAGCGCGAAGTGGGCCAACGCATCGTCATGACCTCGGGCCTGGGCATGACCGAATCCGGCCCCTTCGGCCTGTTCGTCACCAGCCCCAACGTCAGGGCGGGCGACCTGGGCCTGCCGACCCCAGGCCTGGAGCTCAAGCTGGTGGACATGCAGGGCAAGACCGAGGTGCGCTACCGCGGCCCCAACATCACACCCGGCTACTGGCGCATGCCCGAGGAGACGGCCGACGCCTTCGACGAGGAAGGCTTCTTCAAGACCGGTGATGCACTCAAGTGGATCGACGAGACCGACGTGCACCAAGGCCTGAAGTTCGACGGCCGCATCGCCGAGGACTTCAAACTGGCCACCGGTACCTTCGTCAGCGTCGGCCCGCTGCGCGGCAAGATCATTGCCGCTGGCGCGCCCTATATCCAGGATGTGGTGCTGACGGGGCTGAACATGAAGGAGGTCGGTGCGATGGTCTTCCCCACCCCCGCTGTGCGGCAGCTCGCCGGCCTGCCGGCGGACGCCTCCATGCACGACGTGCTGGATGCGCCCGGCGTGCTCGCCCATTTCCAGACCGTGATCGACGAGCTGGCCCGCACGGCCACCGGCAGCGCCAACCGCATCGCACGCCTGTGCCTGCTGGCCGACCCGCCCACCATCGACCGCGGGGAAATCACCGACAAGGGCTCCATCAACCAGCGCGCCGTGCTCGCGCACCGCGCCGACACCGTGGCCAAGCTGCACGCCGACGAGCTGCGCTACATCATCAAACCGACCGTCTGAAAGGCATCACCATGGCCAGCAAAGGCTTTTTCAACGCATTCGATGACGTGGTCATCCTCGGCGGTGTGCGCACCCCGATGGTGGACTACTGCGGCGCCCTGGGGCACGTCTCCCCCACCGACCTGGGCATCAAGGTGGCGCGCGAAGCGCTGGCCCGCACCGGTACCCAGGCCGAGGAGATCGGCTCGGTGGTTACCGGCAACATGGCGCCTGGCGACTTCGACCAGTTCTTCCTTCCGCGCCACATCGGCCTGTATGCCGGCGTGCCGGTCAACGTGCCGGCGCTGATGGCCCAACGCATCTGCGGCACCGGCTTCGAGCTGTTCCGCCAGGCCGGTGAGCACATCAGCGGAGGTCTTTGCGACGCCGCGCTGGTGGTGGGCACCGAGAACATGACGCGCAACCCGATTGCGGCCTTCGACCACCGCACCGGCTTCAAGCTGGGCGCCCCGGTGGGCTTCAAGGACTACATGTGGGAAGCCCTGAAGGACCCGGCGGCCGGCATCAACATGATCCAGACCGCCGAGAACCTGGCCAAGAAGTACGGCATCACCCGCGAGTCGGTGGACGAGTTCGCCTCGGCCTCCTTCGCCAAGGCAGTGGCCGCGCAGGAAAACGGCTTCCTGGCCGGCGAAATCGTGCCGGTGGTCACCGAGAAGTTCGAGATCGAGGGCTACAAGGCCCGCGGCATCCGGCTGCAGGGCAAGATCACCGAAGTGGACCGCGACACGCATCCGCGCGTATCCCCTATGGAGGTGCTGGCCAAGCTCAAGCCGGTATTCGAAGGTGGCGTGCAGACCGGTGGCAACAGCTCGGCCCTGGTCGATGCGGCCGCGGCCTGTGTGGTGACCTCGGGCGCCTACGCCAAGGCCCAGGGCAAGGCCCCGCTGGCCCGCGTGGTCGCAGCCGCCGTGGTGGGCGTGCCGCCCGAGATCATGGGCATCGGCCCGGCGCCGGCCATCCGCCTGCTGCTGGAGCGCACCGGCCTCAAGCTCGATGACATCGCCCGCTTCGAGATCAACGAAGCGCAGGGCGCACAGACCCTGTCGGTGGCCAAGGACCTGGGCATGGACATCGCCAAGCTCAACGTCAACGGCGGCGCCATCGCCCTGGGCCACCCGCTGGCCGCCACCGGTGTGCGCCTGACGCTCACGCTGGCGCGCGAGCTGCAGCGCAGCGGCCTGAAGTACGGCATCTCCAGCGCCTGTGTGGGCGGTGGTCAGGGCATTGCCCTGCTGATCGAAAACCTGAACGCCTGAAAGGACACCCCATGAACATCCAAGGACATGCCGCCCTCGTGACCGGCGGCGGATCGGGCCTCGGCGAGGCCACCGCACGCGAACTGGCCCGACTCGGTGCCAAGGTCGCGGTGCTGGACCTGAACCTGGACAATGCGCAGCGCGTGGCGGCCGACATCGGCGGCGTGGCGGTGCAGTGCGACGTGTCCAACCCGGACAGCATGCAGGCAGCCATCGAGCAGGCCGCCGCCGCTCACGGCCCGGCGCGCATCCTGATGCAGATCGCCGGCATCGGCTCTGCCAAGCGCGTGGTGGGCAAAGGCGGCAATGCCGCACCGCTGGCCGACTTTGCGCGCGTCATCAACGTCAACCTGATCGGCACCTACAACGCCGCCCGCCTGTTTGCTGCCGCCTGCGCGAAGCTGGACCCGATGGAAGACGGCGAGCGTGGCGTGATGGTGTTCACCGCCAGCGTGGCCGCCTTCGACGGTCAGGTGGGCCAGCAGGCCTACAGCGCGTCCAAGGCCGGTGTGGTTGGCATGACGCTGCCCATGGCGCGCGACCTGGCGCAGCACGGCATCCGCGTGTGCACCATCGCCCCGGGCCTGTTCGCCACGCCGCTGCTCAAGGAACTGCCTGAGCCGGTGCAGGAATCGCTGGCCAAGAGCATTCCGTTCCCGCAGCGCCTAGGCAAGCCTGAAGAGTTTGCGCAGCTGGCCACTCACATCGTCAGCAACGGCCACCTCAACGGCGAGGTGATCCGCCTGGATGGTGCCCTGCGCATGGCCCCACGCTGAAGGACCGACATGAGCAAAACCGTTGTCTATGAAGTGGAAGTGATGTTCGGCGACTGTGATCCGGCCGGCATCGTGTTCTTTCCCAACTTCAGCAAGTGGATGGACGCCTCGTCGCTGAACTTCTTCGTCCAGTGCGGCGTACCGCCCTGGCGCGAGCTGGTCAAGACCACCGGCATCATCGGCACGCCGCTGCTGGAGATCAACACCAGGTTCATGAAGCCCGCCACCTACGGCGAACGCCTGCAGGTGCACACCAGCGTCATCGAATGGCGCGAGAAGGTGTTCATCCACAAGCACGTGGTCAAGCGCGGCGACACGGTGCTGTGCGAAGGCACCGAGACACGCGCCTTCTGCATGCGCCTGCCCGAAGACCCGGATCGCATCAAGGCGATCCCGGTGCCCGAGGACATCAAGGCCAAGTGCAGCTGACCGAGCCACACCAGATCCATCGCTGAACGGAGACACCCATGTACTACGAACCCGGCAAGACACCCCACGGTCTGCCACACGACCCGTTCAAGTCCTGTGTGGTGCCCCGCCCCATCGGCTGGATCTCCACCGTGGACGCGCAGGGTCGAGACAACCTCGCGCCCTACAGCCAGTTCCAGAACGTGACCTTCGATCCGCCGATCGTCATGTTCAGCGCCAACCAGACCACGCAGGGCGAGCGCAAGGACTCGGTGCGCAACGCCGAACAGATGGGCCAGTTCGTCTGGAACATGGCCACCTGGAACCTGCGCGAGGCGGTCAACATCAGCGCCGAGGAACTGCCGCACGGCGTGGACGAATTCGAGCGTGCCGGACTGGGAAAGCTGGAGAGCCGGATCGTCAGGCCCAAGCGCGTCAAGGGCTCGCCCATCCAGTTCGAGTGCGAGTACCTCAACACCGTGCGCTTCCCCGGCAAGCCGCCCATGGGCACCGTGGACGTGGTGTTCGGCCGCGTGGTCGGCATCCACATCGACGACCAGTACATCGACAGCAACGGCCTGGTGGACATCCTCAAGATCCGGCCGATCGCCCGCATGGGCTACTTCGACTACACGACCGTCGACAGCAAGTTCCAGATGGTCATCCCCGGCAACAGCAAGGCCCTGCTGGCCGGCCTGGAGGGCTCGCCCGACAAGGCCGCCCAAGCCCGCCACCCTTGACCCGACACTGCCTTCCGAGCCCCACGCCGTGAACCACTTCCAGCCCCGCACCGACGACATGATGTTCATCCTGCAGCAGGTGCTGCAGGCCCCGCAGCAGCTGCAGGCGCTGCCCCCGCACGCCGAGGCCGACGCCGACCTGATGCAGCAGGTGCTGGACGAATCCGGCAAATTCGTGGCCGAGGTGGTGGCCCCGCTCAACCGTGACGGCGACGAGATCGGCGCGCAGTGGAAGGACGGCGCCGTCACCATGCCACCGGGCTTTCGCGATGCGTACCAGGCTTTCTGGCAGGCCGGCTGGCCCGCCCTGGCCTGCGCGCCCGAAGACGGCGGCCAGGGCCTGCCCGCCGTGCTGGAAGCCACGCTGTACGAAATGCTCAGCGCCGCCAACCACGGCTGGACCATGGCCCCTGGTCTGCTGCACGGCGCGTACGAGTGCATCAAGCACCACGCCTCCGATGAGCTGAAATCGGCCTATCTGGAGAAGGTCGCCACCGGCGAATGGCTGGCCACCATGTGCCTGACCGAGCCGCACGCCGGTTCCGACCTGGGGCTGTGCCGAACCAAGGCCGTGCCGATGGCCGACGGCCGCTACGCGCTGTCGGGCACCAAGATCTTCATCTCCGGCGGCGAGCACGACCTGACCGACAACATCGTGCACCTGGTGCTCGCGCGCCTGCCCGATTCGCCACCCGGCCCCAAAGGCCTGTCGCTGTTCCTGGTGCCCAAGTTCTACGCCGACGGCACCCGAAGTGCCGTGGTGTGCGAGCGCATCGAGGAAAAGATGGGCCTGCACGGCAGCCCCACCTGCGTGATGCGCTTTGACGAAGCCGCCGCGTGGATCGTGGGCGAACCGGGCAAGGGCCTGAACGCCATGTTCATCATGATGAACGCCGCGCGCCTGCACGTGGGCCTGCAGGGGATCGGCCTGCTGGAAGCCGCCTGGCAGAAGGCCGACGCGTACTCAAAGGAGCGCCGCCAGATGCGCGCGCCCGGCAGCAGTGCCAAGGCCGGCGAGGCGGACCTGATCGAAGCCCATCCGGCCGTGCGCCGCATCCTGGATGCGCAGCGCGCCTGGGTGGACGCCGGCCGCGTGGTGGCCTACCGCACCGCGCTGGAGCTGGACGTGCTCAAGCACCACGGCGATGCCGCCAGGCGCGAGGTCGCCAACCGCTGGTGCGCGCTGGTTACGCCGGTGCTCAAGTCGGCATGGACCGACCAGGCCTTCCACGGCGCCAGCGCCTGCCTGCAGGTCTTCGGCGGCCATGGCTTCGTTCGCGAATGGGGCATCGAGCAGATCGTGCGCGACTCGCGCGTGGCCATGATCTATGAGGGCACGAACGAGATCCAGGCCATCGACCTGCTGCTGCGCAAGACCCTGCCCGATGGCGGCGCCGCGCTGCTGAAGCTGCTCGATGAGCTGCAGACCGAACTGGGGCTCGATCTCTCGTCGCAACGGACCCGCGCCGGGATGGAGCGGTTCACCGCGTTTCTGCGCGACCGCCTCCTGCCCCGTGCCACGGCCAAGGACGCCCCGGCCGATCTGGCGAACTGGCTGGCCGACGATTTCCTGCGCGCGGTCGCCATGCTGCTCATGGCCTGGGCGTGGTCGCGGATCGGCGCAGCCCCCGGCGCCGACGCGCCGCGCTGGCAGGCGGCACAGACCGGCTTCTGGCGCTGGGTCTGGCCCGAGTTCGACATGCGCGTGGCCATGATGGACGCCACCCTGTCGGCTGGGTGAACACCCCAAGATGCCGTGCGGCCCGCAGACGTTATGCTTGGCAACCATGTCTGACGCCTCCGTAGCCAACACCCTGCGCCGCCCCCGCGCTGCCCGAAAGACCTCTTCTGCGGCTGCACAGCCGATGGCGGTGGACCCCGGCAGTGTCAGCATTGACACCACCTACCTGGAGAGCCTGCTGGGCTACAACGCCCGCCGGGCCGCCCTGGCGGTCATTGGCGTGTTCCTGCAGCGCATGGCGCCCTACGGTCTGCGGCCGGTGGACTTTTCGGTGCTGACCCTGATCGCCCACAACCCCGGCATCACCTCACGCCAGATCTGCGCCGCGCTGGACATCCTGCCCCCCAACCTGGTGGGCATGATCAAGGCGCTGGACAAGCGCGGCCTGATCGAGCGCCGCACCCACCCCACCGACCGGCGCGCCCAGGGCCTGCACCTCTCGCCCGAGGGGAAAAAGCTCCAGAAGTCCGCCCAGGGGACGGCGACCAAACTGGAATCCGATGTCGCCAGCCGGCTGAGCGCCGACGAGCTCGACACCCTGAAGTCGCTGCTGCGCCGGGTCTACCTGCCCTGACGCGATCTGGCGGCGCCCGCAATCCGGACAGACCCGAAGGTGGTCGCCTTGGCGCGACATTGCTGCAGTGCACACAGCTAGCAAAGTGCTAGCAATTGGCCATTTCAGGCGTATATTGCGCAAAAAAGAACCACCCAGCGGCCCCACCCAAGGTAGCCGCCGACAGGAGACTGCGCATGAGTGCCAAGGAAAACGCTGCCATCATCCGGCTGTTCGACCTCCTGGAGTCCCGCTACGCCATGCGGGTGATCTGGGCGCTGAGCGACGGCCACCCCCAGACCTTTCGTCTGCTGCAGGACAGCGTCGGTGGCGTCACGCCCAACACCCTCAACACGCGGCTGAAGGAACTGCGGGCCGCCCGCCTGGTGGACCATACCGGTGACGGCTACCGCCTGACGCACCAGGGCGCCGACCTGGCCCGCCGCATGCAGGAAATCCAGCAGTTCGCCGGCAAATGGTCGCAGCAGCAGGCCCGCGCCGCTGCCTCACAGGCCAGCCAGGCGGCCGCGCAAGCCCGACCCTGAGCCGGCGCCTCAGGCCAGCGGGCTGGGCACCACCCGCTGCTGCTGCTCGCCCAGGCCCCGCCCGCCCAGGCGGATCACGTCACCCGGCTTCAAGAACACCGGCGGCTTCATGCCCATGCCCACACCCGGTGGCGTGCCCGTGGGAATCACATCGCCCGGCTGCAGGGCCATGAAGCGGCTGAGGTAGCTGACGATGTGCGCCACCCCGAAGATCATGGTGCGGGTGTTGCCGGTCTGGCATCGCTGGCCGTTGACCTCCAGCCAGAGATCCACGCCCTGAGGATCACCGAGTTCATCGGGCGTGACCAGCCAGGGGCCGATCGGACAGTGCGTGGGGTAGCTCTTGCCCTTGACCCACTGGCCCTCGTACTCCATCTGGTAGGCACGTTCTGACACGTCGTTGACCAGGCAGAAGCCGGCCACATGCCGCATTGCGTCGGCCTCGGTCACATGGAAAGCCCGCTCGCCGATAACGATGCCCAGCTCGACCTCCCAATCGAGCTTGGCGGAACCCGGCGGCAGCCAGATGTCATCGTTGGGGCCGCTGATGGCCCCGTTGTGCTTGTTGAAGACGATGGGCTGGCCGGGTGCCTTCAGGCCGGCCTCGGCGGCATGGTCGGCATAGTTCAGGCCAATCGCCACCACATTGCCCACACCACCCACGCAGGGGCCCAGGCGGGTGCCCGCGGGCACCACCGGCAGGCTGGCCACGTCCAGCGCCGCCAGACGGCGCATAGAATCTTGCCCCAGGGTGGACCCGGCCATGTCGGCCACCACGCCGCTGAGATCCCGCCAAGTGCCGCTGGCATCCACCAGCCCGGGTTTTTCGGCACCAGGCTGGCCGAATCGGATGAATTTCATCGGAAGAGTCCTTGATACAAGCCGTCGAGGGCCCCAATTGTGACGGTACCGGCAGCCACAGGCTGTCACCTCTTGAAATCCGCTCTGGCGCCTTCATTTACCGTGCGCGAGCAGGTTTGGCCTGCCCGGCAGGCTCTCCGCTGACCCAACCAACGTGGAAAAAATGACCCAACAGAACACCGCCGAGGGAACCCCCGCCCAGAACGACCACGCCCAGAGCCCGGAAGAGGCGCTGGCTGCCGCCGCCGTGGCCGAGGCCGATGCCCTGGCCGCCCTGACCAATGAGTTGGCCGAACTCAAGGCCAAGAACGCCGACCTGGCCGATCAGTACCTGCGGGCCAAGGCCGAGGCCGAGAACGCCCGCCGCCGCGCCGACGAGGAAATCGCCAAAACCCGCAAGTTTGCGGTCGAGAGCTTCGCCGAAAGCCTGCTGCCGGTGCTCGACAGCTTCGAAGCCGGGCTGTCGATCCAGGAAGCCTCGCTGGCCCAGATCCGCGAAGGGTCTGAAGCCACGCTCAAGCAACTGCAGAGCGCCCTGACCCGCCACAAGGTGATCGCCATCGCCCCGGCCGCCGGCGAGAAGTTTGATCCGCACCAGCACCAGGCCATCAGCATGGTGCCGGCCGACCAGGAACCCAACACCGTGGTCGCGGTGCTGCAGAAAGGCTACCTGATCGCCGAGCGCGTGCTGCGCCCGGCCCTGGTCACCGTGGCAGCGCCCAAATAAGGAAAAACGTGGCTCGCCGCTCTTGAAATCCGGCCGAGTTATCCACACCTCCTCCACAGCGGGCGCACAGCCCACCCCCACACTTATCCAATCATCAGAAACCGGAGCATCACATGGGAAAAATCATCGGCATCGACCTGGGCACCACCAACAGCTGCGTGTCCATCATGGAAGGCAATACCACCAAGGTGATCGAGAACAGCGAAGGTGCGCGCACCACGCCGTCCATCGTGGCCTACCAGGAAGATGGTGAGGTGCTGGTCGGCGCTTCTGCCAAGCGTCAGGCCGTGACCAACCCCAAGAACACGCTCTACGCCATCAAGCGCCTGATCGGCCGCAAGTTCACCGAGAAGGAAGTCCAGAAGGACATCGACCTGATGCCCTACACCATCGTGGCCGCCGACAACGGCGACGCCTGGGTGGAAGTGCGCGGCAAGAAGATCTCGGCCCAGCAGGTGTCGGCCGACATCCTGCGCAAGATGAAGAAGACCGCCGAGGACTACCTGGGCGAGCCAGTGACCGAAGCCGTCATCACCGTGCCGGCCTACTTCAACGACGCGCAGCGCCAGGCCACCAAGGATGCCGGCCGCATCGCCGGTCTGGAAGTCAAGCGCATCATCAACGAACCCACCGCTGCCGCCCTGGCCTTTGGCCTGGACAAGAGCGAAAAGGGTGACCGCAAGATCGCCGTGTACGACCTGGGCGGCGGCACCTTCGACGTGTCCATCATCGAAATCGCCGACGTCGATGGCGAGAAGCAGTTCGAAGTGCTGTCCACCAACGGCGACACCTTCCTGGGCGGCGAAGACTTCGACCAGCGCATCATCGACTTCATCATCGGCGAGTTCAAGAAGGAACAGGGCGTCGACCTGAGCAAGGACGTGCTGGCCCTGCAGCGCCTGAAGGAAGCCGCCGAGAAGGCCAAGATCGAGCTGTCGTCCTCGGCCGCCACCGACATCAACCTGCCCTACATCACGGCCGATGCCACCGGCCCCAAGCACCTGAACATCAAGCTCACGCGCGCCAAGCTCGAAGCCCTGGTGGAAGAGCTGATCGAGCGCACCATCGCGCCCTGCCGCACCGCCATCAAGGACGCCGGCATCAGCGTGGGTGACATCCATGACGTGATCCTGGTCGGCGGCATGACCCGCATGCCCAAGGTGCAGGAGAAGGTCAAGGAGTTCTTCGGCAAGGACCCGCGCAAGGACGTCAACCCCGATGAAGCCGTGGCCGTGGGTGCCGCCATCCAGGGCCAGGTGCTGGCCGGCGACCGCAAGGACGTGCTGCTGCTGGACGTGACCCCGCTGAGCCTGGGCATCGAGACCATGGGCGGTGTCATGACCAAGATGATCGCCAAGAACACCACGATCCCGACCAAGTTCAGCCAGGTATTCTCGACCGCCGAGGACAACCAGCCGGCCGTGACCATCAAGGTGTTCCAGGGCGAGCGCGAGATTGCCGCCGGCAACAAGCTGCTGGGCGAATTCAACCTGGAAGGCATCCCCGCCGCGCCGCGTGGCATGCCCCAGATTGAAGTGACCTTCGACATCGACGCCAACGGCATCCTGCACGTGGGCGCCAAGGACAAAGGCACCGGCAAGGAAAACAAGATCACCATCAAGGCCAACTCGGGTCTGTCCGAGGAGGAAATCCAGAAGATGGTGAAGGACGCCGAGCTCAACGCCGCCGAAGACCACAAGCGTGTGGAACTGGTGCAGGCCCGCAACCAGGCCGAAGCCATGGTGCACAGCGTCAAGAAGAGCCTGGGCGAGCACGGTGACATGCTGGATGCGGCCGAGAAGACCGCCATCGAAGACGCCATCAAGGCGGTGGAAGAGTCGGTCAAGGGCGACGACAAGGCCGACATCGACGCCAAGACCGAAGCCCTGATGACCGCCAGCCAGAAGCTGGGCGAGAAGGTGTACGCCGCCTCGCAGGCCGAAGCCGCTGCGGCCGGTGCCGCCGGTGGTGCCGAGCAAACCGCCAGCGCCGGTGGTGCCTCCTCGTCGGCCAAGGACGACGACATCGTCGACGCCGAAGTCAAGGAAGTGAAGAAGGGCTGATCGGCTGCCCCGGCCGACTGACCATCACCGCCGCGTCGGGGCAACCTGACGCGGCGTTCGCGCTCAAACAGAACCCTTTTCCACCATGGCAAAACGCGACTACTACGAAGTCCTGGGCGTCCCCAAGAACGCCTCTGACGAAGAGATCAAGAAGGCGTATCGCAAGCTGGCGATGAAATACCACCCTGACCGCAACCAGGGTGATGCGGCCAAGGAAGCCGAGGAAAAGTTCAAGGAGGCCAAAGAGGCCTACGAAATGCTGTCCGACGCGCAGAAGAAGGCTGCGTACGACCAGTACGGCCACGCGGGGGTGGACCCCAACATGCGCGGCCCGGGTGGCCCCGGCGGCGAGGGCTTTGCCGGCTTCGGCGAGGCCTTTGGCGACATCTTCGGCGACATCTTCGGCGGCGCCCGCCGCGGCGGCGGTGGCCGCCAGGTCTACCGTGGGGCTGACCTGTCCTACGCGATGGAGATCACGCTGGAAGAAGCGGCCTACGGCAAGGAAACGCAGATCCGCATTCCCAGCTGGGACGACTGCGAAACCTGCAAGGGCACCGGCGCCAAGCCCGGCACCAGCGCCAAGACCTGCACGACCTGCCACGGCCAGGGCGTGGTGCAGATGCGCCAGGGCTTCTTCAGCGTGCAGCAGACCTGCCCGCACTGCCACGGCAGCGGCAAGATCATCCCCGAGCCCTGCACCACCTGCAGCGGCCAGGGCAAGATCAAGAAGCAGAAGACGCTGGAGATCAAGATCCCGGCCGGCATCGACGACGGCCAGCGCATCCGCAGCAGCGGCAACGGCGAGCCCGGCCAGAACGGCGGCCCGGCCGGCGACCTGTACATCGAGATCCGTCTGCGCAAGCACGACATCTTCGAGCGCGACGGCGACGACCTGCACTGCACCGTGCCGGTGAGCATCACCACCGCGGCGCTGGGCGGCGAGATCGACGTGCCCACCCTGCAGGGCAAGGCCACCATCGACCTGCCCGAAGGCACCCAGAGCGGCAAGACCTTCCGCCTGCGCGGCAAGGGCGTCAAGGGCGTGCGCAGCAGCTACCCCGGCGACCTGTACTGCCACGTGGCGGTGGAAACGCCGGTCAAGCTGACCGAGCACCAGCGCAAGCTGCTGAAGGAACTGGACGAGTCGTTCAAGAAGGGCGGCCACAAGCACAGCCCGAACGACAAGGGCTGGTTTGAAAAGGCGAAGAGCTTCTTCAGCTGAGCGGGCGTCTCGACCTGACAGCCGCCAGGGCGGCCGGAGTGATCCGGCTGCCCTTTCTTTTTTGCGGCCTGCGGGTCAGGTCATCCACCGGCTCTGCGCCTGAGCACCACAGGGACGAACTGGCACCGGTCGCACAAGCCGCGCAAGAACACCACCAACGCATCTGTCTCTCCCGAGGGCAAACACATCTGCAGCAAATCTCCAGACCAGGCACGCGAATCCTTTACAGGGTGGCACCGATCAAAGTCCAGCCGCCGGAGCAGTCGCCTGTCAGTCGTTGACACCGGCCCCGCCTGCGTTGAGCCTGTCATCGCCTCATCGACAGCTTGACGAAACAGGGGTGTAAAGCTTGTGGGCTGCCGGGAGAACTCCAGATCCATGCTGGCGTGCGATCCAATTTCCAAGCGGCAAGGTACATCGATGACCGCCGCGTCAGGGCAACTCAGTGCGAAACGCTGACCCTCCACACTTCCCTCGTAAGCGCCACCATGGACTGCAGGCGGACCAGATGTGGCGCAGCCTGACAACATGGCTGCACAGAAAAGTGCTGTGGCACCGACAGAACGTGTACTGATCAACATCAATGAAGACTCCCTGAAATCAGTTGACGCGAACGTATCGCCGTCGAACTCAAGCCGACTCACATGGCTTGCACCTTGCTGGTTTGGGTGAAGCACATGAATTCTTTTGGACTATATCTAAAGTACAAAATATTTTGATCATCATCCTGTTGATCCTGGCAGTCGTACGATGTGGGCATGCAACAGACCAACGCTTCCATCCCCAAAGTTGTGGATTTCCTGATCGTCGGTGGCGGTATTGCCGGCGCGTCGGTGGGCTACTTTCTGGCGCCGCAGGCGCGCTGCGTGATGCTGGAGCGCGAGAGCCAGCCGGGCTATCACAGCACCGGCCGCTCGGCCGCGCAGTTCATTGCCAGCTATGGGCCGCCGCAGGTGCGCGCCCTCTCTCGCGCCAGCGAGCCTTTCTTTGTGAACCCGCCGGTCAGCTTCGGCAATGAGGCACCGCTGCTGGCGCCGCGCGGCCTGCTGACGGTCGCCGGGCCGGATGAACTGGCGCACCTGGACGAGGCCTGGGCCACGCTGTCGCAGACCAGCCCCCAGGGCCGGCGCCTGTCGGCGGCCGAGGCGCTGGCCATGGTGCCGGCCTTGCGGCCGGAGAAGGTGACGGCCGCCATCTACGAGCCCGACAGCTTCGACATGGATGTGCACGCCATCCACCAGGGCTATCTGCGCGGCTTCCGGCAGGCGGGTGGGCAAGTGGTGACCGATGCCGAGGTGGTGGCAGCGCAGCGAGGCGGCGACGGGCTGTGGCGGGTGCGCACGGCGGCGGGGGTCGAGTGGGCGGCGCCGGTGCTGATCAACGCGGCCGGGGCCTGGTGCGATGTACTGGCCCGGATGGCCGGGGTGGCGCCGATCGGGCTGGTGCCCAAGCGGCGCAGCGCCTTCACCTTTGCCGCGCCGGCGGGCACCGACACATCGGGCTGGCCACTGCTGCTGGCTGCCGACGACAGCTTCTACATGAAGCCCGATGCCGGGGCGCTGCTGGCCTCGCCGGTGAATGCCGACCCCACCGTGCCGCAGGACGTGCAGCCGGAGGAACTGGACATTGCCCTGGGCATGCACGCCATCGAGACCTGGACCACGCTGCAACCCCGGCCCACGCACACCTGGGCGGGCTTGCGGTCTTTCGTGGCCGACGGCGATCTGGTGGGCGGGTTTGATGCGACGGTGCCGGGCTTCTTCTGGTGCGCGGCCCAGGGAGGCTATGGCATCCAGACCAGTGCCGCCATGGGCGAGGCCTGCGCGGCGCTGGCGCGGGGTTTGCCGCTGCCGGCCCACATCGCCGACTGCGGACTGACGGCGGCGATGCTGTCACCCGCCAGGGCGTCGCTGCGGGGCTGACCGCCCACATCTCCCCCTGTCGAAGTCAAGGCTGCCTAGGAGCATCCATGGACATGGCGTTTTTATTTCTAATATGGAAACACCAAATGGCGATTAAGGATGTTTTTCTATCAATCAGAGAAGAATACAGTTCATCCCATCGATGAACGAATGAGTTTGGTCCCATCGCTCACCGAGGCCGACGAGCCACAGACCCCCCGGTCTGCGCACCCGCCGGAGCGTTCTGTCCACGTTCTCATCCACTCTTTTTTCTGACCCTAAGGAAACATCATGAACTTCAACGCCAAGTCCCTGCGCACCATCGCCGCCATCTCCGCCCTGCTGGGTGCTTCCGCTGCCTTCGCCGGCGGCCCCGCTGCCGGTGAGTTCTCGGCCGTCGACCAGATCGAAGCCGCTCCTTCGCAAGGCCTGACCCGCGCCACCGCCCGCATTGAAGCCGCCAATGACCCGCAAGCCGCCCACAAGCTGAACAACGAAACCCTGCAGGCCGCCAAGCCCGCCGACGCCCAGCTGACCCGCGCCGAAGTGCGCCAGGAAGGCCGCATGGCCCTGAGCGCCGGCAAGATCGCCACCGGCGAAATCAGCTTCTGATCGCCTGACGGCCACCGGCCGACACCGTCGGCCCTCAGACCGGCACCCCAAGCCCCATCGCCTCACAGCGGTGGGGCTTTTTGCTGTCTGGCGATCCAGCGGGCAGCAGCGCAGTGGCTGAAACACACCGAAACCGGCAACTTGCCGATCGGGTGCACAGAAACATGCCGAAAGTTTCCGAAAATTATTTCCTATTTAGAAATACAAGATGATACCGAGCGCTGTTTTTCTATCAATCAGAGAAGAATACAGTTCATCCCATCGATGAACGAATGAGTTTGGTCCCATCGCTCACCGAGGCCGACGAGCCACAGACCCCCCGGTCTGCGCACCCGCCGGAGCGTTCTGTCCACGTTCTCATCCACTCTTTTTTCTGACCCTAAGGAAACATCATGAACTTCAACGCCAAGTCCCTGCGCACCATCGCCGCCGTCTCCGCCCTGCTGGGTGCTTCCGCTGCCTTCGCTGGCGGCCCCGCTGCCGGTGAGTTCTCGGCCGTCGACCAGATCGAAGCCGCTCCTTCGCAAGGCCTGACCCGCGCCACCGCCCGCATTGAAGCCGCCAACGATCCGCAAGCCGCCCACAAGCTGAACAACGAAACCCTGCAGGCCGCCAAGCCCGCCGATGCCCAGCTGACCCGCGCCGAAGTGCGCCAGGAAGGCCGCATGGCCCTGAGCGCTGGCAAGATCGCCACCGGCGAAATCAGCTTCTGATCGCCTGACGGCCACCGGCCGACACTGTCGGCCCTCAGACCGGCTCCCCAAGCCCCATCGCTTCACGGCGGTGGGGCTTTTTCCATGTTGACGGCCGTGTGCGCCTATCCACCCAGCCCACTCGGTTGAAGCACATGCGGCACACTGCACAAGGTCATGTCCTTTAGCCACAGCGACCTCATCGTCGCCCGCCCCGAGGGTCTGTACTGCCCGGCGGGTGACTTTTTCATCGACCCCTGGCGGCCGGTGGAGCGCGCCGTCATCACGCATGGGCATTCAGACCACGCGCGCTGGGGCCATGCGCACTACCTGGCGCACACGCACAGCGCGGGCACGCTGCGCCAGCGGCTGGGGGCGGACATCCACCTGCAGACGCTGGACTACGGTGAAGTGATCGAGCACCACGGCGTGCGCCTGTCGCTTCACCCGGCCGGGCATGTGCTGGGTTCGGCCCAGGTGCGGCTCGAACACGGTGGGCGGGTCTGGGTCGCCTCGGGTGACTACAAGACCGAGGCCGACGGCACTTGCACCCCGTTCGAGCCGGTGCGCTGCGACACCTTCATCACCGAATCGACTTTTGGCCTGCCCATCTACCGCTGGCCCACGCAGGCAGTACTGTTCGACGAGATCAACGCCTGGTGGCGGCGCAACGCAGACGAAGGCCGCGCCTCGGTGCTGCTGTGTTACGCCTTCGGCAAGGCGCAGCGACTGCTGCACGGGGTGGACGCCAGTATCGGCCCCATCGTCGTGCATGGCGCAGTGGAGCCGCTGAACGCGGTGTACCGGGCGGCGGGCGTGTCATTGCCACCCACCCACCGAGTGACCGAGCTGGACAAGACCGCGCTGCGGCGCGCGCTGGTGCTCGCCCCGCCCTCGGCCCAGGGCACGCCGTGGATGAAGCGCTTCGGCCCCGAAGCGGTGGACGCGTTTGCCAGCGGCTGGATGCTGGTGCGCGGCACGCGGCGACGGCGCGGGGTGGACCGTGGCTTCGTGATGTCCGACCACGCGGACTGGCCGGGGCTGATGAGCGCGATCAAAGCCACGGGTGCCGAGCACATCCGCGTGACGCACGGCAGCGTGCCGGTGCTGGTGCGCTGGCTAACCGAACAAGGGCTGGACGCGCAGGCCTTCGAGACCGAGTACGGGGATGAGGACGCGGCGGACAAGACGCTGCCTGATGAGCCGGTCGCATGAAGCGCTTCGCCGCCCTCTACCGCGAACTGGACGCCAGCACCGCCACGCGCGAGAAGCAGACCGCGCTGCAGCACTACTTTGCCGAGGCACCGGCTGAAGACGCGGCGTGGGCGGTGTACTTTCTGGCCGGCGGCAAACCGCGCCAGACCGTGCCCACGCGCGCGCTGCGCGCGCTGGCGCAGGCAGCAGCCGGCCTGCCCGAATGGCTGTTCGAGGAAAGCTACCAGACCGTGGGCGATCTGGCCGAAACCGTGTCGCTGCTGCTGCCGCCGGCCCGTGCACCGGTGGACCGGGGCCTGGCCGAGTGGCTGACGCAGCACCTGCTGCCGCTGCGTGGCCTGACGCCCGATGTACTGGCCGTCAGGCTGCGGGAACAGTGGAACGCCCTGCCCGACGACCAGCGCTTCGTCTACTTCAAGCTCATCACTGGCGGTTTTCGCGTCGGTGTCTCCAAGCTGCAGGTCACGCAGGCGCTGGCGGCGGTGGCCGGTGTCGACCCCAAACGCGTGGCGCAGCGGCTCATGGGCTACACCCACATCGGCGCGCAGCCCACCGCCGCCGACTACGCCGCGCTGGTGGCACCCGAAAGCCCCACCGAACAGAACCAGCAGACCAGCGGGCAGCCCTACCCCTTCTTCCTCGCCCATCCGTTCAACGAAGCGCTGGAGCGCTTCGACGAGCTGCTCGGCCCGCCCGCCGACTGGCAGGTGGAATGGAAGTGGGACGGCATCCGCGCGCAACTGGTCAAGCGTGCCGGTCAGGCTTGGCTGTGGTCGCGCGGCGAAGAACTGTTGACCGAGCGTTTCCCCGAACTGGCTGCGCTGGGCGAGGCCCTGCCCGAGGGCACTGTGCTCGATGGCGAGATCGTGGTGTGGCGGGATGGCAACCCGCAGCCTTTCGCAGACCTGCAGAAGCGCATCGGCCGCAAAACGCTGGGCCCGAAGATCCTGCGCGAACTGCCCGTGTCCCTGCTGGCTTATGACCTGATCGAGCACGGCGGCCAGGACCTGCGCGAGCAGCCGCTGCACTTGCGCCGCGCGGCGCTGGATGTGCTGGTACAGGACATGAACCACCCGCTGCTGATCGCCAGCCCGGTGTTGACGGGTGAGAACTGGGCCGACCTTGCGAGGCTGCGCGAGCAGGCCCGGGAGCGTGGCACCGAAGGCTTCATGCTCAAGCAACGCGCCAGCGCCTACGGCGTGGGCCGCACCAAGGCCGCGGGCACCTGGTGGAAATGGAAGATCGACCCGATGAGCGTGGACGCGGTGCTGATCTACGCCCAGCGCGGCCACGGCCGCCGCGCCAGCGTCTACAGCGACTACACCTTCGCCGTGTGGAACGCGCCGCCCGGCACCGAGGGCCGGCAGCTGGTGCCCTTCGCCAAGGCCTACTCGGGCCTGAGCGACGCCGAGATGGCCAAGGTGGACACCATCATCCGCGCCACCACCCTCGAGAGCTTCGGCCCGGTGCGCAGTGTGCGGCCCACGCTGGTGTTCGAGCTGGGCTTCGAGGGCATTGCGCGCAGCCCGCGCCACAAGAGCGGCATCGCGGTGCGCTTTCCGCGCATGCTGCGCTGGCGCGAGGACAAGCCGGTGGATGATGCCGACACACTGCAGACGCTGTCCGCCCTGCTGCCCGGGGGCGCCGCGTGAAGACGCCCGACGCTGCCGCCTGGATGGCCGCGCGCGGCTGGTCGCCCTTCCTGTTTCAACAAGAGGTCTGGGACGCCATGTCCCGTGGCGAGAGCGGCCTGCTGCACGCCACCACCGGCGCAGGCAAGACCTACGCCGTGTGGCTGGGTGCGCTGCAGGCACTGGCCGATGCCGAGGCGAAGCGCACGCCGCCGCTGACGGTGGTCTGGCTCACGCCCATGCGGGCACTGGCCACCGACACCCTGCGGGCGTTGAAGGAGCCGCTGCCCGACCTGGCTCCCGCCTGGACAGCCGGCGTGCGCAGTGGCGACACCAGCAGCAGCGAACGCGCGAAGCAGGCCGAGCGCCTGCCCACCGTGCTGGTGACGACGCCCGAGAGCCTGAGCCTGCTGATGGCACGAGCGGACGCGCCCGAGGTGCTGGGCCGCACCGCCCTGGTGGTGGTGGACGAATGGCACGAGCTGATGGGTAACAAGCGCGGTGTGCAGGCACAGCTGGCGATCGCCCGGCTGCGGCACTGGAACCCTGCCCTGCGCATCTGGGGCATGTCGGCCACGCTGGGCAACCTCGATGAAGCCATGCACACCCTGCTCGGCCCGCAGGCGGCAAACACCGGTCGGCTGGTGCGCGGACAGACGCCCAAGCAACTGACCATCGACACCCTGTTGCCGCCGCGCGTGGACCGCTTTCCCTGGGGCGGCCACCTGGGTCTGGCCATGTTGCCGTCGGTGGTCAGCGAGATTGCCGCCAGTGGCAGCACACTGGTCTTTACCAACACGCGGTCGCAGGCCGAGATCTGGTACCAGGCGCTGCTGGACGCGCGGCCCGACTGGGCCGGTCAGATCGCTCTGCACCACGGATCGCTGGACCGCGCGGTGCGTGAATGGGTGGAGGCCGGACTGAAGGCGGGCGAGTTGCGCGCGGTGGTCTGCACCAGCAGCCTGGACCTGGGGGTGGACTTCCTGCCGGTGGAGCGGGTGCTGCAGATCGGTTCGCCCAAGGGCATCGCGCGCCTGCTGCAGCGCGCCGGCCGCTCGGGCCACGCGCCGGGTCGGCCCTCGCGCGTGAGCATCGTGCCCACACACAGCCTGGAGCTAGTCGAAGGCGCAGCCGCGCGCGCGGCTGTGTTGGCCGGGCAGATCGAAGCGCGCGACACGCCGCGCCAGCCGCTGGACGTGCTGGTGCAGCACCTGGTCACGGTCGCGCTGGGCGGCGGCTTCACGCCCGATGAACTGCTGGCGGAAGTCCGCACCACCGCGGCCTACGCCGATCTGTCCGAGGACCACTGGCGCTGGTGTCTGGACTTCGTCTCGCAAGGCGGCGCCTCGCTGGCCGCCTACCCGGACTACCGCCGCGCCGCGCCCGACGAACGCGGCGTCTGGCGCGTGCCGGACGCACGGCTGGCGCGACGCCACCGCATGAACATCGGCACCATCGTCAGCGACGCCAGCATGGCGGTGCAATACGTGGGCGGCAGCAAGGTCGGTAACGTGGAAGAGAGCTTTGCCGCGCGCCTGAAACCCGGCGACTGCTTCACCTTCGGCGGGCGCCTGCTGGAGCTGGTGCGCATCCACGACATGACGGCCTGGGTCAAACGCACCACCGGTCGCAAACCCGCCGTCCCTCGCTGGAATGGCGGCAAGATGCCGCTGTCCACCACACTGGCCGATGCGGTCGTGGCGCAGCTGGCGCGGGTGCAGTCGAGTGACTATGAGGACCCCGAACTGCAGGCCGCGCGGCCGCTGCTGGACCTGCAGGCGCAGTGGTCTGCCCTGCCCTCACCCGACACGCTGCTGGCCGAAGTGATGCAATCGCGCGAGGGCACGCACCTGTTCCTCTACCCGTTCGCGGGCCGGCATGCCCACCTGGGCCTGGCCAATCTGCTGGCCTGGCGCGTGGCGCAACGCGCGCCCAATACCTTCTCCATGGCGGTCAATGACTACGGCTTCGAGCTGCTGAGCGCGACGGAGATCGACTGGCCGTCGCTGCTGCCCGAACTGCTGAAGGAGCAGACCGACGAGAACGCGCTGCTGGGCGAAGTCCTGCAGAGCCTGAACGCCAGTGAACTCGCGCAACGGCGCTTCCGCGAAATCGCGCGCGTCTCGGGACTGATCTTTCAGGGACATCCGGGCGAGAAGCGCAGCAGCCGGCAGCTGCAGGCCTCCAGCAGCCTGTTCTGGGAGGTGTTTCGCAAGTACGACCCGGACAACCGCCTGCTGCAGCAGGCCGAGGCCGAGCTGTTGGCGCAGGAGCTGGAGATCGGACGCCTGAAGGAAGCGCTGCACCGAATGGCCCGGCAGACCCTGGTGCTCAAAGGGCTGGAGCGCGCCACGCCCTTTGCCTTTCCGCTGATGATCGAACGCCTGCGCGAGAAGCTGAGCAACGAAAGCGTGGCCGACCGCATCGCACGCATGCTGTCCCAGCTGGAGAAGGCCGCCGGGGGTGGCCAGGTCGATGACACGGGGGGCGTGCAACGGACACTGTCCTTCGGACGGGACAGCGCCATCGACCCGCCGGCATCGCGCTCTGCGTCCAGGGGCCGTCCAGATCGGCACCGGCGGCCTCGATGACCTGGGCATCGGGCAGCGGATTTCTCTGGCTCACGCCACAATCGGCGCTTTCGGCCATCAAGACTTGCACCATGAGCCTCATCGTCCACCACCTGAACAACTCCCGTTCACAGCGCCTGCTGTGGATGCTCGAAGAGCTGGAACTGCCCTACGAAATCCGCTTCTACGAGCGCGACAGGCGCACCATGCTCGCTCCGCCGGAGCTCAAGCAGGTGCACCCGCTGGGCAAGTCGCCGGTGCTCGAGGACGGCCGCATCAAGCTGGTGGAAACCGGAGCCATCTGCGAGTACCTGGTGGAGAAGACCGGAAAACTGGGCCCGGCCGACCACGATCAAGGGCTGCGCGACTACCGGCAGTTCATCCACTATGCCGAGGGATCGGTCATGCCCATGCTGCTGCTGATGCTGGCCATGTCCAAGGTGCCGCTGCTGGGCAAGGTCGCGGTCAGGAAGGTGCAACCGATGGTGGACACCCACCTGGACTACATCGAGCAGGTGCTGGCATCGCGTCCGTGGTTTGCCGGCCAGCAGATGAGCGCCGCCGACATCATGATGAGCTTCCCGCTGGAGGCGGCCACCTCACGTGCGGGGCTGGGCCCATCACGCCCCGCCACCATGGCCTGGCTCAAGAAGATCCATGCCCGTCCGGCCTACCAGGCCGCACTGAAAAAGGGCGGCAGTTACGCTTACGCATGAGCCCCCACGCTCCACCGCTGCGCGGGTCGCTGCCCCAGGACCGGGAAGGGCTCCGGTCCTTGCCAGGTCCAGGGGCTGATCCGGCTTGGGGCGGCCCAGCGCCGGATCGCTCGCCTCCGCACGCCACCGTCCGCTGGGCAGGCGAGTCGCTGCACCTGCTGCCCGAACACGCGCTGTGGTGGCCGGCGGGCCGGACGCTGCTCATCGCCGACCTGCATCTGGGCAAGGCCGCCAGCTACCGTGCCCTGGGCCAGCCGGTGCCCGTCGGCACGACCGATGACAACCTGGGACGGCTCGATGGGCTGATCGCCACCCTTAATCCACAGCGGCTGGTGTTCCTGGGGGACTTCCTGCACGCGGCCAGCGGCCGAACTGCCCCGGTTCTGCAAGCCCTGAGCGACTGGCGCAATCGCCATGCGCCGATCGCGATGACCCTGGTGCGCGGCAACCACGACGACCGGGCGGGTGATCCTCCGCCAGACGCGGGTATCGAGGTGGTCGATGAGCCCTGGTTGCTGGGACCCTTCGCCTGCTGCCACCATCCCCAGCCGCACCCGACCCACTTCGTGCTGGCGGGCCACCTGCACCCGGTGTGTCGCCTGCAGGGCGCGGCACGCGACTCGCTGCGCCTGCCTTGCTTCGTTCACGACCCGGGGCTGGCGATCCTGCCGGCCTTTGGCGCTTTCACCGGAGGACACCCGGTGGCGGCAGCACCCGGGCGCCAGCGGTATGCCGTCGGCGGGCAACGGGTCTGGGCCTTGCCGGGAACTTGAGGGCAACGGCCATCCTCTGACGCCGCATGACCGACAACACCCCCCACCTGATCGAGTCCGACGGCCTGTCCATGCATTACCTGGTCGGCCAACGCCAGGTGCCGGTGCTGCGTGATGTGACACTGCGCATCCGGGCGGGAACCCGGGTGGCGATCGCCGGACCGTCGGGCTCAGGTAAGACGTCGCTGCTGCTCCTGCTGTCGGGGCTGGAGCGCCCGGCGGCGGGCCGCATCCGCATTGACGGCATCGATCTGGGCGGTCTGGACAGCGACGGCCTGGCCGATCTGCGGCGTGAGCGCATCGGCATCGTGTTCCAGAGCTTTCACCTGCTGCCCAGCCTGAGCGCGCTGGACAACGCGGCCCTGCCCCTGCAGATGTCCGGCGCCAGCGGTGCCAGGGACATGGCAGCCGACATGCTGCGCCGAGTCGGTCTGGGCGACCGCATGCACCACCGGCCCAGCCAGCTTTCGGGTGGTGAACAGCAGCGGGTGGCCATTGCCCGCGCCCTGGTTCACCGCCCGCGCCTGCTGCTGGCCGATGAGCCCACCGGCAACCTGGACGACCAGACCGCCGAGTCGGTGCGCGAGCTTCTGTTCAGCCTGAACCGGGAACTGGGCACGACGCTGGTGCTGGTGACCCATGACATGGACTTTGCCGCCCGCTGCGATCGGGTACTGCGCCTGCACGACGGCGCCCTGCACGAGACACCCGTGACCCGTCAACCGGAGACGCTCGATGCCCTTCCTGCTTGACCTGGCCTGGCGCGACCTGCGGGCCAGCGGGCGGCGACTGTGGATCTTCGTGGCCTGCCTGATACTGGGCGTGTCCCTGGTCGCCGCTGGTGGTGGCCTGTACCGCCAGGTGTCCGACGCCCTGCGCAACGATGCGCGCCTGATCTTCGGTGGCGACGTCGAGATCGAATCGCCATCACCACTGCCCCCCGAAGCCCTGGCCTGGATGTCGCAGCGAGGCATGGTCTCGCGGGTGATCGAGCTGCGCACCATGCTGCGCCTGCCCGATGGCCGGGCGCAGTTGATCGAGCTCATCAGTGCCGACGGTCAGTACCCGCTGTACGGCCAGGTCGAGCTGGCACCGGCCGGACCGATCGAGCAGGCACTGGCGAAGCAGGCAGGAAGCTGGGGCGCTGCCGTGGATGGAGCACTGGCCACGCGGCTGGGACTGAACGCAGGCGATGCGGTATCGATCGGCGACATCGGGCTGACGGTCCAGGCCCGCATCGTTCGGCAGCCTGACCGCAGCCTGCGCGCCGACTGGGGCGCCGCACCGGTGCTGGTGTCCGAAGATGCCTTGATGGCCACAGGTCTGGTGCAGCCGCTCAGTCGCGTCGAGTACCGATACCGGGTACGCATCAGCGACAGCGACGTTGGCTCGGCCGCCCGCTGGCGCGATGCCTTCATGGCCGCATTCCCGGCACTGGACGCCGAGGTGCGCAGCTTCGACGAGCGCAGCGACCGCATGGCCGAGGTGCTGGGCCAGATTGCCTCGGGCCTGCTGCTGATCGGCTTCTCGGCCCTGTTCATCGGTGGTCTGGGCGTGGCCAACAGCGTGCAGGCCTACCTGCAGGGCAAGCTGACCAGCCTGGCCACCCTGCGTGCCCTGGGCCTGCGGGACGGCCGCCTTGCTGCCCTCGTGTTGCTGCAGATCGGCATGCTGGCCGTGCTGGCCAGTGCCGTGGGCGTGGCGCTGGGCCTGGGCCTGGCGCTGGCCGGCGCTCAGCTGGCCGCCGACCGGCTGCCGGTGGCGTTGCTGCTGGGCGGTCTGTGGCAGCCCGCGCTGGTGGCCTTGCTGTTTGGTGTGCTGACCGCCCTGGCGTTTTCACTGCCTGCCTTGGCCCGCGCCCTGTCGGTGAGCCCCGCCGCCCTGTTTCGTGGCGTGGAGGGCCTGGCGCTGCACACACCACGCCGTGCCTGGTGGCTGACGGCCGGGGTGGCGACGCTCACCCTGTGTCTGCTGGTGGCCGTCCTGCCCGACCCGCGTTTCGGTCTGGCCTTCGTGGTGGCCACGGCGGCACTGCTGGCGGTGCTCGATGCGGCCACGCGCGGCTTGCGCCGCCTGGCCGCACGGTGGCAGCATCACCCGCGCCTGCCGCTGCCCCTGCAACTGGCCCTGGCCGGCCTGCAGCAGCCGCACTCGCCCCTGCGGACTGCCCTGCTGTCATTGGGCTCGGCGCTGACCCTGCTGGTGGCCTGCACCCTGGTGGTCATGACCCTGTTGCGCACGGTCAACGACACGGTGCCCGCGAACGCACCCGCCCTGGTGTTCTATGACGTGCAGACCGGCCAGATTCCGCTGCTGCGCGAAAGCCTGGAGGCGACGCCCGGCCTGCAGGACCTGCGGACGGCACCTCTGGTGCTCGGTCGCCTGTCGGCGGTCAATGGCGAGGAGCTGCGAGCGAGCGACAACGGCGATCGTGCCCGTGAAGCACGGGACGAGCACAAGCTCAGCAATCGGGCGGGCAACTTCGACGACGTCATCATCGACCGCGGTGCCTGGTGGCCCGAGTCCCACGCGGGTGAGCCCCTAGTGGCGATGGAGGACCGCGAAGCGGACGAACTCGGACTGAAGGTCGGCGACCGACTGCGCTTTGACATCCTGGGCAGCCCGGTCGAGGCGACGCTGGCGGCCATCTACAGCCAGCGCCGCATGCAGTCGCGCCTGTGGCTGGAGGCCATCTTCAGCGACGGTGTGCTCGACCCCTTCATCACCCGGCACGTGGGCGCCGCCTGGATGCCGGCCGACCAGACACTGGGTGCCCAGGACCGGCTGGCTGGGGTGGCCCCCAACATCGCCACCGTGCGTACCGAGTCGCTCCTGCGCGAGACCCGTGCCTTGATGGGTCGCGCCAGCAGTGGCCTGGCGGTGGTGGCCGGCGTCTGTCTGGCCGCGAGCCTGCTGGCGCTGGCCAGCGTGGTGGCCGCCAGCCGAAGCCGCCAGCTCTATGACGCCACGGTGATGCACGCGCTGGGCGCGCGCCACTCGCTGCTGCGCGGTGTGCTGGTGTGGGAATACATCCTGCTGGCCCTGATCACCGCCGGCTTCGCGCTGCTGGCCGGCAGTGCCCTGGCCACCGGTCTGCTGCAATGGCGCCTGGACATGAGTCCCGCGGGCCTTTACTGGAGTGGCCTGCTGACCGCACTGGGCGTCAGCGCGCTGAGTCTGGGCCTGGGTGCTCGCTACCTGCTGTCACAGATGCGGCTGAACCCGGCCATGCTGCTGCGCAGTGGTGGCTGAAGTCGCCGCCCAGACGCGGCAGAATGGCAGGCCGACTCCGGAAACCCTGCCATGACCCCGTTCGACTACCGAGCCCACTACCCCAGCGCCCGCCTGCCCCTCTTCGCCCGCAATATCGTCAGCACCTCGCACCCGCTGGCGGCACAGGCAGGCCTGCGCATGCTGCTGGCCGGTGGCAATGCGGTGGATGCGGCCATCGCGGCCGCCGCCGCGCTGACCATCACCGAACCGGTAAGCAACGGCCTGGGCTCGGACGCCTTCTGTATTCTCTGGGACGGCCGGCAACTTCACGGCCTGAACGCCAGCGGCCACGCGCCCCGCGCCTGGACACCCGACTACTTCCACCGCAAGTACGGCACCGATGCGCTGACCCCGCCCAAGCGCGGCCTCGATTCGGTGACCGTGCCCGGCGCCGTGGCCGGCTGGGTCGCCCTGAGCGAGCGCTTTGGCAAGCTGCCCTTTGCCGATCTGATGCAGCCGGCCATCGAACTGGCCGAGCGCGGCTACGCGGTCCCGGTGGTGGTGCAACAGAAGTGGGCGGCCGCCACGCCCGAACTGCAATCCGTGCCCGGCTTTGCCGAAACCTTCCTGCCCCGGGGCCGTGCGCCCGAAGTGGGCGAGCTGTTCCGTTTTGCCGCGGCGGCCCGCGGTCTGCGGGCGATCGCCGACAGCCGTGGCGAGGCCTTCTACCGCGGCCCGATCGCACAAGCGCTGGCGCGCTTCTCGGCCGAACATGGCGGTGCACTGACCGAGGACGATCTGGCCAGCTACCGGCCCGAATGGGTCCAGCCCATCGGGCAGGACTACCGCGGGTACACCCTGCACGAAATTCCACCCAACGGCCAGGGTATTGCCGCACTGATCGCGCTGGGCATCCTGTCGAACTTCGATCTGGCATCGATGAAGGTCGACAGCGTGGCCGCACAACATCTGCAGATCGAGGCCATGAAGCTGGCGTTTGCCGACACCTACCGCTACGTGGCCGAGCCCGGCGCCATGGATGTGTCCGCCGAGCAGATGCTTGACCCCGCCTACCTGCGGCAACGCGCCGCGCTGATCGACATGACGCGGGCGCAGGATTTTGGCGCCGGCAACCCGGCCAAGGGCGGCACGGTCTACCTCACGGCCGCCGACGAGAGCGGCATGATGGTCAGCTTCATCCAGAGCAACTACATGGGTTTTGGCTCCGGCGCGGTCGAGCCTGCGTTCGGCATCAGCCTGCAGAACAGGGGTCACGGTTTCAACCTGAGCGCAGCCCCGGGTCGCAACACCGCCAACCTGGTGGCACCGCGCAAACGCCCGTTCCACACCATCATCCCGGCCTTCCTGACCCGCGACGGCCAGCCGGTGATGAGTTATGGCGTGATGGGCGCCAACATGCAGCCCCAGGGCCATGTGCAAACCCTGGTGCGCATGCTCGATCATGGCCAGCACCCGCAAGCGGCCTGCGACGCGCCCCGCTGGCGCTTCGATGCGGGCATGCACATCAATGTCGAATCGGCCATGGACCCCGCAGTCGTTCAGGGCCTGCAGGCCCTGGGGCACCAGACCCGCCGCATCGACGACCCCTACCAGGACTTCGGCGCCGGCCAGTTCATCTGGCGCCTGGGCGATCCTGGTACCGAGGGTTACATCGCCGCCAGCGATCCCCGCCGCGACGGCCAGGCCGTCGGCTTCTGATCGCCGGCGGGGGCTGACCCTGCAAAAAGGCCCGCGGTACCGGAAATTACCTCCAAAGTTCGGGTTTGGAGGGCTTGCAGGAAACCGCAAGACTGCGAAATGATTCACGAAAATCGCAGTGACTTGCCGCTGCACGACCGCAACAGTGGCAACAATTGCTTACTTATGCAACATCCAAGCCGCCTATCCAGCGGTCAAGCCCGGTGGGGAATGTCCATGTTTGATCCAAGCAAGCTGGAGCTCCTGATCGGTCCCGCGCCTGATGCCCAGCGCCATGTCCTGGAGAAGCTGGTCGAGGAACTGCGGGCCGCGCTTCCCGCCATGCAGCAGGCCTGCCAGGAAAACCAGTGGCAGGTGGTGCAGAACTATGCCCACAAATACCGGGGAACCTCGGCGGTGGTGGGCGCATCATCCTGCGCCGAGGTTCTGGGACTGCTCGAGCATGCCATCATCGTCAGCGAGACTCAGCCAGTTCCCCGGTTGCTTGCCTCCTTGAACGAGGCGATCGCCGGTCTTGAAGACGCTGTGAGCGCCCATCTGAAGAGCCTCGACCGCAACGTGGAATGACCCCACGCCATCCGGCCAGGGAGAAAGCTGGCCATACCGGACGGTGAGCGTGTCGCCATCGGGGTAGCAGCCACTATGACATAAATAGAATCTATTGATCCTTGCGAAGAATAGTTTTTATAAACTATCAGACAATTCACAAGGATTTGCCATGGCCACCCTCATCCGTCAGATCCAGCCCGTCTGGTACCAAGTGCAACGCATGGAACTGCCGGTGCCAGCCCACGCGCTGCGCCAGGCCCTGCTGGCACTGGGCGTGGGCCTGCTGGTCATGGCGGGCCTGGCGGCCGCCACCACCCTCTGGGGCCCCACCCGTGCCTGGTGGGACGGTCTGGCGCATGGCAGCGCCATGGCCGCCGGCGTTCAGGCCGCGCTGCTGGCGGCCATGGCCACCGCCGTGGGCGCCCTGCCCGTCTTTCTGGTGCAGCGGGTGAGCAAGCGCCAGGAATCGGCCCTGATGGCCTTTGCTGCGGGCGTGATGCTGGCCGCCGCCCTGTTTGCGCTGCTGATGCCGTCGCTGGAGGCCGGGCGCGCCCTGCTGGGTCCCGCCAGCCTGGCAGGCCTGGGCGCGGCCGGACTCACCGCTGTCGGACTGTTTTTGGGCATGCTGCTCATGATGGGCATGGACCGGCTGCTGCCGCACGAACATGCCGTACTGCCACCGTCGGCACCCGGTCATGCCCATCAATGGACCGCTGCCGGCGACGGGCAAGTCGCCTCGGCCCAGCGGGCGTGGCTGATGGTGCTGGCACTGCTGATCCACAACATCCCTGAAGGCCTGGCCGTCGGTGCGGCCTACTCGGGTGCCGCCCTGGGCATCGAAGGGACCGATGACGTCCGGGCAGGCGCGTCGGTGGCGCTGGCCATCGGCCTGCAGAACATGCCGGAGGGTTTGCTGGTGGCGATGGCGGTGCGCTCACTCGGCCGACCGGTCTGGCAGGCCTGGGCTGCCGCGGTGCTCTCCGGACTGGCCGAGCCACTGGGTGCCATCCTCGGCCTGTCACTGCTGGGCAGCCTGCCGGCGCTGTACCCGGTCGGCCTGGCCCTGGCCGCCGGCGCGATGATCTTCGTGGTCAGCCACGAAATCATTCCCGAGACGCACCGCAACGGCTTCGAGGGTCTGGCCTCCGTGACGCTGATGGGTGGATTCATCTTCATGCTCCTGCTGGACTCGGCACTCTGAAACCGCGCAGGGCAGCGCTAAGATGCATCCATGAACGTGCATCTGAGATTCCTGGGCGCCGCAGGCACCGTCACCGGCTCCAAATACCTTGTCGAATTCAACAACCAGAGCCTGCTGGTCGACTGCGGTCTGTTCCAGGGCTACAAGCAGTTGCGCCTGCGCAACCGCGATCCGCTGCCCTTCCTGCCCAACCACCTGAATGCCGTGCTGCTCACGCACGCCCACCTGGACCACAGCGGCTACCTGCCGGTCCTGACCAAGGAGGGCTTTCACGGCAAGATCTGGTCGACGCCAGCCACCCGTGACCTGGCCTCCATTCTGCTGCCCGACAGCGGCCACCTGCAGGAAGAGGACGCCGCCTTTGCCAACCGGCATGGTTTCAGCAAGCATGCGCCGGCCCTGCCGCTGTACACCGAACAGGACGCACGCGACAGTCTCAAGTTCTTCAAGACCGTGCACATGGGCGAGACCTTCGAGCCCATCCACGGCTGGAAAGCCACCTTCATCCATGCCGGCCACATCCTGGGAGCCTCCAGCCTGCTGCTGGAAGTGGGCAACCGGCGCATCCTGTTCTCGGGTGATCTGGGCCGCAGCGATGACACCCTGATGAACCCGCCCGATCAGCCCCCAGCTGCCGACGCCGTAATCATCGAGTCCACCTATGGCGACCGCGAGCATCCGGACGAGGACGTGCTGGCGGAGCTGGGCCCAGCCCTGCAGCGGGTAGCGGCACGTGGCGGTACGGCGGTGCTGCCGGTTTTCGCGGTCGGACGTGCCCAGGAAATCCTGCACGCGATCGCCCTGCTCAAGGCCAATGGTGTCCTGCCAGGCAGTCTGCCGGTGTACCTGGACAGCCCGATGGCCATCCAGAGCACCGGCCTGTTCGCCCGCCATCCGGGGGAACACCGCCTCAACGCCCGCCAGTGCCATGACATGGAGCATGCCGCCCGCATGGTGTCGTCGGTGGACCAATCCAAGGCCATCGCCCAGCAACACGGGCCCAAGGTCATTCTGGCCGCCAGCGGCATGGCCACCGGCGGCCGTGTCCTGCACCACCTGGTGCAGTACCTGGGCCATCACCGCAACATGGTGGTACTCACCGGCTACCAGGCACCGGGCACCCGGGGTGCCTCGCTGTCGGCCGGCGTCGAACACCTGCGCATCCACGGGCAGGACATTCCGGTGCGCGCCGAGGTGGTCCAGATGACCTCGGCGTCGGCCCATGCCGACGCCAGCCAGCTCATGGACTGGTTGCGCGCCCTGCCCAAGGCTCCGCACCGTGTCTTCGTCACCCATGGCGACATGGAAGCGTCGGACCGGTTCCGTCAAAGCATCGAAGACAAGCTGGGCTGGCACGCAATGGTGCCGGAACATGGCAGCACCTGGGCGGTCTGATGCTCATGCACATGCCCATCCTTCGCCCCCTGTCTGCCGCTCTGGCCCTCCTGAGCCTGGCCCTGCCCGCGCAAGCAGATGCTTCGTTCGATGCCTGCCTCGACCGACTGCAAGCACCGGCGCGTGCTGCGGGCGTCAGCCCCGACACCTACGCCCGCCTGACGCGTGATCTCACGCCCGACATGAGCGTGATCGAGAAGCTGGACTACCAGCCCGAGTTCCGCCTGCCCATCTGGGACTACCTGGCGGGCCTGGTCGACGAAGAGCGTGTCGCCGAAGGCAAGCTGCTGCTCGAACGGCACGCGGCCACCTTGCGCCAGGTGCAGCAGCGCTTTGGCGTCGACCCGGCCACGGTGGTGGCGGTCTGGGGGGTGGAGAGCAATTTCGGGCAGTCCTTCGGCAAATACCCGTTGCTGCAGGCCCTGGGCACCCTGTCCTGTCATGGTCGCCGACAGGCTTTCTTCCAGAAAGAGTTCTTCTCGGCCCTGCGCATCCTGCAGGCGGGCCACGTCGCCCCCGACAAGCTGGTGGGCTCATGGGCCGGTGCGTTCGGCCACACGCAATTCATGCCCACCACCTTCGAGCGGCTGGCGGTGGACTTCGACGGCGACGGACGCCGGGACCTCATCGACAACACCGCCGATGCGCTGGCCTCCACCGCCAACTTCCTGGACAAGGCGGGCTGGCAAAGCGGGCAGCCCTGGGGTTTCGAGGTGAAGCTGCCAGCCGGCTTCAGCCTGTCCGGCGAGGGACGGCGCACCAAACGCCCGTTGTCCGAGTGGGCCGCCCGTGGCTTGCGCCGAGCCGACGGTTCCGCGCTGCCGGCCGGCGCCGGGCCGGCCGGCCTGCTGGCACCAGCGGGACCCAACGGCCCCGCTTTCCTGGTATTCCGCAACTTCGACGCCATCTACAGCTACAACGCGGCCGAGAGCTATGGCCTGGCCATTGCCCACCTGTCGGATCGACTGCGCGGTGGCGGTCCCTTTGTCACGCCCTGGCCCACTGATGACCCTGGCCTGTCCCGAGCCGAGCGCCGCGAGCTGCAGGGCCTGCTGATCCTGCGCGGACATGACATTGGTGAGGTCGATGGCATGCTGGGCGAACGCAGCCGGGTGGCCATCCGCGCCGAGCAGCAACGCCTGTGCCATGAAGCCACCGGGCGCGGCGGCCAAAAGCTGCTGCAGGCGCTCAAGGCCGGTCGCTGATCACCGGCTCTCGCTCACCACAAGGGCTGCAGCAGACCGTCCTGCAATCGCCACGCATGCCGGGCCATGGCGCGCGCCTCGGCCTCGTCGTGGGTGACCAGCACCGCGGCCATCCCGGCCTCGTTGATGCGCAGCAGAAACTCGCGCCGCAACTGCTCACGCAAGTCGGCGTCCAAGGCCGAGAAGGGCTCGTCCAGCAGCAGCACCCGGGGTCGGGTGATCAGGGCCCGGGCCAGCGCCACGCGCTGCTGCTCACCCCCGGACAAGGTCCAGGTCCGGCTGCGCGCGTGAGACGCCAGGCCGAAGCGCTCGAGCATGGCTCGGGCCTCGTCCCTGGACTGCCGGCGCCCACGCCGCTGTTCCACCAGACCGAAGGCCACGTTGTCCTGCACGTCCAAATGCGGAAACAGAGCAAAGTCCTGGAACATCAGCGCAAAGCGGCGCTGCTCCGGTGGCCAGCGCGTGACGTCCTGTCCATCGCACCACACCGTGCCGGACTCCGGCTCATCCAGGCCAGCGATGATTTTCAGCAGCGTGCTCTTGCCGCTGCCCGACGCCCCCAGCAGAGCGACGGTTTCGCCCGCCGCCACCCGCAGGCCGACCCCGCGCAACAAGGGACGCTGCTGCCATTGTTTGTGGATCTCGCGCAGTTCAAGCATGTTGGTTCGATGTCCGTCGAGGGCGGCCTTCAATGAGCACAAAGGCCAGCAGCGCCAGCGCCATGAGCAGACAGGCCAGCAGCATGGCGGCATCCAGGTTGCTCTCGCCGGGCCGTCCCAGACGCTGGTAGATCAGGGTGGTCAGTGTCGTCCACTCCGGGCGCGAGAGAAAGAGCGAGACCGCGAACTCGCCCAGGGCCGTGGCCGCAGCAAAGGCCATGCCGCGACGCAGAGCCGGGGCCACCAGCGGCAGCACGACGCGCCAGGTCACGCGCCAGGGCGATGCACCCAGCGTCGCGGCCGCCTGACCCAGACTCGGTGGCATGGCGTCCAGTCCCGACGTGACCGAGCGGGCCACAAAGGGATAGGCCAGCAACGCATAGGCACCCACCAGCAGGGACAGGCTCGCGGTCCAGTCCGGGTACAGCAGCAACAACCCAAAGGACACGGTCACGGCCGACACCACGAAAGGCAGGTACTCCAGCGCACGCCAACCCAGCGCCCAGCCCGCGGCGGCGGCCTCACCGCGGCGGGTGCGCCACTGGTCCAGGGCATGGACGCCGAGTGCGTGCGCCAGCCCCAGCACGGTGGCCAGCACCAGGGCCATCAGGGAAAAGCGAAGGGTGTTGCCCACCGCCTGCCAGGTGTCCGGTTCGGCCAGCACAGCCGCACCGGTGTCGGACAAGGCCAGCAACGCGCGCCACACGATGGCCAGCAGCGGCGCAGCACACAGCAGGAATAACACCAGCAGGCCCCCTACCAGCGCCAGCCAGGCGCCCACGGTATCGGGCCGCCGCCGTGGCAGCGGCGATGTGCGCACCGGCGCCGCCAACCGTCGTTCAATCCAGGCGTACACCAGAGCGACCAGCCCCGTCAGCCCCAGCATCCAGATGGCCAGCACGCTGGCCTCGGCCAGGGCCAGCTCGTGCGCCACCAGGCTATAGATCTCGACTTCGACCGTCGCGTAGCGATGCCCGCCCAGCACCAGCGCCAGGCCAAAGCCGGCAAAACAGTACAGGAACACCAGACACAGGGCCGACAGCATCCAGGGCCGGATGGACGGCCATTCAATGCGCCAGAACGCGCGCCACGCGGTGGCCCCCAGCGTGCGCGCGGCGGCCAGCTGCTGCGCGTTGACCTGCTCCAGCGCATCCACCCCCGCGCGAACCACCAGGCACAGGTTGAAGAACAGGTTGCCGTACAACAGCAGCCATGGTGTCTCCGTGAGGTCGATGCCCCAACCAGCCAGTGGCTGACCGATGATGCCGCGCGGCCCCCACAGCGCCAGCACACCCAGCGCGGCCACCAGGGTGGGCACCACAAAGGGCAGCATCAGCAGCCGCAGGACCAGCCAGCGGCCCGGGAAGGACAGACGGGCCAGCAGCCAGGCCAGAGGCAGGCCCAGGACCAGCGCCAGCAGACAGGTGATGGCCGCCTGCAGGACCGACCAGGCCAGCCGCCAGCGCAGGTGGCCATCCGACCACACCCCGATCAGCGAGAGGTCGGCCGTGCCCAGGCCCTGGGCCAGCAGGCGCAACACCGGCGCCACCAGCAGCAGGCCCATGAAGGCCAGGGGCAGAGCCAGCAGGAGCCAGCCCGGGGCACGCAGCCCGCGCATCCGCCGCCTTACTTCAGGACGGTGCGCGTCCAGCGCTGAGTCCACGCCTTGGCCTGGCTGTGCATGCGGGCGGGCTCGGGGTTGTCAAACGACGTCGGCTGGGCCGCATGGCGCTGCATCACCTCCACCGCTGGCACGGCGGCATCGGCCGGGTACATCCACATGGTGGTCTGCAGGGCTTCCTGCACCGGTGCCGAACGCATGAACTCGATAAAGCGGCCGGCCGCCTCGCGCGCGGCCGGGTTGCCTCCCTTGACCAGCGCCACGCCCTCGACCTGACGAAACACGCCGCCCTTGAGAAACAGGTTGGCCGTCGGCGATTCGCTGATCTTTTCCTTGCTGTAGAACACCTCGGCGGCCGGGCTGCTGGCGTAGCTCACCACGATGGGACGTGTGCCGCCGTTGCGGCTGAAGTCGGTGTAGTAGGCCTCGGTCCAGCCCTTGGCCACTTTCACGCCGTTGGCGCGCATCTTCGCCCACCAGTCGAATGCCGCCTCCTCACCCAGGCCGGCGATGGTGGCCATCAGGAAGGCCTGCCCCGGGCTGGAGGTGGCCGGGTTCTGCACCACCAGCAGCTTGGCGTAGGCCGGCTGGGTCAGGTCGGCCAGCGAGGTGGGCAGCGCCAGCCCCGCCTTGGCGAACCAGGCCTTGTCGATGTTGAGCGTGACGTACCCGTAGTCCACCGGCACCACGCCCTCGCCCAGGGTCACCACCGACGCCCGCTGGCTGGCCGGTCCGGTGTAGGGCTCGATGATGCCGGCTTGCTGGGCTCGCGGCAGCAAGGTGTTGTCGATGCCGTAGACCACGTCGGCCACCGGCTTGGCCTTGGTCAGGATCAGCTTGTTGACCATTTCGCCCGCATCGCCAGCCTTGACCACCTGCAGCTTGACCCCTGCGTCCTTCTCGAACTGCGCCAGCAGCTCCTTGGGCAGATCGAACGAGCTGTGTGTCATCACCCGCAGGGTGGTGGGCGCAGCGTGCGCGAACAGCGGCAGCGCAGTGGCCATTGCGAGGCCGGAAAGGGTCAGAAGCAGAGAACGACGTTGCATGAGGACCGCCTTGTGTCGAATGCCGGTCGTCCCGGAGGAAGCGGGACCCGGAGACAGGGAAACGATCCCTGAGGCGGACTCACGCTCCCTACGCTGGCACGACCCAGATCAGGTGAGAGGGGTATTTCTCAGCCCCGGCCTTCGCCGCATCGCGGATTCGGCCTGGCACCCCCGGTGAAGAGTGGTATTTTAGGTCTGCGATCCATCCCCGGATGCGCCAGGGCTTAAGCTGGCGGCATGTGGCAGCTCTTGCGCACCTTTTCCTGGCAGGAATGGCGGCACCATCCCTGGCGCACCGCCGCCGCCATCCTGGCGGTCATGCTCGGCGTGGCGCTGGCCCTGGCCGTGCAACTGATCAACGCCTCGGCCCTGTCCGAGTTTTCAGGCGCGGTCAGTGCGGTCAATGGCCGCCCGGATCTGGAACTGCGCGCCCGCAACGGCAGCCTGGACGACGCCTGGCTGGAGCGCATCGCCACGCATCCGTCGGTGCAGACCGCCAGCCCGATTCTGGAGGTACCCACCTCGGTGCGCACGGCGGGCACGACGTCCGGGCAACCGGTCCGACTGCTGGGCGTGGACGCGTTGTCGGTGGCGGCCGTATCACCCGCCCTGATGCCCCGCATCGAGGGCGGAGATCGGCTGGACCTCTTCGCGGCCGATGCCGTGTTCCTCAACCCTGCCGCCCGACAGCAGCTGGGCACTGGCACCACGCTGGAGGTGCAAAGCGGCCTGCGCTGGCACCGCTTGCGCGTGGCCGGCACGGTGGCAGCCCCGGGCCCGCCCCTGCTGGTGATGGACATTGCCGCGGCCCAGGAACTCGCGGACCGCGTGGGCGAACTCAGCCGGATCGACCTGCGGTTGAAGGCGGGCACGAATGGCGACGACCTGACCGCAGACTTGCCACTGCCGGCCCACTGGCTGGCGCAGCGTCCCGACGATGGCAACGAACGCGCCAGCAACCTCTCGCGCGCCTACCGGGTCAACCTGAGCGTGCTGGCGCTGGTGGCACTGTTCACGGGGGCCTTTCTCGTTTTTTCGGTCATGGCCCTCTCGGTGGCGCGCCGCCAGCAGCAGCTGGCCTTGCTGGGCATGTCGGGGCAGGACCGCCTGCGCCTGGTGCTGGCCGAATCGGCCCTGCTCGGCTTGCTGGGCAGCGCCCTGGGCGTGGCCTTGGGCACAGGCCTGGCGGCGCTGGCCCTCAGGCTGCTGGGGGGCGATCTGGGGGGCGGCTACTTTGACGGCGTCAGCCCACGACTGCAATGGCGCGCCTGGGATGCCTTGCTGTTCGGCGGCCTGGGCGTGGTTGCAGCGATCGCGGGTGGCTGGTGGCCTGCGCGGAGCAGCCAGCGCATGGCGCCGGCACTGGCCCTCAAGGGCCTCGGATCTGCGCCTGTGCCCGGACCTCGCCGGCACCTGCCGGCCCTGGCCATGATCACCGGCGCGGTGCTGCTGGCGCTGCTGCCTCCCGTGGCCGGCATCCCGCTGGGGGCCTATGTGGCGATCGGTCTGTTGCTGGTCGGCGGCATTGCCGCGCTGCCACTGGGCATCGGTATCCTGCTCGACCGACTGGCGCCGGTGCTCACCCGCCGTGCGATTCCCATGCTGGCCCTGGAGCGTGCGCGTCGCCAGAGGGAGACCGCCGCGGTGGCCACCAGCGGCGTGGTCGCCAGCCTGGCCTTGTCGGTGGCCCTGACGGTCATGGTCGCCAGCTTCCGTGACTCGGTGACCATCTGGCTCGATGGCGTCCTGCCGGCCCAGCTGTACGTCCGTGCCAGCGACACCAGCGTGGGTGACGGCAACGTCCTTCCGCCTGCGTTGATGACCGAAATTTCAGCCTTGCCCGGGGTGTACCGCGTCGATCCGCTGCGCGCCACCCGTCTGCAGATCGACCCTGCCCTGCCGCCCGTGGTGCTGCTGGCCAGGCCCCTGGACACCACGGGCGCCGGGCGGGCCGGCCAATCCCTGCCGCTCGTCGGCAACCCGGTCACCCCACCGGACCTGGGACCGGGCGGCGCACAGGTGGTGCCGGTGTACGTCAGCGAGGCCATGGTTGACCTGCATGGTGCAAGACCCGGCCAATGGCTGCCCGATTGGTCCCGCGCCATGGTCACGCAGACGCAGCAGCCGGTCGCCTTCTTCGTGGCGGGTGTCTGGCGCGACTATGCCCGTCAGCACGGCAGCATCGTCATCGACCGCGACCACTACCGGCGCCTGACCGGCGACCAGCGGATCAACGACATCGCCATCCACCTGAACGAGGGGGCCGACGAAGACCTCGTGCGCGAAGCCATTCGCCAGGCGGCCGGTCGCCATGGCGCCAGCGAGTTGCTGGAATTCGCCTCGGCCAGCGAGATCCGGGCCATCTCGCTGCGCATCTTCGACCGCAGCTTTGCGGTGACCTACTGGCTGCAGGCAGTCGCCATCGGCATCGGGCTGTTCGGCGTGGCAGCCAGCTTCAGCGCGCAGGTGCTGGCACGCCGGCGCGAATTTGGCCTGCTGGCGCACCTGGGCCTGACCAGGCAGGACATCCTGCGGGTGGTCGCGGGTGAAGGACTGGCCTGGACCACGCTGGGCGCCCTGGCCGGTCTGGGCCTGGGACTGCTCGTCAGCGTGATCCTGGTGCACGTGGTCAACCCGCAGAGCTTTCACTGGACGATGGACCTCGCGCTGCCCGCCGGCCGTCTGGCGGCCCTGTGCCTGGCCGTCGTCGTGGCGGGCACCATCACGGCGTGGCTGGCTGGCCGGGCAGCGGCCAGCGGCGATGCGGTTCAGGCTGTCAAGGAGGACTGGTGATGATGCCCACCCGGCGACGCCAATGGCTCGCATCGACCGCGGCCTGGATGCTGTGCCACCCGATCACGTCACGGGCCGGCGAGGACAGCCCCGCAGAGGTGCTCCAGCCGCGCGAACTTCGGTTCCCCCGCGATCACGGCACCCACAATGAAGCCCGCACCGAATGGTGGTACCTGACCGGTCACGGCGAAGACGCCAACGGCCAGCCCTGGGGTTTCCAGGTCACCTTTTTCCGCAGCCGCGTCGACCCGGCCTCGTCGCTGTCCAGCCGGCTGGCCGCACGACACCTGCTGTTCGCCCACGCAGCCATCACCGACGTGCGGGCGGCACGGCTGTATCACGACCAGCGCATGGTCCGATGGAACGGAGCGCCCCCCGGCAGCCCGCTGGCCCAGCAACACGCCTTCGCCAGCGACGCCGACACTTCGGTGCGCCTGCACGACTGGCACCTGCAGCGCGACCCCTCGGGCCGCTACCAAACCCGCATCTCCGGCAACGCCCTGGGCATCGAGCTGACCGCCCAGCCCACGCAACCGCTGTTGCTGCAGGGCGACCGCGGCTTCTCGCGAAAAGGCCCCGATCCCTCCCAGTCCAGCTTCTACATCACCCACCCCCAACTGGCGGTGCAAGGCCAGCTTCGCATCGACGGCCGCATGGTTCAGATCACGGGTCGTGCCTGGCTGGACCACGAATGGAGCGAAGCCCTGATGCACCCGGACGCCGTCGGCTGGGACTGGATCGGCATGAACCTGCATGACGGCAGCAGCCTCACCGCTTTCCGGCTGCGACGGCGCGATGGCAGCGCCGTCTGGGCCGGCGGCTCCTGGCGGGGCCCAGTCTCGGGCGCCACCGGGGTGGCACCGGCGCGGCCATTCGGACCCGACGAGGTGCAATGGCTGCCCGGCCGGCGCTGGACCAGCCCACGCACCGGGGCGAGCTACCCCGTCGAGTGGCAGGTCCTCACACCGGTGGGCCGCTTCACCGTGAATGCCCTGGTGGATGCCCAGGAACTCGACAGCCGCGCCAGCACCGGCACGGTGTACTGGGAGGGCGTGTCCGATCTGCTCGATCAACACGACCGTGCGGTCGGTCGCGGCTACCTGGAGATGACCGGCTACGCCAGCCGCCTGGTGCTCTGAAGTCGCGGGTCAACCCGGCGGCAACTCCTGCAGCAGCAAGCGCCGGACATTGCCGCCCATGATGGCGGCCACCTCGTCGTCGCTGAAGCCTGCCTCCAGCAACCCCTGGGTCAGCAGCACCAGCCCCGTGGTGTCGATGGCCACACGGATCGCCCCGTCGTAGTCCGACCCCAGCGCCACATGGTCCACACCGGCCACATCGGCGGCGTGCCGGATGGCCTTGACGATGGCGGCGATCGACAACTCGCACACAGCCCCTTCAAAGTAGGCAATGCCGATCACGCCGCCGGTCCTGGCAATGGCCTTGATGTGATCGTCACTGAGATTTCTCGGCCCGGGACAGGTGCCCTTGACCCCGGTGTGCGACACCAGCACCGGGCGGGTGGTCATGGCCAGCACATCATCGATCAGCGCCGGTGAAGCATGCGCCAGGTCGATGATCATCCGCCGCTCCTGCAGGCGCTGCACCACCTGACGACCGAAGGCAGTCAGTCCACCCTTGTCCCACCCGTGCGCCGATCCACCGACCTCGTTGTCGAAGAAGTGCGTCAGGCCCGTGATCCGGAAGCCGGCGTCATACAACCGGTCGACATTCTCCAGCTGGCCCTCCAGCGGCTGCAGCCCCTCGGTGGCCAGCACCGCCCCCAGCAAGCCCTTGCCCGGGGGCTCGGCCAGCAAGGCCGACAGATCCCTGGCCGTGCGCACGATGCGCAGCCGGCCTTCGCTGCCCGCCTGTGCCGCATGCAGGCGTTCGCTCTGGTACAGCGCCCGCTCCAGCAGGCTGTCCCAGGTGCGCACGGGCCAACGCTGCGCCATCACCAGCATGGTGATGCTGTCGGTGTCCGAGGCGTTGCGCTCGAAGTTCATGCCCTTGGGGGTCTTGGTCACGGTCGCAAACACCTGCAGACCCACCCGCCCCTCCACCAGACGCGGCAGATCGCTGTGTCCATACGAATAGCGACGCAACAGGTCGCGAGACCACAGCAGGGCATCGTCGTGCAGGTCAGCAATGAACAGGCGCTCATGCAGTGCACGGGCCCGCTCCGACGCCACATACGGCGGTGTCTGCTCCACCGTGTTCATGCGCCGGTCCACGATGGTCGGCAAGGTGAGAAACACCCCGACGCCCAGCACCGCTGCCCCCAGCAACCCCCATCCCAGCCATCGTCCCCACCGTTGCCGCTTCATGGAAGTCCCTCCTTGTCGGTCGTGTGCCAGCAGACGGTCGGTCTGCGCGAACGCGCCAGCATACACAGGCCGTACACTGCCCCTGACATCACGCTGTCTCCCACGTTGCCGGTCATGACCGATACACACACTGCCCGCCATCGCACGAAGCGCAAGTGGTCCACCCTGGCCAGAGGGCGCGGATCGCAGGCCGACCATGGACACGAGGAAGTGGCCGGTCGCTATCTGTCTGCCAGCGTGGCCCGCGCCCAGAGAGACGAAACGGCGGGTCAGGTGCTCGACCGCCTGCTGGCCCACCCCCCCGAGCACACCGAAATTCTGTGCGTGACCGATGAGAGCGGGCACCTCGTCGGCATCCTGGATCTGGCGCAGCTGCTGCGACTGCCTCGTGATCAGCAGGTGGGCGAGGCGGCGCACCGAAATTTCCCGCGCATCCATGCCGATTCCGATCAGGAACGCGTGGCCTCCATGGCCTTGCACCACACCCTCGTGGCCGTCCCTGTGGTGGACACTGAAACCCGCCTGTTGGGCATCGTGCCCGCCTCGGCGCTGCTGCACATCCTGCGCCGTGAGCATGTGGAAGACATCCACCGCTTCGCCGGCATCACCCGTGAAGCCGTGCGCGCCAGGGAGGCGATCGAAGAGCCACCCCTGCGCCGCCTTCGGCACCGGTTGCCGTGGCTGTTGATCGGCCTGCTGGGCAGCACGCTGGCCACCTTCATCATGGCCCGTTTCGAGCATGCGCTGGGCATCAACCCCGCGATTGCCTTTTTTGTTCCGGGGCTGGTCTATCTGGCCGATGCCATCGGCACGCAAACCGAGGCCGTCGCCGTGCGGGGACTCTCACTCAGCCATGCCCGCCTGGGCTCGCTCGTCGGCGGCGAGGTCCGCACGGGCCTGCTGATCGGCCTGGTGCTGGGCGGGTTGACCCTGCCTGGCGTCTGGCTGGCCTTCGGCGATCTGCGCCTGGCCCTGGCCGTCTCGGGAGCGCTGGTGGCCGCCGGCGCCATCGCCACCACGATCGGGCTGGTGCTGCCCTGGGTGCTGGACCGGCTGGGCAGCGACCCCGCCTATGGCAGCGGTCCACTGGCCACCATCATCCAGGACCTGCTGAGCCTGGTGACCTACTTCCTCATCATCGCTGCGGTCATGACATGAGCACCACCGAAGCCCCCGCACGCGCCCACCCGCGCGCACTCACCGGTCTCCTGCCGTTTGTGCGCCCCTATCGCCTGCAGGTCGGGCTCGCCATCCTGTTCCTCATTCTCGCGGCAGCGGCCACGCTGCTCTTCCCGGTCGCGCTGCGACACCTGATCGACGGAGGCCTGCAGGCAGACAGGGGCACCCAGGCGATGGCCCTGCGCGGGCATTTTCTGGAAGTGTTCGCCGTCGCGGTGCTGCTGGGTCTGGCCTCTGCGTTTCGCTTCTTCGTCATGAGCTGGCTGGGCGAGCGGATCACGGCCGATGTCCGCGACGCGGTCTATGCGCACGTGCTGCGCCAGAGCCCCGCGTTCTTCGAGAGCACGCGCACGGGCGAAGTCCTCAGCCGGCTCACGACCGACACCACGCTGGTACAGACTGTCGTGGGCTCCTCACTGTCCATGGGACTGCGGCATGCGGTCACCGGCCTGGGGGCGCTGGCCATGCTGGTCTGGGCGCACCCCTACGTGATGGTGCAGGTGCTGCTGGTCGTCGTGCTGGTGGTCCTGCCGGCCATGTGGTACGGCCGCAGAGTCCGGCGGCTTTCTCGCGCCAGCCAGGACCGCGTCGCCGACGCCAGCGCCATCGCAGCCGAAGTGCTGAACGCCATTCCCCTGGTACAGAGCTACACCGCCGAGGACAGGGAATCGGCGCGTTTCCGCCAGTCCACCGACAGTGCCTTCCAGACGGCGGTACGACGAAGCCGGGCCCGCGCCGTGCTGGTGGCCTTCATCATCATCGCCAACGCCGCGCTGATCCTCTGGGGGCTGTACCAGGGCACCCAGGCGGTGATCGCCGGCCAGATCAGCGCGGGACAACTGGGACAGGCGGTGGTGCTGGTGATCCTTTTTGCCAGCGCGGTCGCTGTCTGGGGAGAGGTCTACGGTGACCTGCTGCGTGCGGCGGGTGCCACCGAGCGGCTGATGGAGCTGCTGGCCGCACGCTCACCGGTCCAGGAGCCCGCCTCGCCGCAGCCACTGCCCCCCGTGCACGGCGGCAGCCGTGTCAGCTTCGAGGCGGTGTACTTCCGGTACCCGTCCCGGCCCACGCAAAGCGCACTGGAGGATTTCAGCCTGGCGGTGGAACCCGGTCAGACCGTGGCGCTGGTGGGACCCAGCGGCGCAGGAAAAACCACGGTCTTCAGCCTGCTGCTGCGCTTCTACGATGCCCTGGGCGGCCAGATCCTGCTGGATGGCGTCCCCGTTGGGCAGCTCTCCCTGGCCGACTTGCGCCACCGCGTGGGCATCGTGCCCCAGGACCCGGTGATCTTCTCGACCAGCGCCCTGGAGAACATCCGCTACGGACGCCCGGAGGCGTCCGACGACGAGGTGCGCGAGGCTGCGCGCGCCGCCTTTGCCGACGAGTTCATCACCCGCTTGCCCGAGGGCTACGAGACCTACCTGGGCGAACGGGGCGTCAGGCTGTCGGGCGGTCAGCGACAACGCATCGCGATCGCCAGGGCCATGCTGAAGAACCCGCCCCTGCTCCTGCTGGATGAAGCCACCAGCGCACTGGATGCGCAAAGCGAACGCATGGTCCAGGCTGCGCTGGAGTCGGCGATGCGGGGCCGTACCACCCTCGTGATCGCCCACCGCCTGGCCACTGTCCAGCGGGCCGACCGCATCGTCGTGCTGGACCATGGCCGCCTGGTGGAGCAAGGCTCCCATGCCGAGCTTCTGGCCATGGACGGGGTCTACGCCCGGCTGGCGGCGCTGCAGTTCCAGACCTGAGCTGATTCCGGTCGGTTATGCATTGAACGCATAAAGGCATCCCAAGGCGGCCTTGGACAGCGCAGACAGGTCTTCGTACAGTCTCGTCCGTTGCACCTGTACGGTGCAGCACCCACCCACAAGGAGACCTCTGCACCATGTCACAAGCATCGCAACGGCCGGGCAGCACACCCGCCAACAGCCCGGCCACCTTCACTCACGCCCTTCCCTCCTACCTGGATCCGAACCACCTCGGCCCCTGGGGCATTTACCTGCAGCAGGTCGATCGGGTGACCCCTTATCTTGGGTCCCTGGCCCGCTGGGTCGAAACCCTCAAACGCCCCAAGCGCACCCTGATCGTGGACGTGCCGATCCTGCTGGACGACGGTACCACCGCCCACTTCGAGGGGTACCGCGTGCAGCACAACACCTCCCGCGGCCCCGGCAAAGGCGGTGTGCGGTTCCACCAGGACGTCACGCTGTCCGAAGTCATGGCCCTGTCGGCCTGGATGTCGATCAAGAACGCCGCCGTCAACGTGCCCTACGGCGGCGCCAAGGGCGGCATCCGTGTGGACCCGCGGCAGCTCTCCCGGGGAGAGCTTGAGCGGGTGACCCGGCGCTACACCAGCGAGATCGGGATCATCATCGGCCCCACCAAGGACATTCCCGCCCCCGACGTCAACACCAACGAACAGGTGATGGCGTGGATGATGGACACCTATTCCATGAACGAGGGCTCCACCGCCACCGGCGTGGTCACCGGCAAGCCGGTGGACCTCGGTGGATCGCTCGGTCGTCGGGAAGCCACTGGGCGCGGCGTCTTCACCGTGGGCACCGAGGCTGCCCAGCGCATCGGCATGGACATCACCCAGGCACGCGTTGCCGTCCAGGGCTTCGGCAACGTGGGCGGCGTGGCGGCCAAGCTGTTCGCCGAAGCGGGCTCTAAGATCGTGGCCGTGCAGGACCACGGCGGCACCGTCTACCGTGAAAGTGGTCTGGACGTGCCTGCCCTGCTGGCCCATGTGGCCAGCCACGGTACCGTGGCCGGGTTCCCCCAGGCAGAGGCTCTCTCGCGCGACGCCTTCTGGGACACGCCTTGCGACATCCTGATCCCCGCGGCGCTGGAGCAGCAGATCACCGAAGCCAACGCCGGCCGCATCCAGGCGCGCATGATCATCGAGGGTGCCAATGGCCCGACCACACCGCTGGCCGATGACATCCTCCACGAGCGCGGCGTGCTGGTGCTGCCCGACGTGATCGCCAACGCCGGTGGCGTGACCGTGAGCTACTTCGAGTGGGTGCAGGACTTTTCCAGCTTCTTCTGGAGCGAGGAAGAGATCAACGAGCGCCTCGTGCGCATCATGAAGGGCGCCTTCGCAGGGGTCTGGCAGGTGGCCGAAGAGCACAAGGTGAGCCTTCGCACCGCCACCTTCATCGTGGCCTGCAAACGGATCCTGCATGCCCGCGACCTGCGGGGACTCTACCCTTGATTACTGAAGTGTTTCCTTGATGACCGGTAGATCGGGGAGCGGCAGAATGTCGATGCCCTCCTCGATCAACTCGCGGGCCTCATCCGCGGTGGTGCGCCCACGAATGTTTCGCTGCTCGATATCACCATGGTGCATGGCCCTGGCCTCATCGGCGAAGCGTTCCCCAACGTCCTCGGTCCTCGCCATCAACTCGCGCATGGCGTGCAGTACCTGCGCCTGAATGCCATGGGGCAGTCCCTGTGCCTTGACCGCCGACTGGACGGCACCGGCCGGCGCAGGCACCTCCTGCACGTCTCCACGGCCCAGATTCAGACGCGGTGCCGACAGCTTCTTTTCGACCCGGACACTCGCGCACACAGGACACCCCAGCAGACCGCGTTCCAGCTGCTGGTGGTAGTCATCTTCGGAAGCAAACCAGCCCTCAAAGACGTGCTGGCGCTCGCACTGCAGATCGAGAACCTTCATGCGGCGGATTATCCGGCAACCCCCGACTCCACGCCGTCTGACCACGCCAGGGTCCAATGGCCCGAGAGGACATTCTGCAACCAGAGCGCGCCCACCAGTGTCTTGGCATCCTGGATGCGTCCGTCTCGACAGCAGGCCAGCAACTCGTCGGGTGACAGGCTCAGCACATCCAGGAACTCACCCTCATCCAGCTGCCGTTCTCCAGGGTGCAGGCCCCTGGCGAACCAGATGTCGATGCGCTCGTTCGAATAGGCGATCGTGGGTGCCAGCTGCCCGGCAAAGGCCCACTCGCTGGCCTCGTAGCCGGTCTCCTCGCGCAACTCCCTCCGGGCACAAGCCAAGCTGCCTTCCCCGGCGTCCAGCTTGCCTGCCGGCAACTCCAGCATGACCTCACCCATGGGATGCCGGTACTGCCGCTCCATCACGATGCGTCCATCATCCAGCTGGGCAACGATCATCACGGCGCCGGGGTGCAACACGAACTCACGGGTGGCCGTGCGCCCCGAAGGCAGGCGAACCTCGTCCCGGACCACGTGCAGGAAGTGACCTTTGAGCAACTCGTCTCGCCGCAAGGCAATCTCGCGCAGGTGCCGGTCGTTCTCGCTCATCAACGGGGTCCCCTGTACTCAGTGGCGCCGGTGGAACAGATAGCGCCAGGTGAACCCAGGGAATGCAAAGGTGAGGAACAGGGCAGCGGTGGTGGCGTAAAACTCCCAGCCCTGAGGATAGATCTGACCCACGGAATGCTCCAACCCCAGGCCAACGGCACCGACCACGAAGTAGCAGACCAGCAACTCGAGCACACGCCACCACAGGGTCTTGGGCTGCCGGAGTGGCCCGACGGCCAGGATGCGGTCATTGAAGAAGGGAAGATTGGCGGCCAGCAAGGCCACCAGAATCACCAGCCAGACAGATGCGTTCAGGGACATGGGGCGTGGGAGCCCTCGCGGGCCCCCAAGGTTCCGTAGTGAGGCGGGAAAATCACCCGATCAACGATGCCACGGCCTGCGCGCACAAGGCCATCAGTCCACCCGGCACGATACCCAGCACCAACACCAGTGCGCCGTTGATCGACAGCACAGAACGCACATCGGCTCCCGCCTCGATCGGTGCGGTCTGCGAGGCGGTATCAAAGTACATGACCTTGACCAGGCGCAGGTAGTAGAAGGCGCCAATGAGGGACATCAGCACGGCGAACACGGCCAGACCGATGTGGAAACTGGTACCACCGGCCACCAGGGCCTGCAGCACCGCCAGCTTGGCATAGAAGCCGACCAGCGGCGGCACACCGGCCAGCGAGAACATGCAGATGGCCATGACGCCGGCGTACAAGGGGCTGCGCTGGTTCAGGCCAGCCAGATCGGCCACCTCTTCGGATTCGAACCCGTTGCGCGAGAGCAGCAGGATGACACCAAAGGTGCCCAGCGTCGTCAGCACATAGGTAACCACATAGAACATCGCCGAGCCGTAGGCGTTGGCCATGTTGGCACCGTCCTTGCCCACACCGGCCACCAACGCCAGCAGCATGAAACCCATCTGCGCAATCGTGGAGAAGGCCAGCATGCGCTTGAGGTTGGTCTGTGCAATGGCCGCCAGGTTACCCACCAGCAGCGAGGCCACCGCCAGCACGGCCAGCATCTGCTGCCAGTCGATGGCCAGGGCGGCCATACCTTCCACCAGCAGACGGATCACGATCGCAAATGCCGCCAGCTTGGGCGCACCGCCGATCATCAGCGTGATCGACGTGGGGGCGCCGTGGTACACGTCGGGCACCCACATGTGGAAAGGCACGACACCCAGCTTGAACGCCAGACCGGCCACCACGAACACGAGACCCAGCACCAGTACTTGCTTGGAGCCCTTGAGCGTGGCTTCGCCGCCGGCGATGGCCTTGAGCACCTCAGACAAGTCCAGGGAGCCGGTGGCGCCATAGACCATGGACAGGCCGTACAGCAGGAAGCCGCTGGCCAGGGCACCCAGTACAAAGTACTTCATGGCCGCCTCGGTGGCCCGCAGATCATCGCGGCGCAGGGCCACCAGGGCGTAGCCGGACAGGGTCAGCAGTTCAAGCCCGAGATAGATGACCAGGAAGTTCTGGCCCGAGATCATCACGAACATGCCCAGGAGCGAGAACAGGCCCAGCGTGAACAGATCGCCGCCGCGCAGCATGTCACGTTGAGCCGAATAGGCCCGGCCATAAACAAAAGTGACGATCATGGCCACCGCGGCAAAGCACTTGAGCCAATTGCCCATGGGATCGCTGACCACCATGCCACCGAAGCCGGTCAGGGTCTTGCCGGAGGCCGCGTAGTTGCCCGTCAGGATCGCCACCACAACCAGCGTCAGCAGCGCCAGCACGTAGGTGGCGCCGCGCATCGGCGTCTTGACCCCGAGGTCAAGCAGCGCAATCACGCAGGTCATCACCAGCAACAGGATTTCAGGGTACGCCACGACCCAGCTGAGGTTGTCAATCATGTGAACGCTCTCTTGTCTTTCTGGCCAGGTCCGGATCTCAGTTCAGCTTGGAAATGGCCACATGGCGCAGCAGCTCGGCCACCGAAGCATCCATCACGTCGGTGAAAGGCTTGGGATGGATACCCATGTACAGCACCATGATCGCCAGCAGCGCCATCACCAGGAACTCGCGGCTGTTGATGTCGGTCAGCGCCTTCACGTCATCGTTGCCGGGCGCGCCCAGGTAGACCCGCTTGAACATCCACAGCGAGTAGGCCGCGCCGAAAATCAGCGCCGACGCCGCCAGCAGGCCGATCCAGAAGTTGGCCTTCACAGCGGCCAGGATCACCATCCACTCGCCGACGAAGCCAGCGGTTCCCGGCAGGCCGCAGTTGGCCATGGTGAACAGCAGGGCAAAGGCGGCAAACCGGGGCATCGTGTTGACCACGCCACCGTAAGAGGCAATCTCGCGGGAATGCACGCGGTCATACAGCACGCCGATCGACAGGAACATGGCGGCCGAGACGAAGCCGTGGGCAATCATCTGGACGATGGCGCCCGACACCCCCAGGTCGCTGAACACAAAGAAGCCCAGCGTCACGAAGCCCATGTGGGCCACCGACGAATAGGCCACCAGCTTCTTCATGTCCTGCTGGACCATCGCCACCAGGCCCACGTAGATCACGGCCACCAGCGACAGGGTGATCATCAGCCACGCCCACTCGTGCGAGGCATCGGGTGCGATGGGCAGCGAGAAGCGCAGGAAGCCGTAGGCACCGAGCTTGAGCATGATGGCGGCCAGCACGGCCGAACCGCCGGTCGGGGCTTCGACGTGCACATCGGGCAGCCAGGTGTGCACCGGCCACATCGGCACCTTCACGGCAAAGGCCGCAAAGAAGGCAAAGAACAGCAGGGTCTGCGCGTTGGCGCCCAGCGGCAGCTTGTGCCAGGTCGCCAGATCGAAACTGCCGCCCGCCTGCAAGTACAGGTAGATCAGGGCCACCAGCATCAGCAGCGAACCCATCAGCGTGTACAGGAAGAACTTGAAAGCCGCGTAGATCTTGTTCGGTCCGCCCCAGATGCCGATGATCAGATACATCGGGATCAGTGTGGCCTCGAAGAACACGTAGAACAGCATCGCATCCAGCGAAGCGAACACACCGATCATCAGGCCCGAGAGGATCAGGAAGGCGCCCATGTACTGGTTCACGCGCTCGGTGATGACTTCCCAGCCGGCAATGACCACGATGACCGTGATGAAAGCAGTCAGCAGCACCAGCCACAGGGAGATGCCATCCACACCCAGGTGGTAGTGGATGTTGAAGCGCTCAATCCAGACGCTCTTCTCCACAAACTGCATCGCAGCCGAACCGACCTCGAAGCCGGTGTAGAGCGGAATGGTCACGGCCAGTCCCGCCAGTGCGCCCACCAGGGCGATCCAGCGGACCGCATTGGCATGCTCATCGCGGCCAAAGGCCAGCAGCACGGCGCCGAAAAAGATCGGCACCCAGATCGCAAGGCTCAGCAAACCCATGTTCTTGTTCTCCTTATTTGGCCAGCCAGACGAACCAGGTCATGAACAGCAGCACGCCAACAATCATCATCAGCGCGTAGTGGTAGAGGTAGCCGGACTGCAGGCGACGGACCACCCCCGAGATGGCGCCGATCAGCTTCCAGCTGGCATTGACGACGCCGCCCTCGATCACTCCGCGATCGCCACCCTTCCACAGACCGACACCGAGCGCACGGGCACCGCGCGCCAGCACGTTCTCGTTGAACCAGTCCATGTAGTACTTGTTCTCGAGGATGACGATCAGCGGACGCAAGGCACGGGCGAAGGCGGCGGGTACGGCCGGGTTGATCAGGTACATGTACCAGGCCGACACGGCTCCGGCCAGGGCCAGGTACAGCGGCGGCGTGGACAGCGCATGCGCGGCCATGGACAAGGGGCCGTGGAAGATCTCGGCGAACTTCGTCATGGCCGGGTGTGCCGCGGCGTTGATGGTGATGGCGTCCTTGAGGAAGTCACCGAACAGCATCGGCTGGATCGTCAGGTAGCCAATGACCACCGAAGGAATCGCCAGCAGCAGCAGCGGCACTGTCACCACCCAGGGCGACTCGTGCGGCTTGCCATCACCATGGTGCCCGTGATCATCGTGGTGATGATCGTCGTGGTGGGCGTCCGGGTTCTGGTCGTAGCGCTCCTTGCCGTGGAAGACCAGGAAGTAGAGACGGAACGAGTAGAACGAGGTCACGAACACGCCGGCCAGCACCGCGAAGTAGGCAAAACCGCTGCCCGGGAGGTTGCTGAAATGCACCGCCTCGATGATCGAGTCTTTGGAGTAGAAGCCCGAGAACAGCGGCGTGCCGATCAGGGCCAGGGTACCCAGCAGCGAGGTGATCCAGGTGATCGGCATGTACTTGCGCACGTTGCCCATCCAGCGGATGTCCTGGTTGTGGTGCATGCCCATGATGACCGAGCCGGCCGCCAGGAAAAGCAGGGCCTTGAAAAAGGCATGGGTCATCAGGTGGAACACCGCCACCGAGTAGGCCGAGGCGCCCAGCGCGACGGTCATGTAGCCCAGCTGCGACAGCGTCGAATAGGCCACCACACGCTTGATGTCGTTTTGGATGATGCCCAGGAAGCCCATGAACAGGGCAGTGATGGCACCGATGACCAGCACGAAGTTCAGGGCGGTGTCGGACAACTCGAACAGCGGCGACATGCGCGAGACCATGAAGATGCCGGCCGTCACCATCGTCGCCGCGTGGATCAGCGCCGAAATCGGGGTCGGGCCTTCCATGGAATCCGGCAGCCACACATGCAGCGGGAACTGGGCCGACTTGCCCATCGCGCCGATGAACAGGCAGATGCAGATCACGGTCACCAGCATCCAGGTCGTGCCCGGGAAGGTGATCTGGCCGAGGTCGCCAGCCTTGGCAAAGATCTCGGTGTAGTTCATCGTGCCGGTGTAGGCCACGATCAGGCCAATGCCCAGGATGAAGCCGAAGTCACCCACCCGGTTCACCAGGAAGGCCTTCATGTTGGCGAAGATGGCCGTCGGCTTGTTGAACCAGAAACCGATCAGCAGGTACGACACCAGACCCACCGCTTCCCAGCCGAAGAACAGCTGCAGCAGGTTGTTGCTCATCACCAGCATCAGCATGGAGAAGGTGAAGAGCGAGATGTACGCGAAGAAGCGGTTGTAGCCGGCGTCTTCCTCCATGTAGCCGATGGTGTAGATGTGCACCATCAGGGACACGAAGGTCACCACACACATCATCATGGCGGTCAGGCCATCGACCATGAAGCCGATTTCCATCTTCAGGCCGCCGATCACCATCCACTCGTAGATGGTTTCGTTGAAGCGGGCGCCGCCGATGACATCCTTGAGCGTCATCGCCGACAGGATGAACGCGACGAAGACACCCAGGATGGTGAAGGTGTGCGAGGCACGGCGACCGATGACGTTGCCGCCAAAGGTGGTGCCCAGGATGCCGGCCAGTGCCGAGCCCACCAGGGGAGCCAGCGGTACCGCCAGCAGTGTGCTTGCAGAAAGGGTTGTGCTCATCTTCTTGCCTGTTCTTTCGCGGGCTTCAACCCTTGAGGGTGTTGAGTTCCTCGACACTGATGCTGGAGCGGTTGCGGAACAGCAGGACCAGAATGGCCAGGCCGATCGCCGACTCGGCGGCAGCCACGGTCAGGATGAAGAACACGAACACCTGGCCGTGCATGTCACCCAGGTAGTGGGAGAACGCCACGAAATTCATGTTCACGGCCAGGAGCATCAGCTCGATGGCCATGAGCAGGACGATCAGGTTCTTCCGGTTCAGGAAGATGCCGATCACCGAGAGCGCGAACAGGATCGCGCCCACCGTCAGAAAATGTCCGAGTGTGAGGCTCATGCCTTGCCCTCCTCCGGGGTCGGGGCCGCTTCGGCGGCCTTCTGGGTCACGGCCATCGGGACCACGACGAGGCGGTCGGCGGCGCGCACACGCACCTGATCGCCGGGGTTGATGGCCTTGCTGTCCTTGCGCTGGCGCAGCGTCAGTGCGATGGCGGTGATCATCGCCACCAGCAGGATGACGGCCGCCACCTGGATCGGATACAGATATTCGGTGTAGAGCAGGATGCCCAGCGCCTTGGTGTTGGACACGTCGCTAGAGACAGCCGGTGCGCTGGAAGCAAGCGAGGGAAAGCCCACCCACATCACGGCAGCGATCTCGGCCGCGACGACGGCACCGATCACGGCCGCGAGAGGAAAGTGCTGCCAGAAGGTCCAGCGATCACCCTCGATGCGGATGTCCAGCATCATCACCACGAACAGGAAGAGCACCATCACGGCACCCAGGTACACCAGCACGAGGGTCAGACCCAGGAACTCCGCTTTCAGGATGAGCCACAAGGCGGCGGCCTGCGAGAAGGCCAGCATGAGATAGAGCACCGCGTGCACAGGATTGCGCGAGGTGATCACGCGGAAGGCTGCAAACAGCAGCACCGCCGCGAAGAGGTAGAAGAAACCGGTCTGGTAGTCCATGGGTCTGTGTCTTTCCCCGTCGCTCAGCGGTACTTCGCATCGGCTGCCTTGGCCGCGGCGATTTCGGGTTCGTAGCGGTCGCCCACCGCCAGCAGCATTTCCTTGGTGAAGTACAGGTCACCCCGCTTCTCACCGTGGTACTCGAGGATGTGGGTTTCGACAATCGCATCGACCGGGCAGGCTTCCTCGCAGAAGCCGCAGAAGATGCATTTGGTCAGGTCGATGTCGTAGCGGGTGGTGCGGCGGGTGCCGTCCTCGCGCTCGCCGGCCTCGATGGTGATGGCCATGGCCGGACAGATCGCTTCACACAGCTTGCAGGCAATGCAGCGCTCTTCGCCGTTCTCATAGCGGCGCTGGGCGTGCAGTCCGCGAAAACGCGGTGACAGCGGGGTCTTCTCTTCCGGGAACTGGACGGTGACCTTGCGGCGCAGGGCATAGCGGCCGGTCAGGGCCATGCCCTTGAACAGTTCAACCAGCAGGAAACTCTTGAAGAAGTCGCGGATCGAAAACGGGGCGACAGCGGTGGTGCTCATGGTCTGTGGTCCCAGCTTATTTCCAGATGTTCCAGGACGTCTGCATCAGGCCGCCGACCAGCAGCAGCCAGACCAGGGTCACGGGAATGAAGATCTTCCAGCCCAGGCGCATGATCTGGTCGTAACGGAAACGGGGGAAGGTGGCACGGATCCAGATGAACATGGACACCACGACAAAGGTCTTGATGCCCAGCCAGATCCAGCCCGGGATCCAGTTGAAGACGGCGCTGTCGATGGGCGGCAGCCAGCCACCCAGGAACATCAGCACCGCCAGGATGGACACCAGCCACATGCTGGCGTACTCGGCGAGGAAGAAGATCGCGAAACCCATGCCCGAGTACTCGACCATGTGGCCGGCCACGATCTCGGCCTCTCCCTCGACGACGTCGAACGGGTGCCGGTTGGTTTCGGCCACGCCGGAGATCAGGTACACCATGAAGATGGGCAGCAGGGGCAACCAGTTCCAGGAGAGGAAATTCAGGCCCATGTCGGCGCCCATGCCGCGCGACTGCGAAGCGACGATCTCACCCAGGTTCAGGCTGCCGGCGGTCATGACGACCACCAGGAAACAGAAACCGATGGCGATTTCGTAGCTCACCATCTGCGCCGAGGCTCGCAAGGCGCCCAGGAAGGCGTACTTCGAGTTTGACGCCCAGCCGGCGATGATCACACCGTAGACCTCGATGGAGGTGATGGCCAGGATGACCAGCAGGCCGGCGTTGATGTTCGCGATCACGGCTTCCGGGCCAAAGGGCACCGCCACCCAGGCGGCCAGCGCGGGCATGATGGCCATGATGGGACCGAGGCGGAACAGGCCGTTGGCGGCCGCAGACGGACGGATCAACTCCTTGGTCAGCAGCTTGACGGCGTCGGCGATCGGTTGCAGCAGGCCTGCAGGCCCCACGCGGTTGGGTCCGTAGCGCACCTGCATGAACCCCAGCAGCTTGCGTTCCCACAGGGTGAGGTAAGCCACGGCACCCATCAGCGGCGCCAGCAAGGCGACGATCTTGAGCAAGCCCCAGATCACCGGCCAGGCGGCGGTCGTCCACCAGGAAGCGTTGATGAGGCCGAGACCTCCGTTGTACATCGCGTCGATCATGCGTGGGCTCCTTGCTCCGCAGCGCGGGCGGCGCGTGCATCGCTCGTGAGTTGCAGCGAGGTGGCACGGCGCACCAGCGAGTCAAGCTCGTAGATGGCGGCCACGCAAGGCTGTTGACGGGCCGGCGTGAGGTCTGCCCCGGCAGGACCGGTCACGGTGTCGGCATTGGACAGGCGCGCAGCGTCGACGGTGTCACCGCTGGCCACACCAGGCAGCGCACTGGCCAGCACGGCCTGCGAAGAATCGGCGTCAAATCCCGGCAGACCCAGCAGGTTGCCCAGCACGCGCAACACCTTCCAGCCCGGACGGGCTTCGCCCAAGGGACGCACGACCGCATGGAAGCTTTGCAGACGCCCCTCGGCGTTGACGAAGGAGCCCGAGGTTTCGGTGAAGGGCGCGATGGGCAGGAGCACATCGCTGATGTCCAGATTGGTCTTGAACGGGCTGAGGGTGACCACCATCTCGGCGGAGGCCAGGCCCTGTGAACCGGCCGCGCTGTCGCGATCAGGTTCGTTGTTCAGGAGAATCGCCGCCTTCAGGCCACCCGTGGCGAGCATCTGACCCGCGTGGAGCCCACCCTGGGCAGGCACGGCGCCTACCAGCTGCGCGCCGACGGTGTTGGCTGCCTCGGTAAGGTAGCCCACCGATGCACCCGTCTGCTGGCCGATCCAGTTGGCCAGGGCCAGCAGGCTGGAAGCCTTCTCGTGATGTGCAGCGGCGTTGCCCAGCAGGACCGCCTTGTGTTCGCCACCCAGCAGGGATTTGGCGATGGCCTTGGCTTCGTCGGTCACCTGACCGGCCACGGGCGAAGACACGCCCTGCTCGGCCGCGATGGCGGCCACCACATTGGCCAGAGCGGCCACCCAGACGCTCGCGTCAGCCACCACCGTGGTGGCCAGCGGCATCGCCCAGTCCTGGGCAGCGCCGGCAATCACGCTGACCTGGGCGCCCTTGCGGGCCGCCTGGCGGATGCGCTGGGCGAACAGCGGATGGTCCTTGCGCAGGTTGGAGCCGACCACCAGCACGCGTTGCAGGGACGACAGGCTGGCAATCGAAGTGCCCAGCCAGCGGGACTTGCCCGCAGGTGCCAGGTTGGTGAAGTCGGCGTGACGCAGACGGCTGTCGATGTTCTGGCTGCCCAGACCACGCACCAGAGCACCAGCCAGCGCCAGCTCCTCGACGGTGCTGTGCGGGCTGGCCAGCAGACCAATCGCCTGTGCACCATGCTTGTCCTTCACGCACTTGAGGCCGTGCGCCGCATACTCGAGGGCCGTCTGCCAGTCGACGGTCTGCCACTGGCCGCCCTGCTTGAGCATGGGCTGTGTAAGGCGTTCCTCGCTGTTGACCGCCTCGTACGAGAAGCGGTCCCGGTCGGCGATCCAGCACTCGTTGACAGCGTCGTTCTCCAGGGGCACCACGCGCATGACCTTGTGGTTCTTGACCTGGACGATCAGGTTGGCGCCGGTCGAGTCGTGCGGACTGACGCTCTTGCGGCGCGACAGCTCCCAGGTCCGGGCGCTGTAGCGGAAGGGCTTGCTGGTCAGGGCCCCCACCGGACAGATGTCGATCATGTTGCCCGACAGCTCGGAATCCACCGTGGCACCCACGAAGGTCTCGATTTCGGAATGCTCGCCGCGATGGGACATGCCCAGTTCCATGACACCGGCGATTTCCTGACCGAACCGCACACACCGGGTGCAGTGGATGCAGCGGCTCATTTCCTCCATGGAAATCAGCGGCCCGACGTTCTTGTGGAACACCACGCGCTTTTCTTCCTCGTAGCGCGAGGCTCCGCCGCCGTAGCCGACGGCCAGATCCTGCAGCTGGCACTCACCGCCCTGGTCGCAGATCGGGCAGTCCAGCGGGTGGTTGATCAGCAGGAACTCCATGACCGACTTCTGGGCCTTGATGGCCTTCTCGGACTTGGTGCGCACGATCATGCCCATCGTCACGGGCGTGGCGCAGGCGGGCATGGGCTTGGGCGCCTTTTCCACATCCACCAGGCACATGCGGCAATTGGCGGCGATGGAGAGCTTCTTGTGGTAGCAGAAGTGAGGGATGTAGGTGCCGGCCTTTTCGGCGGCATGCATCACCATGCTGCCCGGGGGCACTTCGACCTTCTGGCCGTCGATTTCGATTTCAACCATGGCTGTTCGTCTCGTGTTCAGGCGGCCTGTCCAGTGGTGGAGCTGGTGCTGGCGGCGTCGGACTTGATCATGGCCGCGAACTCCGGCCGGAAATGCTTGAGCATGGCCCGCACCGGCATGGCAGCGGCATCGCCCAGCGCGCAGATGGTGCGGCCCATGATGTTCTCGGCCACGTTGTCGAGCAGGTCCATGTCGGCAGGACGTCCCTCGCCGCGGTGGATGCGGTCGACCAGGCGCCACAACCAGCCCGTGCCTTCGCGGCAGGGCGTGCACTGTCCACAGGATTCGTGCATGTAGAAATAGGACAGTCGCTTGAGCGACTCGACCATGCAGCGGCTGTCATCCATGACGATCACGGCGCCCGAACCCAGCATCGATCCCGCCTTGGAGATCGAGTCGTAGTCCATGGTGCACTCCATCATGATGTGCGCAGGCAGCACGGGGGCCGAAGAACCGCCGGGAATCACCGCCTTGAGCTGGCGGCCGGTGCGAACGCCACCGGCCAGCTCCAGCAGCTTGGCGAAGGGGGTGCCCATCGGCACCTCGTAGTTGCCCGGCTGGTTGACATCACCACTGACCGAGAAGATCTTGGTGCCGCCGTTGTTGGGCTTGCCACACTCCAGGTAGGCCTGCCCACCGTTGCGGATGATCCAGGGCACCGCCGCGAAGGTTTCGGTGTTGTTGATGGTGGTGGGCTTGCCGTACAGACCGAAGCTGGCCGGGAACGGCGGCTTGAAGCGGGGCTGGCCCTTCTTGCCTTCCAGGGATTCGAGCAGCGCGGTTTCTTCGCCGCAGATGTAGGCGCCGAAGCCGTGGTGGGCATGGAGCTGGAACGAGTAGTTCGAGCCCATGATGTTGTTGCCGAGGTAGCCGGCCGCGCGGGCTTCTTCCAGGGCCGCCTCGAAGCGTTCGTACACCTCGAAGATCTCGCCGTGGATGTAGTTGTAGCCCACGCTGATGCCCATGGCATACGCCGCGATCGCCATACCTTCGATGACGATGTGCGGGTTGTACATGAGGATGTCGCGGTCCTTGCAGGTACCCGGCTCCCCTTCGTCAGAGTTGCAGACAAGGTACTTCTGACCCGGGAACTGGCGGGGCATGAAGCTCCACTTCAGGCCAGTGGGGAAACCTGCGCCTCCGCGGCCGCGCAGCGCAGAGTCCTTGACGGTCGCAATGACCTGATCCTGCGTCAGGCCTTCACCGCCGTCCTTGCCCAGGATCTTGCGCAGGGCCTGGTAGCCTCCACGCGCTTCGTAGTCCTTGAGCGACCAGTTGCTGCCGTTCAGACCCGCGTAGATCTGCGGGTTGATGTGCCGGTCATGGAAGCAGGTCTGCACGCCGGTGGCGCGGAACTGCTCGATCACTTGCTGGGCATTCATGCCTTGCCCTCCGCGGTCTTGAGGCCGTCGACCAGCTGGTCGAGCTTGTCGTTGCTCATGAAGCTGCACATGTTGCGGTCGTTCACCAGCATGACCGGTGCATCGGCACAGGCGCCCAGGCATTCGCACTGCTGCAGGGTGAACAGGCCGTCGGCGGTGGTGCCCCCCATCTCGATGCCCAGCTTGCGGGCCAGATGGGCCAGCGCCTCGTTGCCGCCGCGCAGCTGGCACGGCAGGTTGGTGCAGACGTTGAGCTTGTACTTGCCCACCGGCTGCTGGTTGTACATGTTGTAGAACGTGGTCACCTCATGCACGGCCATCGGGGCAATGCCCAGATAGGCTGCGATGGCCAGCTCGGCTTCCCGGCTGACATACCCCTGCTCCTGCTGGATGATCGACAGGCAGGCCATCACGGCCGACTGGGCCTGCTCGGCCGGGTACTTCGCGACTTCACGGGCAAAGCGCGCCTGGGTGGCCTCGCTCAGCGTCATGGCGCTCACGGCGCCCTGGGAAGGGTTGGAGATCATCGATCAATCTCTCCGAAAACGATGTCCATGGTGCCGATGATGGCAACCGCGTCAGCCAGCATGTGGCCCCTGGCCATCTCGTCCAGCGTGGCCAGGTGGGCGTAGCCCGGCGCCCGGATCTTCAGACGATAGGGCTTGTTCGCGCCATCGCTGACCAGGTAGATGCCGAACTCGCCCTTGGGATGCTCCACCGCCGCGTAAGCCTGGCCTTCCGGCACATGGAAGCCTTCCGTGAAGAGCTTGAAATGGTGGATCAGCTCTTCCATGTTGGACTTCATGGCTTCGCGCGAGGGCGGTGCCACCTTGTGGTTGTCGGTGATGACAGGGCCCGGGTTGGCGCGCAGCCAGTCCACACACTGCTTGATGATGCGGTTGGACTGGTTCATCTCCTCCATACGGACCAGATAGCGGTCGTATGTGTCGCCGGTCTTGCCGACAGGGACATCGAACTGCACGCGGTCGTACACATCGTAGGGCTGGGTCTTGCGCAGATCCCAGGCGATGCCCGAACCACGCAGCATCGGCCCGGTCATGCCCAGATTCAGCGCCCGCTCCGGAGACACGACACCAATGCCCACCGTGCGCTGCTTCCAGATGCGGTTGTCGGTCAGCAGCGTGTGGTACTCGGACAGGTACTTGGGGAAACGCTGCGTGAAGTCGTCAATGAAGTCCAGCAAGGATCCCTGGCGGTTCTTGTTCAGCTCGTCCAGCGCGCGTGCGTTGCGGATCTTGCTCACCTTGTACTGCGGCATGCTGTCCGGCAGGTCGCGGTAGACACCGCCCGGACGGAAGTAGGCCGCATGCATGCGGGCACCGGACACCGCCTCGTACATGTCGAACAGGTCTTCGCGCTCGCGGAAGGCGTAGATCAGGATGGTGGAACTGCCGCAGTCGTTGCCGTGCGAACCCAGCCACATCAGGTGGTTGAGCAGGCGGGTGATCTCGCTGAACATCACGCGGATGTACTGTGCACGGATCGGCACCTCGATGCCCAGCAGCTTCTCGATGGCCAGGCAGTAGGCGTGTTCGTTGCACATCATGGACACGTAGTCGAGACGGTCCATGTAGGGCAACGACTGGATGAAGGTCTTGTGCTCGGCGAGCTTCTCGGTCGCGCGGTGCAGCAGGCCAATGTGCGGATCGGCGCGCTGCACGACTTCGCCGTCGAGCTCGAGCACCAGGCGCAACACGCCGTGCGCGGCCGGGTGCTGCGGACCGAAGTTCAGGGTGTAGTTCTTGATTTCTGCCATGTCAGTTCTGCCCGGGCGTACCCTCAGTGCAGCCCCCCGTAGTTGTCCTCGCGGATGATTCGCGGGGTGTTCTCACGCGGCTCGATGCTCACCGGCTCGTAGACCACGCGCATGCGTTCGGCGTCGTAACGCATTTCCACATGACCCGACAGCGGGAAGTCCTTGCGGAACGGGTGCCCGATGAAGCCGTAGTCGGTGAGGATGCGGCGCAGGTCGTTGTGACCTTCGAAGACGATGCCGTACAGGTCGAAGGCTTCCCGTTCGTACCAGTTGGCCGAATTCCAGAGGTGCATGACCGACGGCACCACCGGAAAGTCATCGTCCGGACAGAAGACCCGCACGCGAACGCGCTGGTTGAGGCTCACCGAGAGGAGGTGCGAAACCGCCGCGAAGCGCAAGCCCTCCCAGCGACCATCACCGTAGTCGGCGTAGTCGATGCCGCACAGGTCGATCAACTGCTCAAAACGGGCCACCGGCGCGTCGCGCAGCGTCTGCATGACATCGATGTACTGGGCGGCATCGACCGTGACGGTGACCTCGTCCAGGGCCAGCTCGACCGACCGCACACGGCCATCGAGCAGGGAGGCAAGCTGATCCCGCAGGGCCTCGGGACGGATGGAGACGGATGGTGCTGAATGACTCATGGACCGGTTTCCAGGTTCGTGGGATCCGGCGCCTCAGGCGCGAGCGATGGTGTTGGTGCGGCGGATCTTCTGCTGCAACTGGATGATCCCGTAGATCAGGGCCTCCGCTGTGGGCGGGCAGCCGGGCACGTACACATCGACCGGAACGATCCGGTCGCATCCGCGCACCACCGAGTAGCTGTAGTGGTAGTAGCCGCCACCATTGGCGCACGACCCCATGGACAAGACCCAGCGGGGCTCGGCCATCTGGTCGTACACCTTGCGCAAGGCCGGTGCCATCTTGTTGCACAGCGTGCCTGCCACGATCATCAGATCGGACTGCCGGGGACTGGCGCGGAAGACCTCAGCACCAAAGCGGCCGATGTCGTAACGGGCTGCCGCGGCGTGCATCATCTCCACGGCGCAGCACGCCAGACCGAAGGTCATCGGCCACAGCGAACCCGTTTTGGCCCAGTTCACCACCGAGTCGTAGCTGGTGGTGACAAAGCCTTCCTTGAAAACACCTTCAATCATGAACTGCTCCAGTGCGTCGAGGGAAGAACGCGACGCGCGTCACGGCAGATCGCCTGCGGCGATCACTCCCAGTCGAGGGCGCCCTTCTTCCATTCGTAGGCAAAACCCACGACGAGAATGGCCAGGAAAACGACCCCTGCCCAGAAGCCGGTGGCACCGATATCGGTGAAGGCCACAGCCCAGGGAATCAGGAAGGCGATTTCCAGATCGAACAGAATGAACAGGATGGCCACCAGGTAGTAGCGGACATCGAATTTCATCCGGGCGTCTTCGAAAGCCTCGAAGCCGCATTCGTAAGGAGAGTTCTTCTCGGGATCGGGCCGGTTGGGGCCAAGGATGTATCCGAGGACTTGCGGAATGATGCCTACCGCAATACCGACCAGGACAAACAGAAGTACGGGAAGGTATTGTTCGAGACTCATCTTGCTGTTTCCGCTGGCATGGCCGTGGGAGCCATGTTTGCCAAAGATTGGTGCCGACGGCGAGACTCGAACTCGCACAGCTTTCGCCACTACCCCCTCAAGATAGCGTGTCTACCAATTTCACCACGTCGGCTTGGGTCTTCATTGCCGGGCCCGCTTGTGATGTGCGGACGGGCTCTCGGACAACCCATAGAGTTTACCCTGAAAAGGGTCCGGTTTCTCTCACCGGTGTCGGTTAAACGACGGATTTTGTGCGATGCGGCATCTTCTGACCGGAGCCTGACAAGCCCCGGTCATGCCATGGCATTACTTGGCAGGGATCTGGGCCGCGCCGCTGGCCGGTTGTGCATCGGCGGGCTTGGCCTGGTCGGCCGGAACCACCACGGGTGCCGCCCCCTCCAGCACGCTGCCCGATGGCGCAGCCGCCGGACGCAGGTTGCCGAAGTACGCCAAACCCAGCGTACAGGCCAGAAAGATGGCCGCGAGCACCGCCGTGCTGCGCGAGAGGAAATTGGCACCGCCGGAGGCGCCGAACAGGCTGGCCGAACCGGCACCGCCACCAAAAGCGGCCCCCGCGTCGGCACCCTTGCCGTGCTGCATCAGGATCAGGCCGATCATGCCGATGGCGGCCAGAATCTGCAGGGCCTGAAGAATGGTCATCAGAACTGTCATGGGTTCTCCGTAAGTTGTCTGTCTGAAGGGGCGCCCGCTCAGGCGGCGGCCACGATCTGCAGGAAGTCGGCCGCCTTGAGCGAGGCGCCGCCGATCAACCCGCCGTCAATGTCAGGTTGGGTCAGCAGGCTGGCGGCGTTGGCGGCATTCATGCTGCCGCCATAGAGGATGTGGATCCGCTTGGGGTTGGTGGTGGCCGCGGCCAGTTGGGCACGAAGCACCGCATGGACCTGCTGGGCCTGCTCGGGTGTTGCGGTCTTGCCGGTACCGATGGCCCAGACGGGCTCGTAGGCGACGACGATTTCCGTGATGCAATGGCCGACCGTGTGAATCACCGCAGCCAGCTGACGCTTGACCACGGCTTCTGTTTCACCGGCTTCGCGCTGCGCCAGGGTTTCCCCCACACACACGATCGGCGTCACACCACCCGCCAGCGCACGCTGCGCCTTGGCGGCCACAAGCTCGTCGGTTTCGCCGTGGTACTGGCGACGCTCGCTGTGGCCGACGATGGCATAGCGGCAACCGAAATCCTTGAGCATGGCCACGCTCACCTCACCCGTGTAGGCACCTTGCTCATGGGCAGACACATCCTGGGCACCCCAGGCGATGGGACTGCCCTGCAGCAGGGACTGCAGCTGGGCCAGGTAGGGTGCCGGCGCGCAGAGCGCTACATCACAGGCGGGCGAGCCGATGTCAGCCAGCATGGCCTTGACCAGGGCTTCATTGGCAGCCAGGCCGCCGTTCATCTTCCAGTTACCGGCAATCAGTTTGCGGGACATGGGGTTCTCCGGAATATTCAGGACCAGGTCAGCACGATCTTTCCGATGTGCTGGTTGGTTTCCATCAGGGCGTGGGCCTCCGCCGCGCGGGAGGCATCAAAGGTGCTGTGGATGACAGGCTTCACACCGCCCTGCTGCAGCAGCGGCCACACCTTGTCGTGCAACGAACGGGCGATCGCCGACTTGAACGCCACGGGACGTGGACGCAAGGTGGACCCGGTGATGACCAGGCGCCGACGCAGCACCAGGCCGGCGTTCAGCTCGGCTTTGACGCCACCCTGCACGGCAATGATGACCAGCCGGCCATCTTCAGCCAGACATTCGACCTCACGCGCCACGTAGTCGCCTGCGACCATGTCGAGAATGACATTGACGCCCTGCCCGCCGGTCAGCTCCTTGGCGACTGCCGAGAAATCCTGTGTGCGGTAGTTGATCGCATGGTCAGCGCCCAGGGCCAGGCAGGCCGCGCATTTGGCGTCACTGCCCGCGGTGGCCATGACCGTGGCACCGAAGGCCTTGGCCAGCTGGATGGCCGTCACACCAATGCCGCTGGTGCCCCCCTGGATCAGCAGGGTTTCACCCGGCTGCAGGCGGCCACGGTCGAACACATTGCTCCACACGGTGAAGAACGTCTCGGGCAGCGACGCTGCCTGGACATCGTCGAAACCGTCGGGCACCGGAAGGCACTGGCCCACAGGCGCCACGCAGTACTCGGCATAGCCGCCACCGGCGACCAGAGCGCACACGCGATCCCCCAGCGCCAATCCGGCCTCGGCCATGGCTGCGGCGTCACCCGATTCGATGACGCCCGACACCTCGAGACCCGGAAGGTCGGACGCGCCGGGCGGCGGTGGGTAGGCGCCGCTGCGCTGGAGTACATCGGGGCGGTTCACGCCCGACGCACGCACACGGATCAGCACCTCACCCGCACCGGCCACCGGCAGCGGTCGCTCGGTCGGGCGCAGCACGTCTGGCGCACCAAAGCGGCTGATCTCGATCGCACGCATGTGGCCGTCCGCTCCGGATTACTGTTGCTGCTGGGCCTGCTCGGCATCACCGCGGGGAGCGGCGTTGCGATCGATCAGGGCCTTCATGGACAGCTTGACGCGGCCCTTCTCGTCGGTCTCGAGCACCTTGACCTTCACGATCTGACCTTCCTTGAGGTAGTCGGTGACCTTCTCGACGCGCTCGTGGGCGATCTGGCTGATGTGCAGCAGACCGTCCTTGCCGGGCAGCAGGTTGACCAGGGCGCCGAAGTCCAGGATCTTGGTGATCGGGCCTTCGTAGACCTTGCCCACTTCCACCTCGGCCGTGATCTCGGCGATGCGGCGCTTGGCCTCTTCGGCCTTGGCACCGTCGGTGGAGGCGATGGTGATGGTGCCGTCTTCGCCAATGTCGATCTGGGTACCGGTCTCTTCGGTCAGCGCACGGATGGTGGCGCCGCCCTTGCCGATCACGTCACGGATCTTCTCCGGGTTGATCTTCATGGTGTACAGGCGCGGCGCGAAGTTGGAGATATCGGTCTTGGCCTCGCCCATGGCTTCCTGCATCTTGCCCAGGATGTGCATGCGCGCTTCCTTGGCCTGAGCCAGGGCGACCTGCATGATCTCCTTGGTGATGCCCTGGATCTTGATGTCCATCTGCAGAGCGGTGATGCCGTTGGTCGTGCCAGCCACCTTGAAGTCCATGTCGCCGAGGTGGTCCTCGTCACCCAGGATGTCGGTCAGCACGGCGAAGCGGTTGCCTTCCTTGATCAGGCCCATGGCGATGCCGGCCACGTGGGCCTTCATCGGCACGCCGGCGTCCATCAGCGCCAGGCAGCCGCCGCAGACGGAGGCCATCGACGAGGAGCCGTTGGACTCGGTGATTTCGGAAACCACGCGAATGGTGTAGGGGAAGTCTTCCTTGCTCGGCAGGGCGGCCACCAGGGCGCGCTTGGCCAGGCGGCCGTGGCCGATTTCGCGGCGCTTGGGGCTGCCCACGCGACCGGTTTCGCCGGTGGCGAACGGAGGCATGTTGTAGTGCAGCATGAAGCGGTCTTCGAAGTCGCCGGACAGGGCGTCAATGCGCTGCGCGTCGCGGTCGGTGCCCAGCGTGGCAATCACCAGGGCCTGGGTTTCACCGCGGGTGAACAGGGCCGAGCCGTGGGTGCGCGGCAGCACGCTGTTGCGGATCTCGATGGCGCGAACGGTGCGGGTGTCGCGGCCGTCGATGCGGGGTTCGCCGGCCAGGATCTGGCCGCGCACGATGGCGGCTTCAATGTTGAGCAGCAGGCCTTCGACGGCCACGCTGTCGAACTCCACGCCTTCGGCTTTCAGGCCGTCCATCACGGCGGCGTAGGCCTCGCGGCAGGCCTGGGTGCGGGCCTGCTTGTTGCGGATCTGGTAAGCGGCTTCGAGCTTGGCCTTGCCCAGGGCTTCGACCTTGGCGATCAGCGGCTCGTTCTTGGCCGGCGGCTGCCAATCCCACTCGGGCTTGCCGGCGTCGCGCACCAGCTCGTTGATGGCGGCGATGGCGATGTTGCCTTGCTCGTGGCCGAACACCACGGCGCCCAGCATGACCTCTTCAGACAGTTGTTCAGCTTCGGATTCAACCATCAGCACGGCGGCTTGCGTGCCGGCGACCACCAGATCCATCTGGCTGTTCTGGCGCTCGGTCTGGCCGGGGTTGAGCACGTACTGGCCGTTGATGTAGCCCACGCGGGCAGCACCGATCGGGCCGTTGAACGGGATACCGGAGATCGACAGGGCGGCCGAGGTGGCGATCATGGCGGCGATGTCGGCGTCCACTTCCGGGTTCAGCGACACGGTGTGGATGACCACCTGGACTTCATTGAAGAAGCCGTCCGGGAACAGCGGGCGGATCGGGCGGTCGATCAGGCGGCTGGTCAGGGTCTCGTACTCGGACGGACGGCCTTCGCGCTTGAAGAAGCTGCCCGGAATCTTGCCGGCGGCATAGGACTTTTCGAGGTAGTCGACGGTCAGGGGGAAGAAGTCCTGGCCGGCCTTGGCATCCTTCTTGGCGACGACGGTGGCCAGCACCACGGTGCCATCCATGTCGAGCAGCACGGCGCCGCTGGCCTGGCGGGCGATTTCGCCGGTTTCCATGCGGACCGTGTGCTGGCCCCACTGGAAGGTCTTGGTGACTTTGTTGAACATGGTCATGGTGTTCTCCTGTGTGTTGGGCGCATGGGCTGCACCCGGTGCCTGGAGGCCATTGAAACAGAACACGATGCCATTCCAGCGGAGCTGAGGACCGCTTCAGGTCCGTTGGAATGACACAGCTTCGCTCTGCTTTTCAGCGGTCTCCGTGTGGATAAAGCGCAAAACGCCTGAGCCAGCGAACCAACCCAGGCGTTTTCTGCATGCTGCAGCGCTCGATTACTTGCGCAGGCCCAGCTTCTGGATCAGGGCCACGTAGCGGTCAGCGTCCTTGGACTTGAGGTAGTCCAGCAGCTTGCGGCGGCGGCTGACCATCTTCAGCAGACCGCGACGACCGTGGTGGTCCTTCTTGTGCTGCTGGAAGTGGGGGGTCAGTTCGTTGATGCGGGCGGTCAGGATGGCGACCTGCACTTCAGGGCTGCCGGTGTCGTTGGCGGCACGGGCGTTCTCGGCCACCACAGCGGCCTTGACGGATTTTTCGATCATGGTTTTTCCAATCAGGTTACTTGCGACCCGTCGCAGCGACCCCCTTCAGGGGATGCCGCAACGGGCGTGATGCTGCTGTAAATGCACACAGCAACCCGGCATTGTAACGTCAAACCCTCAACCAAGGAAGCGGTCATTCGGTCAGGCGGAACAAGACGTCAGGGTTGCATCTTCATCCGTGCATGGGACATGGCACGGGGCACCGTCACCTTCTGCTGCAGACCGGTGGATTGGTCATCCCGAAGCTGAGCATGTTGCCGCCGTTGATGATGCAGGCGTGGCTCTGCCGATTGGCGGTCTTGACATTGACGTAGGTGTTGGTGCCTTCGGTCCGGCGATCCACGATGGTCACCTCTTCGGCCTTGACTCCCATCGCGCCCCCCACCTCGGATCGGATGCGCTCGTCAGTGAGCATGTTGGTGTTGCCCGCCAAGGTGCCGCAGCCCCCAGACAGGACCACCAGCGGGATCAGGACGCTTGTACGCAATTTCATGATGAGACTCCTTGTTGAAAAGAAAACGGCTCTGCGCTTACCGCCAGGCGCCCTGCCCCGACGAGACGAAGCCCGGGGCAGACGCCCATAGGGAACGCAGGTGGGGGGTATCAGGCCAACGGCTTGCGGGCCACCATGAAGACGCGGATGTCCTTGCCTTTGGTGCCGTGGCGCTCGACCGCCTCGATGGCCAGACCATGGCGAACCAGCGCGGCCTGCAGGTGCGCCGCATCGAAGCACAGCACATGGGGCGCCTTGCCGATGGCACGCATCAGCGGCAACGCCAGGCGCGGCACCAGCGGGTTCATCTCGTTGAGACACGCGGTCTTGGAGATGAACAGCCCGCCAGGCCGCAGCGCCTGCACGACCGCGTCAATCGCATGGTCAAGGTCGTCGACAAGGTGAAGCAGATTGAACGCCAGCACCGCATCCCAGGCGCCGTGCCCGAACACCGGTGCGTCCGCATCGGCGACCGCGAGTTCCAGCTGTGGCACGGGCTGGGCGGCCAGTTTTTCACGCGCAATGGTGATCATTTCGGCCGACACGTCGGTGGCCAGCAGGCGCCGGGTTCGCGATGCCAGCCGCAGCGCCGTGCTGCCCGTGCCGCAGCCGATTTCCAGCACGTCGTGGCTGGTCGACAGCAGACCCTGCACCCGACGCAGCGTGGCCTCGTAGCCCGGCAGGTCGGCAATCGGGTCGGCCGCGTACTTGCGGGCGATGCGGTCCCAGAAACGGGCCTTGCGGGCCAGGGCCGCACCGGCCGATGACAGCTCGGGAGACACCGCGGTGGCTGTGGCAGCAGGCGAATAACGGGTCATGACAGAAGGCACGTGAGGCTCGATGAACAATGAACGGATGCTATCCATGCAAAGTTTTGCAGGGAATTGCGTTAAATTGCAGCCCACCTATACACAAACGCATGGATAACATCGACTGGAACCAACTGAGGGCTTTCCTGGCCACGGCCCAGGCCGGGTCGTTGTCGGCAGCAGCGCGCCAGCTCGGCCTGACGCAGCCCACCCTGAGCCGGCAGGTCGCGGCCATTGAGCAGCGCCTGGGGGTGACCCTGTTCGAGCGGGTGGGCAAGGGCCTGGCACTCACCTCCACGGGCCACGAACTGCTGGAGCACGCCCGTGCGATGGGCGCAGCGGCCGATGCCCTGAGCCTGGTGGCCAGCGGGCGCTCACAGGCGCCAGGTGGCGTGGTGTCGGTATCGGCCAGCGATGCGGTGGCGGCCTATTTGCTGCCACCGATGGTGCGGCGCCTGCGCGAGCAGGAGCCGGGCATTGCCATCGAGGTCATTCCATCGAACGCACTGAGTGACCTGCTGCGACGCGAGGCCGACATCGCCATCCGGCACGTCAAGCCCGAACAGCCCGAGCTCATCGCACGGCTGGTCCGGGAGGCCACCGCCGGCTTCTATGCTTCCAGGGACTGGGTGCAAGTCCACGGTCATCCCCGCGCCGCCGAAGAGGCCGCGGCCCTGCCTTTCGTGGGTGCGGAGCGGGACGGCCGCTACCTGACTTACCTTCAGCAGCACGGCCTGCCAGTGAAGGAGGGGAATTTCAGCTGCTACGCCGAGCACTCGGTGGCCCATTGGGCACTGGTGCGGCAGGGGATGGGAATCGGAGCCATGATGGAGGAGATTGCCTGCCAGACGCCCGACGTGGTGCGTGTGCTTGACGACGTCCCGCCGGTGCGCTTTCCCATCTGGCTGGTCTCGCACCGGGAGCTGCGCACGGCACGGCGGATACGGGTGGTGTTCGAGGCGCTGGCCGAGGGGCTGTCCCGGTGGCCTCAGGCGGCGGACAACCAGCCGGCCAGGCGCTGAACACCCGCTTCAAGCCGCCCCGGATCCCGGCTGGCAAAGCACCACCGCAGCCAGCCCGCGGCCTCGGCCCCAAACGCGCTGCCCGGCGCCAGCCCCAGACCCGCCTCGCGCACCAGACGCTTGGCGGTGAGGAGACAGTCGTCGTGCCCGGCCAGATGGAAGAACGCGTACATGCCACCCTTGGGATTGGCCACGGTGACGCCTGGCACACCCTGCAGCAGAGGCAGCAGGGTATCGCGGCACTGGCGCAGGTGGGCGACCAGGGCGGGCGTCACTTCGTCGGCATGTCGCAGGGCGGCGATCGCGCCGCGCTGCACGAACACCGGCGCGCACGAGGTGTTGAACTCGATCAGCTTGCCCACGGCGTGCGTCAGGGTCGGCGGCAACACCAGCCAGCCCAGGCGCCATCCGGTCATGAGAAAGCTCTTGGAGAAGCTGTGCGCCACGATGAGCCGGTCTTCCGGCGCAGCGATGTCCAGGAAACTGGGGGCCGCGCCGTTGGCCGTGTCGTCGGCGTAGTACAGACGCTCGTACACCTCGTCAGACAGGATCCAGGTTCCGGTCCGGCGGCAGTGGTCAAGGATGATCTGCTGCTCCTGGCGAGAGAGGGTCCAACCCGTCGGGTTGTTGGGCGCATTGAGCACCAGCAGGCGCGTGGCCGGCGTGATGGCCGCCAGCAGGGCCGTCAGGTCAAGCGACCAGGCACCGGCGCCGACAGGTCGGGCGGTGAGCGGCAGGTGCCGCACCCGCGCCCCCATGATGGCGGGTTGGGCCACCAGGTTGGGCCAGACGGGCGTGACAGCGACCACCTCGTCACCGGCTTCCAGCAGGGCCTGGCAGGCCAGCATGAGGCCGTTGACCCCGCCGGAGGTGACCGCAATTCGGTCGAACCAGTGGTCGGTGGTCTGCACCGGGTGCAGGGTGTGTGTGTAACCGGCGATGGCATGCCGGAGTTCGGGCAGACCGAGGTTGTGGGCATAGAAGGTCTCTCCAGCCTGCAGCGAGGCGATGGCCGCTTCGCGGATCGCCTCGGGCGTGACCTCATCGCTCTCTCCGAACCAGAAGCGCAGGACGCCGTCGCGACCCATGCCCTCGTTGGCCACCTCGCGAATGCGGGATTCCTCCAGCGATGCCACCACAGCTCTCATGTCACGTCCTCAGGTCTCGGTTGTCAGGGTCGTGCCATGTTACAGGTATGAGGCTGCTCGGCCTGCTGGGGCGCGAGCTGGCGGATGACACGGAAACCGTATCCCGAGCCTTCCACATCGAACTTCACCCCGGGAGCCCCCTGGCGGTCCATCACCGCCACGGCCAGGGTCTGCTGGAACTGGTGGTCGGCGCCACGCATGCGACCGGTCTGCCCCGCCAGCTTCACCTCCACCTTCTCCAGCTGGGCGGCAATGGCGGCGGCCTCGACACTGCCGGCGCGCTCGATGGCCTGGGCCAGCGCCTCGATCATGAGCTGCATCCGCATGTGGACGTAGTCGTCGGCGGGGTTGGGAAAGCGCTGGCGGAAGGACTGGTAGAAGGCTTCGGATTCGCGGGTGGGAACGTTCGGAAACCAGTCGGCCACGGCAATCACCTTGCCGATGCCTGCGTCACCGATGGCGGCAGGTGCGCCGAGGGCGTTGCCGTAGAAGGTGTAGAAGGTACCTTCGAAGCCCACTTCGCGGGCCGCCTTGACCAGCAGTGTCAGGTCATTGCCCCAGTTGCCGGTGAGCACGGCCTGTGCGCCGCTGGCCTTGATCTTGGCGGCGTAGGGGGCGAAATCCTTGATGCGGGCCATGGGATGAAGTTCGTCACCGACGATCCTGACATCGGGCCGGCGGGCGGCCAGCTGGGCCCGCGCCTCACGCAGCACGGCCTGACCGAAGCTGTAGTCCTGACCGATGAGGTAAACGTTGCGAAGGTCCTTGTCTTCGCCGATCACGCTCATGAGCGCGGTCATGCGCATGTTGGCATGGGCATCGAAGCGGAAGTGCCAGTAGCTGCACTTCTCGTTCGTGAGGATGGGGTCGACCGCCGAGTAGTTGAGGAACAGCACCTGCCGCGACGGGTCCCGCTCGTTGTGCTTGTTCAGCGCATCGATGAGACCGGCAGCGGCCGCCGAGGAATTGCCCTGCGTGATGATGCGGATGTCCTTGTCGATGGCCGCACGCAACCCGGACAAGGCCTCTTCGGTCTGTCCCTTGCTGTCGAACCGGTCGATGACCAGGGGGCGGTTGCCGCCGGGTAACCGCACGCCACCGCGGGCATTGACCCGCTCCGTGGCCCAGACCAGGTTGCGGAAGACCGCCTCCCCTGTGTTGGCGAATGGGCCGGACAGACCCTCGATCATGGCGATGCGGATCGGGGTTCCCTGGGGCGCGGCGGGCTGGGCATGGGCCAGGCCCGTGGCAGCGAGTCCGATGGCGCAGGCAAGCAGCGCACGGCGTGCGCGTGAGAAGGTGGATGAGGTCATGGATGCGATCTCCGGAAAACAGGCTCGCCGGCGCGGTGGCACCGGCTCGGGAATCACCCGGACCTGTCGCCCGGGTGAAGGTGGCGCGCAGTGTAATTCATAATTACGATGACTACCCCACCCCGTTTTCAGACAGTGCCGGCGGACAGTTCGGCCAGTGGCCAGCGGGGGCGCACGTCGAAACGGTAGGCAGGCTGGCGCAGACTTTCGGCGGCCAGCCCCGCCTGCACCCGAAGTCCCGCGGCCAGCGCAATCATGGCGCCGTTGTCGGTGCACAGGTGCAGTTCCGGATAGTGCACCCGCACGCCCCGACGCGCGCATGCCGCGTTGAGCTGCTCCCGTAGGCGCGCATTGGCGCCCACGCCCCCGGCGACCACCAGCCGGCGCAGGCCGGTTTGGTCAATGGCCGACAAGGACTTCCTGACCAGCACTTCGACGATCGCGGCCTGAACGCTGGCCGCCACATCGGCCTTCTGGCCAAGGGTCAGCGGATCGGCCAGATGCAGGGTGGCCGGACCCTCCGGGCGGGCATGGGCCAGCTTCTTGACCTGCGTGAGCACCGCGGTTTTCAGGCCTGCGAAGGAAAAGTCCAGGTCACCGCTGTGCATCAGCGGTCGCGGGAAACGATAGGCCTGCGGATCGCCTTCCTGCGCCAGTCGCGAGAGTGCCGGTCCCCCCGGATAGTCCAGGCCCAGCAGCTTGGCGGACTTGTCAAAGGCCTCGCCTGCCGCATCGTCGATGGTTTCCCCGAGCAGCTCGTAGCGCCCTACCCCGTCGACCCGCATGAGCTGTGTGTGTCCGCCCGACACCAGGAGGGCCACGAAGGGAAACTCCGGCGGGTCGGTGCTGAGGAACGGCGACAGCAGGTGGCCTTCGAGGTGATGAATGCCGATGACCGGCTTGTCCAGGGCCATGGCCAGTGCGCAGGCCACCCCGGAGCCCACCAGCAGCGCCCCGGCCAGGCCCGGGCCGCGCGTATAGGCCACGGCATCGACGGCGGACAGGTCCAAGCCCGCCTGTGCCATGACCTCGTCGGTCAGGGGAAGCACCCGCCGGATGTGGTCCCGGCTGGCGAGTTCGGGCACCACGCCACCATAGGCTTGGTGCATGGCAATCTGGCTGTGCAGCGCATGACCGAGCAGGCGTGGAGTGGCATGGCCGCTGGCATCGACCAGCGCCACACCGGTTTCGTCGCAGGAGGATTCAAAGCCCAGGATCAGCATGGCCCGAAGTGTACGTGGCGGGCCAAGACCCTGCCCGGCTCAGCTCAGGGGATGCCGCGCCAGCCTGGCCGGATCGGGGATGGTGATTTCGCGCTTGTCGATCACGATCAGTCCCTGGCTCTCCAGCTCATGCAGAACACGCGAAAAGTACTCCGGCGTCATGGACAGACGGGACGCAATCGCGGCCTTGCTGACCGGCAGGACCACGCTGGCGGCCTCGGCCGCTCCTTCCCGGGCGTCTTCGGGCAGATCGCGCAACAAATAGCCGATCACGCGCTCCATGCCGCTGTGAAGGGCGTAGGCCTGCACGTCATTGACGAGGCCGTGCAGGCGGCGTGACAGGCCGGCCAGCATGCGCATGCAGAAGCGCGGGTCGCGCTCGGCCTCGCGCATGACCGCGTCCCGGGAGACGCTCAGCAGCAGGGTGTCGGTCAGGGCCTGGGCGCCGATGATGTAGGGGCGCTCCAGGAACATCAGGGCCTCGGCGAAGCTGTTGCCTGGCCCGATGATCTCGATGATCTTTTCCTGCCCTTGGGGCGAAATGGCAAACAGCTTGACCTGCCCACTGACAGTGACGTGGAACTCGGTGCAGGGTTCCCCGATGCGGAACACATCCTCGCCCCGGGCCAGTCGGCGCAGGCGCGAGCCTTCGGCCAGACGCTGAAGCTCGGGCTTCTGCATCTCCTGGAAGAGGGGCAGGAGTGACAGGTAGCGGGGAAGATCGAACTGGGACAGATCCATGGGAGCCTGCGGTGAGCCGGAAACACCGCGACTCTAACCGTTTTGCCACATGCGCTCTGCATCAATTCAGGGCAGCGCGCATGAAACGCGCATGAATGGCCGCCAGGCGGTGCACCAGATCCTGCGGGCGGTGCACCATCACATAGCCGTTCTGCCCGAACAGCATGGGCAGATAGTCATGCGCCTGGTCGTCGATGGTGATGCACAGCGGCGTGAGTCCGGCTGCCCGTGCGGCCTGGACGGCATGGCGAGTGTCTTCCAGTCCGTAGCGACCTTCGTAGATGTCAAGATCATTGGGCTTGCCATCGGTCAGGATGAGCAGCAGGCGCTGGCGTTCGGGCCGGGTCTGCAGCCGCCGCGTGGCCAGCCGGATAGCAGCGCCCATGCGGGTGTAGTAGCCCGGTTTGATGGCACCGACACGGTCGCGTGTGACGGCACCCCATGCCTCGTCGAAGCCTTTGAGGTGGTGCATGCGCACGTTCTGGCGCCGCACCGATGAAAACCCCAGCATGGCAAACGGGTCGCCACTGGCATGCATGGCCTCGCCGAACACGTACAGCGCGTCACGGATCACGTCGATGACACGGGCATCCGGGGTGGCGTAGGCATCCGTGGACAGGGAGAGATCGGCCAGCAGGAGGGTCGCCAGGCTGCGCTCGGACTGCACCTGCCGCAGGAACACGGGCGGGCTTTCGGAGCGGCCCGCCTGTCTCGACGCCCGGCCTTCGACCTGGTAGCGCACGTAAGCATCCAGGTCAATGTCGTCACCATCGGTCTGGGCGCGCAGGCGGCCCCGGCCTGCGCGCAGGATTTCCAGCCGACGCCGCACCCGGCGGGCCGTGCTGCGCAATGCCACGGGCGGTACAAAGGGCTGTGCCGGCACCGCTACCAGCGTTTGCGCCGAGCAGTGTCCCGGCAAGAGCGTCTGCTTGCGCCAGTCCCACTCGGGCAGCACTTCGCCCGGACCCAGAGGGCGGTCATCGGCGGCCGCGCTGGGCAGGTCCAGGTCGAACTTCACCCGGGATGCGGTGGTCTGGCCATCGGGAGCGATGGCTAGCACGTCCATGTCGTCGGCAACGCGTGACGCATCGCTGTCCGCATCGTCATCACTGGCGCGGTTGACCTTGATGAACTCCCCCCATGACAGGATGGACTCGGCCCGGAAGAACATCATCAGGGGTGCGCGGTCGCGTTCGTCGGTGACCGTCTCGGCACGGCGCCGCCTCCGGCTGTCTGCCGGCGCCCTGGTCTGGCCAGCTTCGGGTTCATCGGAATCGCTGTCCGGGCGGGACACCGCAGGCGCAGCTGCTGCCCGGACATCCAGCCAGAGCCAGACCGGTGCCACGTCCTGCGGGGTCAAGGCAGAATGCCCCCCCGGCAGCTGGCCGTGGAGGGCTTGCCTGACCAGACGCTCGGCCTGTGCCTGGGCGCCACGCAATCGCCCGGGATCGGGCCGTTGGCTCAGGTGGGCCAGAACCAGTTCGCGATGGCGTGACACCAGCCCGGGGAAACGCTGCAAGGCCACGGCGGTGGCCCTCAGGTTGTCACCCACCCAGTCTCCGGTGGATTCATGACTGGCGGCCAGGGCGGCCAGCCAGAGATAGAGCGCGCGGTTGAGGGCAAGGTCATCGAACACCGCCAGCGTGGGCGGCAGGGAGAGCACCTCGGGCTCCAGACGACCGATGGCGGCATGGGTGCCACTGCCTGCGATGCGCTGCAGCCAGTCGCGCGGACCGCCGGTGCGCGTATCAGACGCAGGCGCGACGCGGACCGCCGCCGCGCCGCCCGCCGCACGAAACAGCATGCCGATGGCCCGCTGCATCTCGTCCAGCTGAACCGCGGCGTGCGCCTGTTCGCGACTGGCAGCACGGGCGATGAACCGGTGCCATTGCTTGCCGACCCATTCTTCCATCAGGAACTCGCTTTCTGCCCAGCCTGGGCGGCCTGCTCGGCCTTGCGTTGTCTCAGGGTTTCGCGCACCGCATCGGCGCCAATGCGCCATTCGAGCAGTGGCTCACGCCCTTGCGCGGTCTGCGTCTCTTCGCAGGCATCGAGACACTGTCCGCACTGGACGCAGGAGAACATCATGCGTTTGATGTTGCGGGGATGCAGGCGCATGGGGCACCCGTTGTCACAGGCGCTGCCTTGTGGATGGGCTGCCGTGCTGCAAGTGCGGCAATCCCTGGCCTGCTCGCGCCGGAAGGCCACCACCATGCCCTTGGGGTTGGCCATCCAGACCAGGCTCTGGAACAGGCCCACTGCACAGCCAAAGCGACAGAACAGGTGACGCGCGAACGCGAATTCCAGCGTGAAGATCAAGGAACCGGCTATCAGGAACCGGGCCTGGTTGGGCGTGAGCGTGCCATGGATGAGTCCGCCCCAGATCGACGCTGGGGGCAGCAGGTAGGTCAGCAGCGTGATGGCCCACAGAAAGCCGAACACCGTGCACAGACCGAAGAACACCGGCCACCAGCGGGCCGAGGGCTGTATGCCGGTACGCCGGGTACGGTGCCTGTCCCACAGGCTGAGCTTGCCGCAGGCCCGCTGCAGCACACCGTTGAGGGTCTCGACCAGGGTGAAGTGCGGGCAAAGCCAGCCGCAATAGAGACGCCCGTAGCGCCAGGCCACCCCGAGAAAGACGCCGATGATCACGATGGCGGGCAGGAAGGCCCGGAGAATGATCTGCAGGGCCGCCTGGTTGGCGGTGATTTCGCCGGCCCGGAAGGCGTCGATACCCAGTGACCAGCGCTGCCCCAGAAACCACAGCTGGGCCTCTGTCAGGTCGAAGCGCAGCAGGTTCAGGGCCGGTGCCAGCAGGAACAGGGCGAAGAATCCGAGCTGAAAGAGAAGGCGGCGGCGCTGCATGGTGTGACGTGATGAGGAGAGGCGCAGCGCCGCCGCTGCAAACGGATCAGGTGTCGGGTCCGATGACGGCCAGGACGACTTCGTTCAAAGCGATGGCGGTCTCGGCGTCGTCGGTCAGGGCATCCACGATGGCGGCCTGGCAAGCCTGCGTGAGTGTCAGGCCGCTGGCCACCAGGCGGGCCGCCATGACCAGCAGTCGGGTGCTGACGGTTTCCTCCAGGTCGTGGTCGGTCAGCCGGCGCAAGGCGGTGGCCAGATCGACCAGCCGACCGGCCAGCACCGCATCCACGCCCGCTTCGGCGCCGATGATGGCGCGCTCGACGGCCGCATCGGGGTAGCCGAAGGTCATGGCGATGAAGCGCTGGCGTGTGCTGGGCTTGAGGCTCTTGAGCAGGTTCTGGTAGCCCGGGTTGTAGCTGATGACCAGCATGAAACCGGGCGGTGCCACCAGCACTTCACCGGTGCGCTCAATGGGCAGCACACGGCGATCGTCGGCCAGCGGGTGCAGCACGACGGTCGTGTCCTTGCGGGCCTCCACCACCTCGTCCAGGTAGCAGATGGCACCGGTGCGCACGGCGCGTGCCAGCGGGCCATCGGTCCAGACGGTGCCCTGCTCGCCGATCAGGTGCCTGCCGACCAGGTCGGCCGCACTCAGGTCGTCGTGGCAGCTGACGGTGATCAGCGGGCGACCCAGGCGCGCGGCCATGTGCTCCACGAAGCGCGTCTTGCCACAGCCGGTGGGACCTTTGATCAGAACCGGCAGGCGCTGGGCGAAGGCGTGCTCGAAGAGCGCGACCTCACCCGCCTGCGGTGCATAGAAGGGTACCTGCTTGAGGTGCTCGATCTCGCTGTGATCCATGCTGGTCACCCGGGATCAGGCCCGCTGCGCCGGCTGCGTGCCGAGCATGCCACCGCGACCGCTGGTCACGGTGTCGTTGCGCAGATGCTCGCCACCGACGAAGAAGCTCGCGAAATACATCAACTGGCCGATGAGGAAAACCACGCCTCCGGCAATACGGATCCAGTAGAAGAACGCCAGCTGGTCCTGCGTGGCCATGAAACCCATGGCGCCGTCGGTCGGGATGCGCTGCAGCCAGACCTGCAGAATACCAGCGCCGGTCAGTGCCAGCACCATCACCGACATGCCGATGGTCATGACCCAGAAGCTCCACATCTCATAGGCCTGGGCCTTCTGGCTGTTGGCGATGCGGCCGCGCAGCGTGGGCATGGCATAGCTGATCAGCGTGATGACCACCAGCACATAGGCGCCGTAGAACGCCAGGTGGCCGTGAGCCGCGGTGATCTGGGATCCGTGGGTGTAGTAGTTGACCGGGCTGAGCGTGTGGATGAAACCCCACAGGCCGGCGCCCAGGAAACCCATGACCGAGGTGCCGACGGCCCACAGCACGGCGGCCTGGTTGGGGTGGTCACGGCGGCGGCGCTGCACCATGTTGAAGGCGAACACCGTCATCATGAAGAAGGGGATGGGCTCCATGGCCGAGAAGATCGAGCCGATCCACTGCCAGTAGCCGGGCAGGCCGATGAAGAAGAAGTGGTGGCCCGTGCCGAGAATGCCGGTCATCAGCGCGAAGGCGATGATCACGTACAGCCACTTGTCGATCACTTCACGGTCCACCCCGGTGGTCTTGACCAGCACGTAGGCCAGCAGCGCGCCCAGGATCAGTTCCCACACGCCTTCCACCCACAGGTGGACGACGAACCACCAGTACATCTTGTCGCGCACGAGGTTGTGCGGGTTGACGAAGCTGAACAGGAAGAACAGGGCCAGACCCCACAGGCCCATCAACAACACCACCGAAATGGCGGTCTTGCGGCCCTTGAGCACCGTCATGCTGATGTTGAACAGGAAGCCCAGGGCCACGATGACGATGCCGATCTTGGTCGGCAGCGGCTGTTCGAGGAACTCGCGACCCATGGTCTCAAGCAACTGGTTGCCCGTCAGCTCCGCCAGTTTGGCGTAGGGCACCGTGAGGTAGCCGACGATGGTCAGCGCACCGGCCACCAGGAAAACCCAGAACAGCACCTTGGCAAGCAAGGGGCTGTAGAGCTCGGTTTCGGACTCCTCGGGCACCATGTAGTAGGCCGCGCCCATGAAGCCGAACAGCAGCCAGACGATCAGCAGGTTGGTGTGGACCATGCGGGCCACGTTGAAGGGGATGTAGGGGAAGAAAAGGTCCCCGATCACGTACTGCAGGCCCAGCGTGATGCCGAAGATCACCTGCCCGGCAAACAGCGCCATGGCCGCGATGAAGTACAGCTTGGAGACCGACTGGCTCTGGTATTTGAGTGTTGCAATGGTCATGTGGGTTCTCCGGTCAGCCTTCGATGTTGGGCGGCCACTGCTCGGTGTTGATCTCGCCGGTCCACTTGAGGAACTCGACCAGGTCATTGAGCTGCTGCTCGTTCAGGTTGAACTGCGGCATCTGGCGGCGGTGCGGTGCGCCGGTGGGCTGTGCCTGCATCCAGGCCTTGATGAAGTCACCGCCACGGCGCTTGTAGACGTTGCCAAGCTCGGGCGCGAAATAGGCGCCCTCGCCCAGCAGCGTGTGGCAGCCGATGCAGTTGCGTGTCTCCCAGATCTTCTTGCCTGCAATGACGCTGGGCGTGATGGCCTGCGCGTTGGAGCGCTCGGGTATTCGACTCTCCGTGTCGAAGACGATGACGGCGAACAGCAATGCAAAGAACATGCTGCCTCCGTAGAACATGTTGCGGGCCATCTGCTTGGTGAACCCGCTCTGGTGTTGGCTCATGGAACCCTCCATCGGTTTACGATGGGGTGAATCCTCCTTTTTTTGTCGGGAATGCTCCTTGAACCAGTTCAAGGAAGTCGCACGCCATGCGGGCGATGCTCAGCTCCGATGTTTGTTCACCACAGAAGGCGCTGCCCATGTCATCCGAGCCCACCCCTGACGATCTGCCCGCACGGGCCCTGGCCGCGCTGGCCGATGTGCAAGACCCGGAAATGGGCGAGAGCCTGGGTGACCTGGGCGTGATCGGTGGCATTGAACTCGACGGATCCGTGCTCAGGGTGACCCTGATCCCGACCAGCGCCACCTGTCCGATGGCCGATGTCATGCTGGACGACGCGGAGGCGGCCCTGCAGAAGATCTGCCCGCCGGGCATCCGCGCCGAAGCGGTGATGGACTGGGACACGGCATGGTCACCCGAGCGCATGGCCCCCGAACTGCGGGAGCGGTTCGGATGGTGAGTACCCAACGCACACGGCGCAACGAGCCCCCTGCCCTGCCCCGACCGGCACTGGCGGTGGTGGCGCTGATGGCGATCCTCAATCTGCTGGGTGCCGTGGGCGGTGCGCTGGCGCGTCTGGGCGCCTTGCCCACCGCCGCGTTGGGCCCGACCGGACCGGATGCGCTCATGGCCCACGGGGCCTTGCTGATGGCCGGCTTTTTCGGCACCCTGATTGCCTTGGAGCGGGCAGTCGCCCTGCACCGGGGATTGTGGGTGCCGGCGCTCGCTGGGCTGGGCGGCCTGTCGGGGTGGCTGCTGGGAGCATGGCCGGTGGCCAGTGCCCTCTGGGTGGCCTCAGCCGCGGGGCTTCTGGGGCTGTATGGCTGGGCTGGCTGGCGGCGCGCCATGTCACTGCCACTGGCGGTGGAAGCCTCCGGTGCCTTGGCCTTGCTGGCCGCCAACGCGGGTTTCTGGCTGGGCCAGGCCGATCTGTCACGGCTGGGCTGGAGCGCCTTTCTGGTACTGACGATTGCGGGAGAACGCCGGGAACTGACCCGCATGGTCAGGCTGCCCCCGGGCGCGGGTGCGGTCTTCGTGGTGGTGTGGGCTGGGGTGGCGCTGTCGGTGGCGCTGGCCACCTGGGCATCGACACTGGCCTTCGGCCTGTGGTGGGTATCGATGGCAGCGCTGGCCCTCTGGCTGCTGCGCTTCGATGTGGCCTTGCGGCAGTGGCAGGCCAAGGGATGGGCGGGCCACACGGCCATCTGCCTGAGCGTGGGTTACGTCTGGCTGGCACTGGGCGCCGCCCTGGGGCTGGCGGGGCAGATCGTGGCCTGGCACCTGGTGTGGCTGGGCTTTGTGATGGCCATGGTGTTCGGCCATGCCCCCATCATGATGCCGGCGCTGGCTGGCTGGCGACCTGTCCACACCCGTTGGGCCCTGGCACCCCTGGCCGTCCTGGGGCTGAGCCTGGTGTTGCGCGTGGTCGGCACCTTGACGGCTGATGGTGCGCTGATGGCGCTGGCGGGCACAGGACACGCGCTGGCCTTCGTCTTCTTCGGGGCGGTGATGATCCGTGCCGTGCGAAGGGGAATGGTCAGCCGGCCTTCATCCCGTTGACACCAGGCTGGCCAACGCCACTACCCCCAACACCACCATCAGCCATCCCATGACCGCGCGCCGCCAGATGGCCGGCGCGTGGCGCAGCTCCATGTAGTCGAGCGCAATCATGGCGCCCTTGATTCCCGACAGGCCAAGAACCGCCAGCGTGGCGAGCGTGCCCAGGTGCTGGCCTTGCAGGGCAGCGCCCTCCCCCAGCCACCCACTGGCCAGGGTGGCCAGTGCGAGCAGGGCGAAGATCAGGTCCTCCCGTTTCAATCGCATGCGAAGTCCTTTCAGCGGATGACGTAGACGAGTGGAAAGAGCACCATCCACAGCAGATCCACCATGTGCCAGAACACGGCGCCCGAGGTCGGTCCCATGTGGTCGGACTGGCTGTAGGCACCCTGTCGGGCCTTGTGCCAGAGCACGGCAAACACGATGGCACCTACCAGCACGTGCAGGTAGTGAAAGCCGGTGAGCAGGGTGTAGAGCAGCGTGAAGGTGTTGGTGGCCCAGTCGAATCCCGCCTGCACCTTGCCGAGGAACTCATGCGACTTGACCACCAGAAAACCCACGGCACCCGCCAGCGCCGCCAGCAGCCAACGGCCTCCGCTGGCACGGTGGTCCGCCTCGAACGATCGCACGGCGCGAACAGCCGCCCAGCTGCCCGCCACCAGCAGCAGCGTGTTGAGCACACCGGTCGACAGGCTGAGCTCAGCCTGTCCCTGTGCAAACATCCCGGGCTGCAGCCGACGTGCCACGGCAAAGGAAGCAAACAGCAGGCCGAAGGTCAGCAACTCGGCCAGCACCAGCAGCCAGACCATGCCGTCGCCGGCCAGGCGGGGCTCGGGTGCCTCCGAAGCACGTGCCCCATCCAGGGCAGCCGTGGAACCGGCTTCGCCGGGCCACTGGCTGCGTCCCCCTCCCGCAGGAGAGGGGGAAGACGCGCAGCGTCGCAGGTGGTTCAATGTGAAGTTCCCTCGGAACGCGTGATCTTGTTCCAGACGTTGTACTTGCCCACCGGCTTGCTCATCGGCAGGCGCCTGACTTCCTTGAAGGTCGCGGCGTCGTACACGATGAGGGCGCCATCCATTTCCCACACGCTCGCCAATGCATATCGGCCGTCCTTGGTGAACTCGATATGGGCCAAGGTCTTGCCCGGCTCACGGACCGTGGCCACCGGCTTGAGCGTGGCCTTGTCGATGATGGTCATGGTGTCCCTGGCCTTGGGGCTCATCATCGAGTCGGTCCAGGCATAGGGGGTGTTCTCGTGGCTACGCATGAAGAAACCCGGTCCGGGGGTGGGCACGGTACCCACCGGCTCCCAGGTCTTCATGTCGATCACGTCAATGGCGCCATCCTTGAGATTGGGCGAAGCCAGGACGGTGGAGTCCTTCCACGCAAACGTGATGCCCGACCCCAGGTGCGGCATACCGGCAATGGGCAGGTCGGCGATCTTGCGTCGCACATCCAGATTGACCACCTGCGCGGTGGCGGCACCGTCGCCGGTTTTCGGCCGTGTGGCGCCGAGGGCGTGGCGGTAGCTCTGGTCGAAGAAGAAGTCGTCCAGCGGTTCGTCCAGGGGGGTCCGGCGCACGCCCAGAAAGCCCGGTTTGGCAATGGACTCACCCATCTTGTAGTCGTGCACCAGGCCGTCGTAGATGGGCTCGGCCTTGGGGCTGTAGGAGATCTCCCAGAGTTCGGGGATGTCCTTGAGGGCCACCACGAAACTCTGGCGCGGCGTGGCGTCGTAAACGGCCGAGACCCGCGATGTCTGTTTGCCGTCGAGCGTGGCGGCAGGGTAGGTCTTCTTCAGGTTCAGGTCGGCGTCGAACAGCACCACACTGTGCGGCAGGTAGTTGGCGGCCATGACCCACTGGCCGTCGCCACTCACGGCCACGTTGCGCATGTTCAGGCCGGCGCGCACCTCGGCCACCACGCGCAGGCGCCAGAGGTCGTACTTGGTGATCCAGCCATCGCGCGAGCCGAAGAACACGTAGCGGCCATCGGGCGTGAACTTGGGACCGCCGTGCAGGGCAAACCGGCTGGGGAAACGGGTGATGACTTCAAACTTGTCACCATCGAGCAGGCTGATGTGATGGTCACCGCCCTCGACCACCACGAACAGGTTCATCGGATCGGCGGTCCACAGAGGTTTTGCCGGGTCGGCGGCCGGTGCCGGGTGGAAGACGCGAGAGGCCCGGATGTCCTCATCCCCCCAGCGGGGGGTGGGCACCACCGGGGTGCGGATGAAAGCCGCCAGTGCCGACAGCTCGGTCGCCGACAACTGCTGCGCGAAACCAGGCATCTGGGTGGCCACGCGTCCATGGGTGATCACCTCCAGCACCTCTGCCGGGCGGATGCGGGTCAGGCTCTCGGGCAGCAGGGCCGGCCCCATGGCGCCCGTGCGCTGCTCGCCGTGGCACACCGCGCAATGCTGCCGGTACAGCGCCTTGGCATCGACGCCCTGTGCCCCGGCGATGTCCATGCCCATCCATACCAGACCGGCCACCAGACTGGCCCTGGCCACGTTGGCCAGGCGTTCTCTCCAGGGAGAATCAGGCGGCGTGCGCATACGGCACCTCCTTGATGAAGATCGGTGAAGACGACTGACGCACCGGCGTCAGGCCGCCAGCCAGGCCGATTTCCTCGTCGCTCAGGTAGCAGCCGGGATCCTCGGCCCAGGGGTTTCCGGTGAGTTGCTGGGCGCGGGTGCGGGTATTGCCTCCGCAGATGTCGAAGTGCCGGCACTGCCCGCAGCGACCCTGCACCGGGCGCGGATGCGCCTTAAGGCCAGCCATCAGCGGGTCGGAGGTGTCCGTCCAGATTTGCGAGAACGGGCGCTCACGCACGCTGCCCAGGCTGTGGTGCCACCACATGGTGTCAGGGTGGACCACACCCAGGTTGTCGATGTTCGCCACATTGACGCCGCTGGCATTACCGCCCCAGGCGACCAGGCGCTCGCGCAGCGTGGCGGCCCAGTGCGGGAAGCGTCGCTGCACCCAGCGCAGCAGATAGGGGCCGTCGGCATCGTTGTTGCCGGTGACGTATTCCTCGTCCAGGCCTTCCCAGGCGGCCATCCAGGCCCGGTCGTACAGACGGTCCAGCGCCTCGCGGGTGGACTGGAACTGGGCGTCCTTGCCGCGGTGGATGTTGCCGCGACCCGCATAGTTCAGGTGCGAGAAGTAGAACTTGTTGACGTGCTCACGCCGCATGAGTTGCAGCAGCGGGGCGAAGTCGTGTGCGTTCAGCGAGGTCATGGTGTAGCGCAGGCCCACCTTGACACCCCGATCGCGCAGCAGGCGGACCGCAGCCAGGCTTCGGTCGAACGCACCGTCCAGACGGCGGAACTTGTCGTGCGTCTCGCGCAGGCCGTCCAGGCTGATGCCCACATAGTCAAAGCCCAGGTCCGCGATGCGGTCGGCCATCTCGCGATCGATCAGCGTCCCGTTGGTCGAGAGCCCGGTGTAGAAGCCCATCAGCTTCGAGCGCTGCGCGATGTCGAAGATGTCAGGCCGCATGAGCGGCTCTCCGCCGGAGAGGATGAGCACCGGCACGCGAAAGGCCTTGAGGTCGTCCATCACCTCGACCACCTCGCGCCAGTTCAGTTCGCCCGCGTAGTCGTGGTCGGCCGAGAGGGCGTAGCAGTGTTTGCAGGTGAGGTTGCAGCGGCGGATCAGGTTCCAGATCACGACCGGACCAGGCGGTTTGCCCGTTCCGCGACGGCTGGCTACGGGCCACTGCCCGGTTTCTTCGGCTTGCGCGAGTTCGCGCATGAATTGACTGATGCGGAACATATGATCAGCTTTCCGAAATCCGCAATCCGGTCTTCTTCAGGATGGCGGTGGAATAGAGAATGTCGTGGGCCCGGCAGGCCTGGCCCAGCACGTCGGCCACTTGTCTGGCCTGCACCTCGACTTCGTCACGGGAACGCCCGTGCAGCATGGCAAACAGGTTGAAGCGCCACACCGGCAGATGGCGCGGTCGGCGGTAGCAGTGGCTGACAAAGGGCATGCGACCGACCGCCTCGCCCAAGGCATCGACCCGCTCGTCGTCCACGTCCCAGACGCTCATGCCATTGGCCGTGAAGCCCATCCGATAGTGATTGGGCACCGCCCCGATGCGCCGGATCAGGCCTCGGTCAAGCATGGACTGCAGGCGCTCACGCACCAGATCGCCACTGATGCCCAGCGAGGCTCCGATGGCCTCGTAAGGCCGGGGCACCAGCGGAAGGCCGGCCTGCGTGGCGCCGATCAGGCGGCGATCCAGATCATCCATGGCTGACATGAGCATCCTCCAGCAGAGGCAGGCGCAGTTCCACAAAGAACTCGCGTTCCTTGGGGAACTCGAAGACGCGCAGCCCGGTGGCCGCCTCCATGCGCCGGACCACGTCGGCCACCTCGTCGGCGCGGGCGACCGCGATGACGAACCACATGTTCAGCGGCTCAGAGCCCTCTCCGGCCACACCATAAGCCGACTCGCGGCGGTAGTTGTGGGCCACCTCGGGCATGCCACTGAGCACCTCGGCGACCTCATTGAACCGCTCTTCGGGCACGGCCATGGCCGCCAGCACAAAGCGGCCGCCGGCGCGTTCGATCTGGAACAGGGGACCAAAGCGTGTCAGATCGCCGTGCGAAAGCAGTCGCTGCAAACGGTCGATCAGCATGTCCTCGCCGCAGCCCAGCTGAAGGGCCATGTCGGCAAATGGTCGGTCGGTGAGGGGGAATCCGCCGTGCAAGGCGGCGATCAGCCGACGGTCATCCTGCGACAGCATGGGACACCTCCTGCGCATGGTGGTCACGAAACCGACGACCGCCCGTCTGCTTGTAGCGGATGGTTGAAAACAGCACCTGGCGGTCATGACCCACGAGACCGGCTGCGTCGGTGACGCGTTCGATCACCGACCGCACCGCGTCACGGTTCGTCCCGTGCACCATCGCATACAGGTTGAACGGCCAGCCCGGCGCCCTCGTCCGGCGGTAGGCCAGGGTCACCCCGGGTTGTGCCGCCAGGATCTGGCCATGGGCATCCACCCGGTCATCAGGCACGTCATAGACCGTCATGGCGTTCGCGGCGAAGCCCAGTTCATGGTGGCGGACCACCACCCCGAATCGCTTGAGCCGGCCGTTGCGCAGCCAATCACCCACGGTGCGGATGACGTCGGTCTCGGTCATGCCCAGCCGGCGGGACCAGGCCGCAAACGGCCTGGGCACCAGTGGCAGGCCCTCCTCGATCAGCGAGGCCAGGGGCAGATCCTGTCCCTGAAGTGGCTCCGTCGCGGCAGGATGCGACACCCGCATGGGTCGGCGGGACACCGCGTGACGCAGGTCAAAACCCAGATCAATGCGATAGGGTCGCACCATGTGCAGCCGCCATGCCGGCAGGCCGGTGCGCTGCTCCAGCTGCTGCATGCTGGCCTCCACCTGCTGACGATCGGGGCCGGTCATGACGAACCACAGGTTGACACGGTGTTCGCGTGCATAGTTGTGATTGACACCCGGACAGGCTGACACGATGGCGGCCACTTCCTCCAGGCGATGGTCGGGCACTGCCATCGCTCCCAGCACCGCCGCGCCACCGGCACCGTGCGAGAACACGCCACCGATGCGACTGAGGGACCCATCGGCCAGCGCACCGGCGTACCCCGCCAGCACGTCCTCTTCGCACACGCGCAGCGCCACGGCAATCGACGCAAACGGTTGGGCCTTCAGGGGAAAGTCGTGCTGCCAGTCATTGAGCAGCCGCAACTTCAGGTGGGGGTGGATGTCCATGGCTCAGAAGCCCATGCGCGCGGCGCGCGACGTGAAGAAGATACCGCTGGGCGCCGGCACGTCCAGCCGTGCCAGGGTCGCCATGCTGCGGGTATCGATGACACTGACGCGGTTGTCGTCCCGGCTGCTGATCCATACCGCCTCACCGCGGGGTGTGAATTCCATGTGCAGCACGGCCTTGCCGGGCTCCAGGGTCCGGATGACCGCCTGGTTGCGGGTGTCAACGACCTGTACCCGGTGATAGTCGGGGACCGAGAAGTTCACCCAGACCTGGCCACCGTCGGGCCGTGCCATCACGAACACGGGTTGGCCGGCCACCGGAATCCGTGCGACCTCGGCCCAGCTCTCGGTGTCGACCACCAGCACCTCGTGCCGCCCGATGGCGGGTAGGTAGGCATGCCGTCCAGCCACCGCCCACCCGCGCAGGTGCGGCATCTTGTAGACCGGCAACGGCTGCTGGCCCTTGCCGTAGCCACCCAGGATGCGGCGGACCGTCGGCTGGTCGGCCCAGAGGTCGATCATGGCCAGACCGTCCTCGCCGAACAGGCCGGCAATGTAATGTCGACCGTTGGGTGTGACCAGCGCATCGTAGGGCTGACGGCCGATGCCTTCGAACTTCTGCGTCACCGGATGCCTTGGGTCCGAACAGTCGGTCACCCAGATGGCGTCCGCATCGAACAGGCTGTAGGCAAAGCGGCGTCCGGGGAGATCGACCAACCCCACGACGCGGGAGAGCTTTCCCGGCGCATAGGCGGCGGGAACGTCGGCCAGCAGTTCGAGCGTGCGCGCATCGAACACCTTGATGCCCCCGGGTGTGTAGTTCTGCGCCGCCACCAGGGTGCCGTCGGCACTGATCGCCCCGCCAATGGAATTGCCGGCCTGCATCACCCGGTGGGTGATGCGCTGCTCCAGCAGGTTCACGCGGGTGAGCGCACCATCACGTCCAAAGACGAAGGCGAAAAGGCCGTCGCGGGAATAGACGACCGACGCGTGCGAGAGATCGCCCAGTCCCTTGACCTCTCCGAGCAGGGCACGGGTGGAGGTGTCGACGATGTAGAGGGTGCCGTTGGCCCGGCCAATGACCGTCCCCAGATCGCCGGTGCCGCGCAGGGGCGCCGAGGCACAGCCCGCCAGACCACCCAGCGCGGCAAGGGATGACAGGCTGGCTGCGGTCGCCAGCCATTCTCGGCGCTTCATTTCGGATCTCCGGACGGGAACTCTTGAGGAAAGCCCTGCTGAAGGCGCAACGCGATCCAGCGGGCTTCTTCCTCGCTGAGCATCGCCTTCCAGGGCGGCATGGGGGTGCCTGGTCGGCCGTGGAAGATCACGGCGACGAGGCTGTCGAGCGGAAAATCGGCCATGGCCTCCCGCGTGAGCGCAGGGCCAAGGCCACCGGTCAGGCGCATGCCGTGGCAAGAGCCGCAGTCCTGCCGCACCATGCGCACCAGCTCGCGCGAACGCAAGGCATCGGGTGCGGACTGCGCGAGAGCCAGCACAGGCCCCAGCAAGAGCGCAGACAGGACAGCAGAGAAGCGGAGCACGGCATGCCTCCCGGATCAGGACTTGAGGATCACCGCGATGGCGTCCTTGAGGTCCTGGTCGGCGATCTTGTCCGGCCCATTGGGCGACATGGGGATGGGCTCAAACACACCCGATCCACCCTTGCGCACCTTGTCGAAGAGTTGCGCGGAGGCGTCCTTGCCCTTGTACTTGGCCGCGATGTCCTTGAACGACGGCCCGACCAACTTCTTGTCCTTGGCATGGCAAGCCATGCACCCGGACTTGGTCAGAGCCGCTTCACCGTCGGCGAAGGCAGCGCCGGAGCCGAATGCCAAGAACGACGCCAGCAACAGCAGATTCATTTTTTTCATCTGAAACTCCAGAAGTTACGTAGCGGAGACGAAGTGCCTCAAACCCAGGGTGCGGTGGAACCGGCTTTGCCGGGCCACTCGCACCGTCCCCCCTCGAAACGCCGCAGGCGCGCCACGGAGGGGGGAAGCCGTGTCAGCGGCGCAGGGGGGAGACTCAATAAACGTCGTGCTGGGTGTTGTGCACGTTGAAGTGGCCCGTCGGCGTGATCAGGCGCGGATCCTTGATCACGGCCTTGAGCTTGAGGGTCTTGTCATCGACCACCACCAGCGCGCTCTCCTTGTTCTTGGCGCTCCACACCGCGAACCAGACCTCGTCGCCAGCCTTGTTGTATTCAGGCTGCACCACGCGCTTGGCACCGTCGTCCTTGAGGCCCGCCCACTCGGCGATCGGCAGCACGGTGTAGCCCTTCTCGAGGTTGTTGATGTCGTACACCGCGACCGACTGGGAGATCTTCGGATCCGGGTTGAGCGGGGTGTCCGAGTACAGGTGCTTGCTCTTCGGATGGCTCTTGATGAACAGCGCACCGCCACCCTGGCCGGTCAGTGTCTGCACCACCTTCCAGGCGTTCTTGGGGTGCTTGACCGGATCGGTGCCGATGAGCGCGATGGTCTCGTCACCCAGGTGGCCGGTGGACCAGACCGGTCCGTACTTCGGATGGTTGAAGTTGGCGCCGCGGCCCGGGTGCGGGATCTTGCCCACGTCGATCAGCTTGGTCAGCTTGCCTTCCTTCAGATCCACCGCCGCGATCTTGTTGCTGTTGTTGGCCGCCACCATGAAGTAGCGCTTGGACGAGTCCAGGCCGCCGTCGTGCAGGAAGCGTGCGGTGCCGATGGTGGTGACCTTCAATGCATCGATGTTGGAGTAGTCCACCAGCAGGGTCTGGCCGGTTTCCTTGACGTTGACCACGAACTCGGGCTTGAAGTGGCTGCCCACGATGGAGGCCACGCGCGGCTCGGGGTGGTACTCCTGCTTGTCCACGGTGTTGCCGCGGGTCGAGACGATCTTCAGCGGCTCCAGCGTGTCGCCGTTCATGATGACGAACTGCGGCGGCCAGTAGGTGCCGGCGATCGCGTACTTGTCTTCAAAGCCCTTGTACTTGCTGGTCTCGACCGAGCGGGCCTCCAGGCCGGTGCGGATCTCGGCCACGTTGTCGGGCTTCTCCATCCACAGGTCGATCATGTTGATCTTGGCGTCGCGGCCGATCACGAACAGGTAGCGCCCCGAGGCCGACAGACGCGAGATGTGCACCGCGTAGCCGGTCTTGACGATGTTGATGATCTGCTTGGTGTCACCGTCGATCAGGGCCACCTCGCCCGTGTCGCGCAGCGTCGTCGAGAAGATGTTGCTGATGTTGTAGTTGTTCATCTTCTTCTTCGGCCGCTTCTCCGGTGGCACGATGACCTTCCAGGTGGCCTTCATGTCATCCAGGCTGTATTCCGGCGGCGTGGGGGCATCGTGCTGGATGTAGCGCGCCATGATGTCCACTTCCTTCTCGGTCATCTCGCCGCTGGTCTGCCAGTTGGGCATGCCGGCCGGAGATCCGTAGGCGATGAAGACCTTGAGGTAGTCGGTGCCCTTGCCCACCGTGATGTCCGGCGTCAGCGGCTTGCCGGTGGCGCCCTTGCGCAGCACGCCGTGGCAGCCGGCGCAGCGCTCGAAGTAGATCTTGCGGGCCACGTCGAACTCGGCCTGCGTCATCGGCGGTGCCTTGGGATTGGTCGCCTGATACATCGGCTCGTTGGCCAACGGCGATCCGCCCGCCTGATAGTTCGCCTCAGGGGCACTGATCTTCTTGTCTGCCGTCTGTGCAAAGGCACCGGTGCCCACCAGGGCAGCCATGGCCAGCGTGGTCAGGCGGATGATCGTTCGGGATTTCATGGGTTCTCTCTCCGTCGTGGATCAGCTTTGGAGGTGGCCGTCCCTGATTGGTCCGTGGCCCCGTTCGCCCGGCCGCTGTCCAGGACGCTTGGCGAACGGGCACATCGTCTTCCTCGCCCATGACCCTGTCCTTGAACCAGTTCAAGGACGATGGTGCGTTGCAAAAGAACAATGGTCCCCACCACGAGGAACCGGAGAAGACCATGAGCCTGATCGAATGCCGTGACCTGCTGGCCCCTGCCGGCGGGATGGATGAATCCCCTGGCATGCGGTCGGGCTGCGTCACCCTGGTGGGCGCCGGCCCGGGTGATCCGGAACTGCTCACCGTCAAGGCTGCCCGCGCCCTGGGCGCTGCACGCCTGGTGCTGTACGACCACCTGGTCAGCCCCGCCGTCCTTGACCTGCTGCCCCCGGACGCCGAACGCATCTATGTGGGCAAGGAGTCCTCCCGCCATACGCTGCCGCAGGCTTCCATCATTGAACTGATGGTGCGGCTGGCCCGCAGCGGCCGGGCTCTGGTGCGACTCAAGGGAGGCGATGGCTACATCTTCGGGCGTGGCGGCGAAGAAGCGCAGGCGCTGGCCGAGGCCGGCATTCCGTTTCAGGTGATTCCCGGACTGACCGCCGCCCAGGGGGCATCCGCCTCGACCGGCATCCCGCTGACCCACCGCGACCATGCCTGCGCCCTCGTGCTGGCCACGGGCCACCTGCGCGACGGCCAGGGTCTGGACATGGACTGGGCGATGCTGGCCCGGCCCCGGCAGACCATCGTCCTGTACATGGGCGTCAACAACCTGCCTGAAATCTGCCGCCAGCTGATGGCGCATGGCCTGGCGGGGCAGACGCCCGCCGCGCTGGTCGAGAAGGCCACGCTGCCCCAGGAGCGCTGCATCACCGGCACGCTGGCGGAGCTGCCCGCACTCGCACTGCGCCACCAGGTGAGGCCACCAGCCCTCATCATGATCGGTGGCGTCGTGACCTTGCGCAGCCAGCTTCACCCGGCCAGCATCACCGAACCAGCGCCGGCACAGGCCATCCATGCCGTCGCCTGATATCTGAAAGAACGGGATCCGGCAGGCCGGATCACACGGGGTTTGGTACGCTTTGACGCATGGCGACCACACTGACCCTCATTTCCTCCATGGCCACCAAGGCCCTGCTGGCCGACCTGACGGCCCAGTTCAGCCGGCAGCACCCGGACATCACCGTCCAGGTCGAGTCGGTGGGCGGTGTCGACGCCGCCAGACGCGTGCAGTCCGGCGAACGTTTTGACGTCGTGGCCCTGGCCTCCAACGCGATCGAACAGTTGCTGGGCGAAGGCCACTTGGTGCCGGGCAGCCGGGTCGACATGGTCCGCTCGGGCGTGGCCATGGCCGTCAAGGCCGGTGTCCCGCACCCGGATGTCGGCAGCGAAGAAACCCTGAAGCAGGCCGTGCTGGCGGCACCCACCCTCGGCTACTCCACCGGCCCCAGTGGCGTGCAGCTGGCCCGTCTGTTCGAGCGCTGGGGCATTGCCGACCAGATCCGTGACCGCATCGTGACCGCCCCGCCCGGGGTGCCCGTGGGGTCGCTGGTGGCCAAGGGCGAAGTCGCACTGGGCTTCCAGCAGCTGAGCGAACTCATGAACCTGCCGGGCATCGATGTGCTGGGTGGCTTGCCCGAAGCCATCCAGATCGTCACCACCTTCTCGGCGGCGCGCGGTGCGCACAGTGCGTCACCAGCGGTTGCGGACGCGCTGCTGGCTTTTCTGTCATCCCCCGCCACCATGGCGATCAAGCGCCAACACGGCATGGACCCTGCCTGAGCAGGTCTCAGGCGGCACGAATGTTGCTGCACGGGGGAAACATCCATGCCCCATGAAGCCCGGTCTGCGCTTTCTCATTGCCGCCAAACGTTGCGAGATCACCGAACTTGACCAGCTGGCGCGCACCAGCGCCCTGGTCGAGTCGGTGGCCAGGCTCATCCACGAACTGCAGCGCGAGCGAGGTCTTTCCAACCTTTACCTGGCCTCATGCGGGCGGCGCTGGGCCGACGAGCGCAGCAGCCAGATCGGCAGAAGCGACGCGGCGCAAGCCGGGGTATTGGCCTGTTTCGACGATCTGGACACCGAGGACGGCGCCCTGCGGCTGGGCGCGCGGCTGCACGCCCGCATCGCTTACGCCCTGCAGGGACTGGACGCCCTGGTCACCTTGCGCCAACGGATCGACGCCCAGGCCACCAGCCCGGCGCAGGCATCGGCCGATCTCGCGCGGCTGATCAGCGCCCTGCTCGCGGTCGTCTTCGAAGCCGCCGACAGTGCCACCGAGCCACTCATTTCCCGACGCCTGGTGGCCCTGTTCAACTTCATGCAGGGCAAGGAGTTCGCCGGCCAGGAACGGGCCACCGGATCGGCCATGTACGCCGCAGGCGAGCCCGACATTCAGGGGCAGCAACGACTGCTGCACCTGATCGACTCGCAAGAGCGCTGTCTGCAGACCTTCGGCGAGTTTGCCAGCCCGGCGATGTGGGCGCGCTGGCTGTCGGCACCGCAAGCCGAGGACTTGGTCCGCCTGGAGCGCATGCGGCGGATCGTCAGCACCACGCCGCCCGGGCAACCCTTGTGCGGCGCCAACAGCCAGGACTGGTTTGATGCCTGCACGTCTCGCATCGACACGATGAGGCGCATTGAAGAGGCGCTGGTGGCCGAGCTGCTGGGACTTTGCCGGGAGCGGACCGCCTGTGCCAGGCTCGAACTGGAGCAGCTGCAGGCTGCCACCCCCAGCGCAGGACCCGATGCCGACTTCTTCTCCCGGCCGACACCGACCGACCTGGCCGCATCGGACAAGGCGGACAGTGAACACGCCTATGGTCACCAGCTGGGCCGATCGATGCTGGACCTGGTGCAGGATCAGGCCCGACGGCTTCAGGCGATGGAGGACGAACTAGAAACCGTGCGCTCCAGTCTTCATGAGCGCAAGCTGATCGAGCGGGCCAAGGGGCTGCTGATGGCACACCGCCAGCTCAGCGAGGAGGCGGCCCACAAGACGATGCGCCAGATGGCCATGAGCCAGAACCGTCGCCTGGTGGAGGTGGCCGAGGCGGTGCTGGCCATGGCCGACGTGCTCCCCTCGCCGCGGTAAACGCGGGAGTCCAAAGCGCGTGCTGCAGCGCACCAAAAGCAGCACTCAAGAACGGCTGCCCGGCCCATTCGCACCAGCTTGGGGCGAACGTGCCCCCGCGATGGGCCGCCAAGGCCTTCAGGTGACCTGAATCGCGGCTGGCACGATAAGTGCTGAGCATGTGGCAAGGGCGACCTGCCAACGGCGGCAGATCTCCCCGACATCTTTCCTGACACGGACAACGGCGTCCATTTCCAGCTGCCACGCGCAGCCGCGGAAATGGACGCCGTTGCGCTTTCAGGACCCGTTTCTTCTCTGCCCCACAGGAGCCTGCCATGACCGCTGTCACCCCCGCAAGCGATTCCACCCGCAACGAGGCACATGACAAAACCGCCAGCGGCACCAGCCGCCGCGCATTCATCCGACACGGCGCAATGGCCGCCACCTACTTCTCCACCCTGGGCCACAGCGGCGTCTGGGCCGCCGGCTCTGACGCGCCGGAGAGGACCGAGGTCAAGATCGGTTTCATCCCGCTGACCGACTGCGCCAGCGTGGTGATGGCCAGCGTGCTGGGCTTCGACAAGAAATACGGCGTGACCATCGTGCCGACCAAGGAGGCGAGCTGGGCCGGCGTGCGCGACAAGCTGGTCAACGGCGAGCTGGACCTGGCCCATGTGCTGTACGGTCTGGTCTACGGCGTTCACATGGGGACCGCCGGCCCGAAGAAAGACATGGCGGTGCTGATGAGCCTGAACAACAACGGCCAGGCCATCACCCTGAGCAAGGCGCTGGCCGACAAGGGCGCGGTGGACGGCCCCTCGCTGGCCAGGTTCATGGCCGCGAACAAGCGCGAATACAGCTTCGCCGGCACCTTCCCCACCGGCACGCACGCCATGTGGATGCACTACTGGCTGGCGGCGGCCGGCATCAACCCGCTCTCGGGCGCCAAGCTGATCACCGTGCCGCCGCCGCAGATGGTGGCCAACATGCGCGTGGGCAACATGGACGGCTTCTGCGTCGGCGAACCCTGGAACCACCGCGCCATCATGGACGGCATCGGGGTGACGGCCAACACCACCCAGGACCTCTGGAAAGACCACCCGGAGAAGGTGCTGGGCACGACCGCCGACTTCGTCAAGAAATACCCCAACACCACGCGCGCCGTGATGATGGCCGTGCTCGAAGCCAGCCGCTGGATCGACGCCGGCCTGCAGAACAAGCTGAAGATGGCCGAGACGGTGGCGCAGAAGGCCTACATCAACACCGGTGTCGATGCCATCAACCAGCGCATCCTGGGCCGCTACCAGAACGGCCTGGGCAGGACCTGGGACGACCCGAACCACATGAAGTTCTTCAACGACGGCAAGGTCAACTTCCCCTACCTCTCGGACGGCATGTGGTTCCTCACGCAGCACAAGCGCTGGGGCCTGATCAAGAGCCACCCCGACTACCTGGGCATCGCCAAGCAGATCAACCAGATCGAGCTGTACAAGTCGGTCGCTGGCGCCATGGGCATCAGCGTGCCCAAGGACCCGATGCGCAGCAGCAAGCTGATGGACGGCGTGGTCTGGGACGGCAAGGACCCCGCCAGGTACGCGGATTCATTCGCCATCAAGGCCTGAGCCTTCACCAGGAGAACCAACATGGTTGCCGCTGTCTTTCATTCCCCGCTGGAGGCGCCCGCCGCCGGCCCCGACCTGCCGCCTGTCGCCAAAGCCATGACCGCATCCACGCCGACCGCGACCGCCGCACCGGCCGCCAAGAAGCCAACGCGAGACTTCCGCAGCTTCTGGCTGACGGTGGTGCCCCCGGTGCTGGGCTTGGCCCTGCTGGTCCTCATCTGGCACCTGATCGCTTCATCCTCAGGCAGTGGCATCCCCAAGCCGGCCGAAACCTGGGCACAGGCGGTGCAGGTGTTTTCCGACCCGTTCTACCGCAACGGCCCCAACGACCAGGGCGTAGGCTGGAACGTGCTGGCCTCGTTGCAGCGCGTGGCCATCGGCTTCGGTCTGGCCGCGCTGGTGGGCATTCCGGCCGGCTTTGCCATCGGTCGCTCGGTGTTCCTCAGCCGCATGTTCAACCCGCTCATCAGCCTGCTGCGCCCGGTCTCGCCGCTGGCCTGGCTGCCCATCGGCCTGCTGGTGTTCAAGGGCGCCAACCCGGCCGCCATCTGGACCATCTTCATCTGCTCGATCTGGCCCATGGTCATCAACACCGCGGTGGGCGTGCAGCGCGTGCCGCAGGACTACATGAACGTGGCCCGCGTGCTCAACCTGAGTGAATGGAAGATCTTCACCAGGATCCTCTTCCCCGCCGTGCTGCCCTACCTGCTGACCGGCGTTCGCCTGGCCGTCGGCACCGCCTGGCTGGTGATCGTGGCGGCCGAGATGCTGACCGGCGGCGTGGGCATCGGCTTCTGGGTGTGGGACGAGTGGAACAACCTCAACGTCTCTTCCATCATCATCGCCATCTTCGTGATCGGCATCGTCGGCCTGCTGCTGGAGTTTGCGCTCATCAAGCTGGCTTCCCTGTTTACCTTTGAAGAGGTGAAGGCATGAACACGAAGTACATCGACATCCAGGGCGTGGAACAGACCTTCAAGACCAAGAAGGGCAACTTCCCGGCGCTGCGCGACATCCACCTCACGGTGGCCAAAGGCGAGTTTGTCGCCCTGATCGGCCACTCGGGCTGCGGCAAGTCCACGCTGCTGAACCTGATCGCCGGCCTGACCACCCCCACCAGCGGTGTGCTTCTGTGTGCCGATCGGGAGATCGCGGGCCCCGGTCCCGAGCGCGCGGTGGTGTTCCAGAACCACTCGCTGCTGCCCTGGCTGACCTGCTTCGAGAACATCTACCTGGCGGTCGAGCGCGTGTTCGGCGCGACCGAAAGCAAGGCCCAGCTCAAGCAGCGCACCAACGACGCGTTGGCCCTGGTCGGCCTGACGGCCGCCGCGCAGAAGCGCCCCGGCGAAGTCTCGGGCGGCATGAAGCAGCGCGTGGGCATCGCCCGCGCCCTGTCGATGGAGCCCAAGGTGCTGCTGATGGACGAGCCCTTCGGCGCGCTGGACGCGCTGACCCGCGCCAAGCTGCAGGACGAGCTGCTGGAGATCGTCGCCCAGACGCAGGCCACCGTGGTCATGGTGACGCACGACGTGGACGAGGCGGTGCTGCTGTCCGACAAGATCGTGATGATGACCAACGGGCCGGCCGCCACCATCGGCGAAGTGCTCAGCGTCGAACTGCCTCGCCCGCGCCACCGGGTGGCCCTGGCCGACGACCCGCAGTACCAGCAGTACCGCAAGGCGGTTATCGATTTTCTCTACACGCGCCAGGCGCACGTCGAGAAAGCAGCCTGAGGAGCACACCATGGACATGCGCGTCAATCCCAAGGCGAAACTGAAGCTGGTGATGGTCGGCAACGGCATGGCCGGTGTGCGCACGCTCGAAGAGCTGCTGAAGATCGCACCCGACCTGTACGACATCACCGTCTTCGGTGCCGAGCCACACCCCAACTACAACCGCATCCTGCTCTCGCCCGTGCTGGCGGGTGAGCAGACCATCGATCAGATCATCCTCAACGACTGGTCCTGGTACACCGACCACGGCATCACGCTGCACGCCGGCCACAAGGTGACCGAGGTGGACCGCGTCAAGCGCATCGTGCACTCGGTGGGCCCCAACGGCGAGGCGGTCTCGGCCGAGTACGACCGCCTGATCATGGCGACCGGCTCCAACCCCTTCATCCTGCCCATCCCGGGCAAGGACCTCAACGGCGTGTTGGCCTACCGCGACATCGCCGACACGCAGGCCATGATCGACGCCGCCGCGACCTACCAGCACGCGGTCGTGATCGGCGGCGGCCTGCTCGGCCTGGAAGCGGCCAACGGCCTGATGAAGCGCGGCATGAGGGTGAGCGTGGTGCATGTCGCGCCCTGGCTGATGGAGCGCCAGCTGGACGACGTGGCCGGCAAGCTGCTGCAGCAGTCGCTGGAAGAGCGCGGCATGCGGTTCCTGATGGGGGCGAACACGCAGGAACTGATCGGCGGTGAGGACGGTCGCGTCAAGGCCGTCAAGTTCAAGGACGGCAGCGAAGTGCCGGCCGATCTGGTGGTGATGGCGGTCGGTATCCGTCCCAACACGGCGCTGGCCGAGAAGATGCGCCTGCACGTCAACCGCGGCATCGTGGTGAGCGACACCCTGCAGACTGTGACCGACGCGCGCATCTACGCGGTGGGCGAATGCGCGGCGCACCGCGGCATCGCCTACGGCCTGGTGGCGCCGCTGTTCGAGCAGGGCAAGGTGCTGGCCACCCATCTGGCCGAATTCGGTATCGGCCGCTACACCGGCTCGCTGACGTCGACCAAGCTCAAGGTCACCGGCATCGACCTGTTCTCCGCCGGTGACTTCATGGGCGGCGAAGGCACGGAAGAAATCGTGATGAGCGACCCCTTCGGCGGCGTCTACAAGAAGCTGGTGATCAAGGACGACCAGCTGGTGGGCGCCTGCCTGTACGGCGACACGGTGGATGGCGGCTGGTACTTCAAGCTGCTGCGCGAGGGCCGCAAGGTGCACGACATCCGCGACAAGCTGATGTTCGGGGAATCGAACATCGGCGACGCGGGCCACGCGGGGCAGAACAAGGCCGCTGCCATGGCCGACAGCGACGAGGTCTGCGGCTGCAACGGCGTGACCAAGGGCACCATCTGCAAGGCCATCAAGGACAAGGGCCTGTTCACGCTGGATGAGGTGAAGAAGCACACCAAGGCCAGCGCCAGCTGCGGCTCCTGCACCGGCCTGGTCGAACAGATCCTGATGGCCACGGTGGGGGCGGGCTACTCGGCCACACCGAAAAAGAAGGCCATCTGCGGCTGCACCGAGCACAGCCACCAGGACGTGCGCGATGCGATCCGCAACGACAAGCTGCTGACCATCGCCGACACCTTCAAGGCCCTGGGCTGGAAGACGCCCAACGGCTGCGCCACCTGCCGCCCGGCCATCAACTACTACCTCATCAGCACCTGGCCCAAACAGGCCAAGGACGACCCGCAGAGCCGCTACATCAACGAACGTTCGCACGCCAACATCCAGAAGGACGGCACCTACTCCGTCATCCCGCGCATGTGGGGCGGCGAGACCACAGCCGACGAGTTGCGACGCATCGCCGACGCGGTGGACAAGTACCAGATCCCGACCGTCAAGGTCACCGGCGGCCAGCGCATCGATCTGCTGGGCGTGAAGAAGGAAGACCTGGTCAATGTCTGGAAAGACATCGGCATGCCCAGCGGCCACGCCTACGCCAAGGCCCTGCGCACGGTGAAAACCTGCGTGGGCAGCGAGTGGTGCCGCATGGGCACGCAGGACAGCACCCAGATGGGCAAGTCCCTGGAGCGCGCCCACTGGCGCATGTACGCGCCGCACAAGGTCAAGTACGCCGTCTCCGGCTGCCCGCGCAACTGCGCCGAAGCCGGCATCAAGGACGTGGGCATCATCGGCGTGGACAGCGGCTGGGAGATGTACATCGCCGGCAACGGCGGCATCAAGACGGAGGTGGCGCACTTCCTGGTCAAGCTCAAGACGGCCGAAGAGGTGATGGAGTACACCGGGGCCTTCATGCAGCTCTACCGACTGGAGGGCTGGTACCTCGAACGCACCGTGCACTTCGTCAACCGTGTGGGCCTGGACTACATAAGGAAGCGCATCCTGGAAGACGCCGAGGGCCGCAAGGCCTTGAACGAAGAACTGCTGTTCGCGCTGGACGGCGAGCCCGACCCCTGGTTCGAGTTCGACAAGGCCGCCGTGGATACGCGGCAGTTCATCCCCATCAAGGCCATCGCCGCCACCACCGAGAGGAGCGCCGTATGAACGCCGCCGCCTGGATCCCCATCTGCCGCGTTGAAGAGATACCCGTGCTGGGTTCACGCCGCGTGGCGCGCGAGCGAGGCCTGGACGTCGCCATCTTTCGCAACGACCAGGACGAGGTGTTCGCGTTGCTCGACCGCTGCCCGCACAAGGGCGGTCCGCTGAGCCAGGGCATCGTCTTCGGCACACACGTGGCCTGCCCGCTGCACAACTGGACCATCGGCCTGTGCGACGGCCAGGCCTCGGCACCTGACGAGGGTTGCACGCCCAGGTTCAGCGTGAAGGTGGAGCACGGTCAGGTGTTCCTGGACGCGAACCAGCTCGCATCCCACGCGACCACCGAAGAGCGTCCGATCGCCGGCCCCAGGAACCGTGGCCCCCACGCTCCGCCGCTGCGCGGGTCGCTGCCCCCCGAGGGGGCTGATCCGGCTTGGGGCGGCCCGGCGCCGGATCGTCACTCATCGAAGGCCTGAGCACATGTCACAAACCCGCTCCACCTGCCCGTACTGTGGTGTGGGCTGCGGCGTCATCATCGAGAGCGAGGGCGGCCAGATCATCGGTGTGCGCGGCGACCCTCAGCATCCCGCCAACTTCGGCAAGCTCTGCACCAAGGGCAGCACGCTGCACCTGACGGCCACGCCCGCCATCACGCGCCAGACGCGCCTGCTACAGCCCATGCAGCGGCTGCGGCGCGGCCATGCGCCGGTGGCACTGGGCTGGGACGCCGCGCTGGACCGTGTGGCCGGCGAGTTCGGCCGCATCGTGCGCGAGCACGGCCCCGACGCGGTGGGTTTCTACATCAGCGGCCAGCTGCTGACCGAGGACTATTACGTCTTCAACAAGCTGGCCAAGGGCCTGCTGGGCACCAACAACGTCGACACCAACTCCCGCCTGTGCATGAGCAGCGCCGTGGCGGGCTACAAGCTCACGCTGGGCGCCGACGCGCCGCCCGCCTGCTACGACGACGTGAACCACGCGCAGTGTCTGTTCATCGTCGGCAGCAACGCGGCCTACGCGCACCCCATCCTGTTCCGCCGCATCGAGGCCGCGAAGCAGAAGAACCCGGCGATGAAGATCATGGTGGCCGACCCGCGCCGCACCGACACCGCCGAACTGGCCGACCTCTACCTGCCGCTGCTGCCGGGCACCGACGTGATGCTGTTCCACGGCCTGCTGCACGTCATGCTGTGGGAAGGCTGGACGGATGCCACCTACATCGCCGAGCACACGTATGGCTTCGACGAACTGAAGTCGCTGGTGCGCGAAGCCACGCCCGATGTGGTGGCGCAGACCTGCGGCATCCCCAAGGAAGACCTGTTCAAGGCAGCCCAGTGGTTCGCGCAGTCGCCCGCCACGCTCAGCCTGTACTGCCAGGGCCTGAACCAGAGCAGCAGCGGCACCGCCAAGAACGCGACCCTGATCAACCTGCACCTGGCCACCGGCCAGATCGGCAAGCCCGGCGCCGGCCCCTTCAGCCTGACCGGCCAGCCCAACGCCATGGGCGGGCGCGAGGTCGGTGGCCTCGCCAACCTGCTGAGCGCCCACCGCGACCTGGCCAACCCCGCGCACCGCGCCGAGGTGGCCGCGCTCTGGGGCGTGGCCGATGTGCCATCGAAACCCGGCAAGACCGCGGTCGAGATGTTCCAGGCTGCGGCCGACGGCGAGATCAAGGCGCTGTGGATTGCGTGCACCAACCCGGCGCAGTCCATGCCCGACCAGGCCACCGTGCGTCGCGCCATGCAGCGCGCCGAGTTCGTGGTGGTGCAGGAAGCGTTCGCGACCGCCGCCACCTGCGACTTCGCCGACATCCTGCTGCCCGCCACCACCTGGGGCGAGAAGGAAGGCACCGTCACCAACAGCGAGCGCCGCATCAGCCGCGTGTTGCCGGCCGTGCCTGCGGCCGGTGAGGCCCGGCACGACTGGCGCATCGCGGTCGATGTGGCGCGGCGACTGGAAGCGCAGCTGCGCCCCGGTCAGCCCTCGCTCTTCCCCTACGAGACCACCGAAGCCATCTGGAACGAACACCGCGAATCCACCCGCGGCCGCGACCTCGACATCACCGGTCTGAGCTACGCCATGCTGGAGACCGAGGGCCCGCAGTTCTGGCCCCTGCGCCAGGGCGACAGGACCGGCAAACCCCGCCTGTACGAAGACGGCGTCTTCCCCACCGCCGACGGCAAAGCGAAATTCGCCGCCTTGCCCTACCAGTCAACCGCCGAGCCGAGCGAATCGCATTTCCCGTTCTCGCTGACCACCGGTCGCCTGCGCGATCACTGGCACGGCATGACACGCACCGGCACCCTCGGCCGCCTGTTCGGCCACGTGGCCGAACCCTGCGTGCAACTGAACCCGCGGGACATGGAGCGCCGTGGCCTGAAGGACGGCGAGCTGGTCCATGTGACGAGCAAGCGCGGCGCCATCGTGCTCCCGGCGCAGGCCTCGCACACGATCCAGCCCACGCAGGCCTTCATCGCCATGCACTGGGGGCCGGAGTACCTGAGCGGCCGCAGCAGCCAGGGCGAGCCGCTGGCCGGCGTCAACGCCCTCACCACCTCGGCCTATTGCCCCACGTCCAAGCAGCCAGAACTCAAACACGCAGCGGTCAAGATCCTCAAGGCAGAACTGCCGTGGACCTTGTTGGGTGTGGCCTGGTTACCCGAAGCCACGGCGCTGTCCGCCCTGACTGAGCTTCGGCAGCTGATGCCCTCCTTCGACTTCGCGTCCTGCGTACCCTTTGGACGTGAGCGCACTGGCGTGCTGTTCCGGGCCGCCGCTCACGAGCCCCCGCCACCCACACTGATCGAGCGCATCGAGTCACTGCTGGGCCTGACCACGGATGAGACGCTGCGCTATGCCGACAAGCGCCGTCAGCAACGTCGCAGCGCCCGCCTGCAACGGACGGGTGACGACGTCACGCTGGAGGCATTCCTCTTGTCCGGCGACACCCGGGCAGAGTCCTGGATCAAAACCCTGCTGCAGGATGGACAGCCCGCCGGTCGCTACGGCCGCCTGCTGCTGAGGCCCGGCGCCGAAGCGCCGGTGACAGTGGTCGCCAGGAGTGCCCAGGTCTGCGCCTGCTTCAATGTTGGTGAAGAGGCCATCCGAAACACCGTCGCCCGCTGCGCAGGGACCGAGAACGAACGACTGGCCTCCCTGCAGGACCAGCTCAAATGCGGCACCAACTGCGGCTCATGTCTTCCAGAGTTGCGCCGACTGATCAGGGCGGAGTACCAGCAGAACGATTCACTGGCAGGACCGGCAGAACCCCATGCCATCGCGGTTTGATTTATTACCCAAAGTCATCAAACAACACGCACAATTGACGGCCATGGGTATCAGCCAATACATCAAGGAAATCGGTCGCGGCAAGGAAGGTGCGCGATCGCTCACGCGCGATCAGGCCGCCGATCTGATGGGGCAGTTGCTGGACGGCCATGTCTCTGATCTGGAAACCGGCGCCTTCTGCCTGGCCATGCGCATCAAGGGAGAAACGCCCGAAGAGATGGCCGGATTTCTGGACGCCACCCATGCGCGTCTGCACCGGGTCGAGGACGCCGGAGTGCCCGTGGTGGTCCTTCCCAGCTACAACGGTGCCCGCAAGCTACCCGTACTCACGCCGCTGCTGGCCCTGTTGCTGGCGCGCGAAGACGTGCCGGTGCTCGTACACGGCACGGCCACCGATGACCGGCGGGTCACCAGCGCCACTGTGTTTGCTGCGCTGGGGCACGAACCTGCCGATCGCGTGGAAGCCATCGCACCGGGCCAGTGCCGGTTCATCCCCACCGAGGTGCTGCACCCGGGGCTCAAGCGCCTGCTCGATGTGCGCCGTGTGGTGGGTCTGCGCAACCCCGCCCACAGCCTGGTCAAACTGATGAACCCTTGCCAGGGGCCTGCCCTGGTCGTGGGCAGCTACACCCATCCGGAGTACGCCGTCTCCATGGCGGACACCTTTGCCCTGACAGGTACCCACGCGCTGTTGCTGCGAGGCACCGAGGGCGAACCCGTCGCCGACGCGCGCCGAACGCCGCAGATGGAGGCGTTCCGGCAAGGACAGCGCGTCCTCTTGCAGCCAGCGCAGGAAGGCGCCCTGACCTCCTTGCCAGACCTGCCACGCGACATCGATGCCACCACCACCGCCACCTACATCCGTGCGGTTCTCGATGGCCAGCAGCCCGTTCCCCATCCCATGGCACAACAGGTGGCACACATCCTGCGTGAGGTCGGACACCATGCACACGCCCACTGAATTCCACCCCGGATCCGTCACGCTGGTCGGGGCCGGTCCTGGCGACCCCGAACTGCTGACCATCAAGGCCGCCCGGGCCATTGCCGCCGCCACTGTGCTGCTGGTGGACGATCTGGTCGGCGACGGCGTGCTGGCCCATGCCAGCCCTGGCACCCGCATCGTGCATGTCGGCAAGCGGGGCGGCTGCAAGAGCACGCCCCAGGCCTTCATCGAGAAGCTGATGATCATGGCTGCCCGGGAGGGCGAGGTGGTGGTGCGCCTCAAGGGTGGCGACCCCTTCATCTTCGGTCGCGGCGGAGAGGAAGTGGAACACCTGCGGGCAGAGGGCATCGCGGTGCAGGTCATCAACGGCATCACCGCAGGCCTGGCCGGACTCACCTCACTGGGCGCCCCCCTGACCCACCGTGACCATGCCCATGGCGTCGTCTTCATCACCGGCCACGCCAAGCCCGGGGACGCCGGTCCGGACTGGCGGCAGCTGGCCGCCACCGCACGCGACGCCAGACTCACGCTGGTCATCTACATGGGCGTCTCCAGTGCCAGCCAGATCCAGTCGGAACTGCTCAGCGGACTGCCGGCGAGCACGCCGCTGGCCATCATCCAGCATGCCAGTCTTCCCCAGCAACGCCACGCCACCAGCACCTTGGGCCAGCTGACCGACACGCTGGCGCGCGAAGGCCTGGGCAGCCCCTCGGTGATCGTGATCGGTGACGTGGTCCGCGGCGTCGCCGCCCTGGGACAGGCGGGCGAGCAGGTGCTGCACCAGGCAGCCTGAACCGCGAACACGCTCGCATCCCGCCTAAACTGCGGGCATGCAAAGCTTTGATGTGGTGGTGATCGGCGCTGGTGCGGCCGGTCTTTTCTGTGCGGGTGTGGCCGGCCAGCGCGGCCTGAAGGTGCTGGTGCTCGACCACAGCCCCAAGGTGGCCGAGAAGGTGCGCATTTCCGGCGGTGGTCGCGCCAACTTCACCAACCGCGACATCGACGTGCGCCAGCCCCACAAGCATTTCGTCGGTCAGAACCCGCAGTTCTGCCGCTCGGCGCTCTCGCGTTACACCCCGGCCGACTTCATCGCACTGATGGAGAAGCACCACATTCCCTTTCACGAAAAGCACAAGGGCCAGCTGTTCTGCGACCGGTCGGCCGGTGACCTGATCGACATGCTGCTGACCGAATGCGAGGCCGGGGGCGTGACGCGCCGGCAACCCTGCGGTGTCAAGGACATTCGATGCACCGCTGAAGGGGTCTACGAACTCGACACCGACCAGGGGCAAGTACAGGCGCGCAAGGTGGTGATTGCCACCGGCGGCCTGTCCATCCCCGCCATCGGTGCCACCGACTTCGGCTTCCGGGTCGCGAAGCAGTTCGGTCTGCGCACCGTTGACCCACGCCCAGGGCTGGTGCCACTGACCTTTGATGGTGCGGGCTGGGCTCCCTATGCTGGCCTGGCAGGCCTGGCGCTGCCGGTGATCATTGAGACTGGCTTGAAAAAGGATCGAATCTCCTTCCATGAAGATCTGCTCTTCACCCACCGCGGCCTGTCCGGCCCGGCGGTGCTGCAGATCTCCAGCTACTGGCAACCCGGCACCCCCATCCGCATCAATCTGGCACCCGAGGTGGACCTGCCCGCCGTGCTGGCAGACGCCAAGCAACGCTCACGCAAGCTGCTGGCCAACGAGCTGGCCCAATGGGTGCCGTCCCGCCTGGCCGATGCCTGGACGGCACAGGAACCCGATTGGCAACGTCCGGTGGCCGAGTGCAGCGACAAGGCACTGGCCCGCCTGGCCGAGCGGCTGAGCAGGTGGGAACTGGTGCCCACCGGCACCGAGGGTTACAAGAAGGCCGAGGTGACCCTGGGCGGCGTGGACACCCGTGACCTGTCGCAGCAGACCATGGAATCGAAGCAACCGGGCCTGTACTTCATCGGCGAAGTGGTCGACATCACCGGCTGGCTGGGCGGCTACAACTTCCAGTGGGCCTGGGCCAGCGCCCACGCCTGTGGCACAAGCCTGTAAGCCCCCACGCTCCACCGCTGCGCGGGTCGCTGCCCCCAAAGGGGGCTGATTCGCCTTGGGGCGGCCCTGCGGCGAATCGCGCCTGTAGCAAAAACCCGCGAAAACGTTATAATCCGTGGTTTGCTGGCAATACCCCGTCGGCCAATACTAGTTCGAGACGGGGAAAACCGCAGTTAAGAGGGCCGGGCCCGATCTTCCCGTTCCTCCTCTGTCTGCACATCATGGAAACCATTAGCTAATGACCACCATCCGAGTTAAAGACAACGAGCCGTTTGACGTTGCCCTGCGCCGCTTCAAGCGCACCATCGAAAAGCTGGGCCTGCTGACCGACCTGCGCGCCCGCGAGTTCTACGAGAAGCCGACCGCCGAGCGCAAGCGCAAGAAGGCCGCCGCCGTCAAGCGCCACTACAAGCGCGTGCGCTCCATGCAGCTGCCCAAGAAGCTGTACTGAGCCTCGCCACCGGTCCACACCGGTCCAGCAAAAGCCCGCTTGAGGACGCTCCAGCGGGCTTTGTCGTTTCTGTCCCTGAAATCTTTCCGGAGTCCCTCATGAGCCTGAAGCTGCAAATCACCGAAGAAATGAAAACCGCCATGCGTGCCAAGGACATGGAGCGCCTGGGCACCATCCGCCTGCTGACGGCGGCCATCAAGCAGAAGGAAGTCGACGAGCGCATCGAGCTCGATGATGCTGCCGTCATTGCGGTGATCGACAAGATGGTCAAGCAGCGCAAGGACTCGATCACCGCCTTCGAGCAGGGCGACCGTCCGGACCTGGCCGCCAAGGAACACGCCGAGATGGCGGTGCTGGCCGCCTACCTGCCGGCACGGCTGTCCGCCGACGAAATCGCTGCCGAGGTCAAGGCCATCGTGCTGGAGATCGGTGCCACCGGCCCCGGCGACATGGGCAAGGTCATGGGTGCGGTTAAGGCGCGCCTGGCCGGCAAGGCCGACATGGCACAGGTGTCGGCCGCCGTGAAGGCCGCCCTCAACCCCTGACGTCACGCTGGCTGACAAAGGGTTGACAGCCCGAGTCCACCATAGGGAAAACCTTGGGCAATGCCCCTCGGGGTACGTCCTAGACTTCCGGCACCTTCGGAGGTCTTTCTCATGCGTTTTCTGCGTCCTCGCCAGTGGGTGGCCGGTCTGGTGGCCGCCACGGCCCTGTTGTCTTCCCATGGCTTCGCCCAGACGGCCAGTCAACCCGTCAAGATCGGGGTGATCGGCCCGTTCACAGGCCCCTCGTCCGATTTCGGCCAACCCATGCTCCACGGCATCCAGCTGGCCGTGGACGAGATCAACGCCGTCGGCGGCTATCTGGGGCGCCCGTTGTCCCTGGTGGTCAAGGATGACCAGGGCAACCCGGACCAGGGCCTCAAGGGCGCCCAGGAACTGATGCAGGAAGGCGTCATCGCCACCATCGGCTTCTGCAACACCGGGGTGGCCATGAAGGCGCTGGACGTCTTCCAGAATGCCAAGTCTCCGCTGATCGTGCCTTGCGCCACCGGCACCCCGATCACGGCCAAGTACCCGCCCGCAGAGAGCTTCATCTTCCGCACGTCGGCGCGCGACGCCATCCAGGCGCCCTTTGTGGTGGACGACTTGGTCAAGCGCGGCTGGACCAAGGTGGCCATCTTTGCCGACTCGACCGGTTACGGTGAAGCCGGACTCAAGGACGTCGAGGCCGCCTTGGCCGCCAGGAAGCTCAAACCGGTGCACGTCGCCCGCTTCGATCTGGGCGTCAAGGACCTGACCGAGCCGCTGAAGGCCGCCCGGGAAGCCGGCGCCAACGTGATCTTCAGCTACACCGTCGGCCCGGAAAACGCCGCCATCGCCATGGGCCGACGCGATCTCAAGTGGGACGTGCCGCAGGTCGGCGCCTGGCCACTGTCCTTCCCCTTCTTCATCAAGGGAGCCGGCCCGGCGGCCGAAGGCGCGCTCATGGCCCAGACCTTCATCGCCGAGCCGAGCAATGAGAGGCGATCGTCCTTTCTGACGGCCTACTCACGCAAGTACAACCAGAAGATTGCCGTGCCAATGGCTGCCGCCCAGGCCTACGACACGACCTACCTGCTGACCTACGCCCTGTTCGGCATCCGCGACGGCAAATTCACCGGACCGGCGGTCAAGGGAGCGCTGGAGAACATCTCGCGGGTGCACTACGGCGTGGTGGCCACCTACGAGCGCCCCTTCACCGCCGAAGACAAGGATGCGGTCACCGCCAACATGCTGGTCATGGGCAAGGTCCGCAACGGAGCGATCACTTTCGCCTACCCCGAAGACGCCAAGCGCAACCTGATCGTGCAGCGAAAGAAGTAAGCCGCACCCAGTCGCCTTAGAATCCGGCCATCTACAGGAGGCCGGAGAAAACGTGCATCAAGTGTCTTTCACGCGCCTGGTCGGCGCGTTTGTTCTTTGCGGCCTGAGCGCTGCCTATGCGCCGGCACTCGCCCAGACCACCTACGCCTGCAAGGACTGGCGAGGCCAAAGCTACCGCTCGCTCAATCCCTGTCCACAGGCGCAGAAGTCGGGACTCATTCACTACGGTCCGCAAGCACAGCCCGAGCCGCGCTACCAGCCGCCGGTGCAACGCATCGAACGGGCGGGAGACGAGTTGGGCTACATGAGCCCCAAATGCGCCACCTTGCAAGAGGGTATCCGCACTGCGCCCAATCGAGGGTTGAGCAGCGCCACCGTGCGTGAGCTGCGCCTGACATTCGAGCGCGAGTGCAGTGACGAACAGAGCAACGCACTGCGCGCTGCCAGGCAAGGACAGCGTGCACAGGAGGAGCTGAGGGAGCAGGAGCGTGAGATGGCACTGCAGCAAAAGCAGCGCAGCCAGGAGGACATCGACCGCTATCGACAGCAGTGTGCCGAAATGCGCCTCTCGATCCACCGCCGCAAACAGCGCCCCAACCCGACCGAGGGCGAACTCAGAGACCTGGCCCTCTTTGAGGATCGCTACCAGGCCCGCTGCATCCCGTCTTGATTCTGCTTAGAGGATCAGCGCGGTGCCCGTGACCGCCATGGCCGCCCCGAGCCAGGCCGCGTGCGCTGGCCGGCGGCGATAAACCAGCCACAGCAGCGGCAGCAGCAACACCGGCGTCACCGACGAGAAAATGGCCACCAGACCGGCCTGGCCATCGCGCATGGCCCGCAGGATCAGCGTCATGCCCAGGGCCATGGCCACGACGGCACTCAGACAGGTCAATGCCGCGTCCTGCCAGCGGACCTCCGCCTTGGCACGGGCGGGCGTCCAGCCGCTGGACCACAGCAAGCCATGCGCCGCCAGTGCCACCGTCATCCGCATGGCTGAGGCAGCCACCGCATCGATGCCCGTGCTCATCAGCGGCTTGAGCATCAATGTCGCCACAGACTGGCACAGCGCCGCCAGCAGACCCAGGGCCACACCGATGGCCAGGGCGCCGCGGGTCTGCTCCCAGTGATGGGATTCGTCCTCGCGCTTGCCCCACAGCACCGCCATCATCACCCCGCTGATCAGCAACACGCTCCCCACCAGTGCCCAGCCCCGGATGGTTTCGCTCAGAAACAGCCAGGCCAGCACGGCAGAGAACAGGGCATGGGTGGCAAACAGCACGCCGGAGCGGCGCGGCCCCAGCCGGTTCATGCAGGCAAACAGGGCGGTGTCGCCAATGAAAATGCCGATGACCCCGGACAGCCCCAGCAGCAGCAAGGCAGCGGTGTCAAGACTGCGCCACCCCCCGGTGACGAGCGCCAGCGACCAGAGGATGACGCTGGCAAACAGCATGCGCCAGCGGCTGAAGGCAATGGCGCCCAGGCGCTGCGCTGGCGGGGCAGAGAACAGGCTGGAGACGGCCCAGCAGGCCGCCGCCAGGAGTGCCAGCCATTCAGGACGCACGAGCAGGATTCAGCGCCATGGCCACGGGCCGGATCCCGCTCAGGATCCCGCCACCTTCATGCGGTTGACCAGGATCGATCCCACCGTCTTGGCTCCATAGCTGTAGGCATCGGCCCCGACGGCTTCAATGCCCATGAACATGTCCCTGAGGTTGCCGGCGATGGTGATCTCGTGCACCGGGTAGGCGATGCGGCCGTCCTCGACCCAGTAGCCCGACGCGCCGCGCGAGTAGTCGCCGGTGACGTAGTTCACGCCCTGCCCCATGAGTTCGGTCACGAACAGGCCGCGCCCGAGCTTGCGCAGCATGGCGTCCAGGTCGTCACCGGGCTGGGTCAGGCGGCTGCTGAGCGTCAGGTTGTGCGAACCACCAGCGTTGCCGGTGGTGCGCATGCCCAGCTTGCGCGCGGAATAGGTGGACAGGAAATAGCCCTGCACCTTGCCGGCCGACAAGACCTTGCGCCGAACGGTGCGCACGCCCTCGTCATCAAAGGGCGCACTGCCCTTGCCGCCGATGATGTGCGGGTCCTCGACGATGTCCAGGTGTTTGGCCATGACACGCTTGCCCAGGCTGTCGGCCAGGAAGGTGGTCTTGCGGTACAGCGCTCCACCGCTGGTGGCCTGCACGTAGGCGCCCAGCAGGCCGGCGGCCAGGGGCGATTCGAACAGCACCGGGCATTCGGTGGTGGCGATCTTGCGGCCATTCAGTCGGGCCAGCGTCCGCTCGGCGGCATAGCGCCCCACGGCTTGCGGTGTGGCCAGATCCAGCGGGTTGCGCTGAGAGCTGTACCAGTAGTCCCGCTGCATGGCAGCACCCTTGCCCGCAATCGGCGCCACCGACAGGCTGTGACGCGAGCTGGCATAGCCGCCGCTGAAGATGCCCGGTTGGCCGCGCTCGCCGCCCCGCATGTGGGCGGTGAAGAAGTGCGACTGCTGGGCCGACACACCAGCGCCCTCGCTGTTGGTGATCTTGCGGCTGGTGGCAAAGGCGGCGTCCTCACAGGCCAGCGCGATCTTCACCGCCTCGTCCGACGTGATGGCCCAGGGGTGAAACAGGTCCAGCTCCGGATAGCTGTCCGCCACATCGTCGGGATCCGGCAGGCCTGCGACCGGGTCCTCGGCGGTGAAGCGGGCGATGTCGTAGGCGGCCTGAACAGTCTGGCGGACGGCTGCCGCCGAAAAATCGGAGGTGGACGCGTTGCCCCGCCGTTGGCCCAGGTACACCGTCACGCCCAGCGATTTGTCGCGGTTGCGCTCGACGTTTTCCAGCTCGCCCTTGCGCACGCTCACACTCAGCCCGGCGCCCTCGGACACCTCGGCGCCTGCATCGGCGGCGCCCAGCTGCTTCGCATGCGAGAGCGCCAGATCGACCAGTTCCTCGAACTGGGCACGGCTGTACTGGAATCCGGACAGGGGCTGGCGGGGGTCGGCAGGGGCCTTGGCCCCGGTGGAAGCGGAGTTTTTCATGTCGACGGCTATGATACTTGCCGCCCTCCCTTCTGTTTTCCCCATGCCCCGCAAACCCACAAAAGGCTATTTCGTGCGTGGTCACTTCGTTGCCGTCGGCAGCGAACTGGACCTCGAGCTCAAGCGCGAGCTCAAGGGCTCGGTCGACATGTCCAAGACCGATCTCAAGAAGCACATGGATCACCTGCAGTCCCTGGGTGAGTCACTGCTGACCCTGCGCAGCGACCTCATGACCCGGCTGCGTGAACAGCACGAGCTGTCCGACAAGCTCATCGACGCCCTGGCCGAGGCACGGCGCATCACCAACTTCGAAGGCAAGCGCCGGCAGATGCAGTTCATCGGCAAGCTCATGCGCGCCCTGGACGAGGACACGGTGGCCGCCATCGAAGCCGCCCTGGAGGAGCAGCGCAAGCCGTCGGCCCAGGAGACGCTGCGGCTGCATCAGGCCGAGCAGTGGCGCGACCGGCTGGTCGCCGACGACGACGCCCTGACCGACTGGTTGCGGCAGGACCCGGAGGCCGATGTCCAGCACCTGCGGGCCCTGATCCGCCAGGCGCGCAAGGACGCCCAGACCACGGCCGCGCAGGAGAAGCCCGGCGAAGCCCAGCGCCATGGCAAGGCATATCGCGAGATATTCCAGATCGTGCGCCAGGCCCTGGGACGCGACGACACCCCACCCGATGAGAGTTCAGACCATGAGTGAGAGCACCCCCCACGACGCCGTGCGCATCGGCATCGTCTCGATCAGCGACCGTGCCAGCAGCGGCATCTACGAAGACAAGGGTCTGCCCGCGTTGCGCGAGTGGCTGGGCAAGGCACTGAAGAACCCGATCACATTCGAAGAGCGACTCATCCCCGATGAGCAGGCCACCATCAGCCAGGCGCTGATCGAGCTGGTCGACACCGGCTGCGCGCTGGTCCTGACCACCGGCGGTACCGGCCCGGCCAAACGCGACGTGACCCCCGAAGCCACCCTGGCCGTGGCGCACAAGGAGATGCCCGGCTTTGGCGAACAGATGCGCCAGATCAGCCTGGCCTTCGTGCCCACGGCGATCCTCTCGCGCCAGGTGGCGGTCATCCGGGACAACTGCCTGATCATCAACCTGCCCGGCCAGCCCAAGGCAATCGCCGAGACGCTGGAAGGCGCCAAAAACGCCGACGGTTCGGTGCGCGTCAACGGCATCTTCGCCGCGGTGCCCTACTGCATCGACCTGATCGGTGGCCCCTATCTGGAAACGAACGACGAGGTCGTCAAGGGCTGGCGCCCGAAAAAGAAGTGACCCCCTGCGCCGCTTCGCGTCTTCCCCCTAGGGGGACGCACCCAGTGGCCCGGCAAAGCCGGCTCCACGGGCGCTACCGCTGAAACAACTTCGCCTGGAGCTCTCATGAAAATCACCAAGGACACCGTCGTCACCCTCACCTTCAAGGCCTGGGATGCCAGCGGCAAGCTGCTCGAAGATGGCAAGACGCCGCGCGCCTACCTGCACGGCGGTTACCACAACACCCTGCCGGGCATCGAGGCCGCACTGGAGGGACAGGAAAAAGGCTTCTCGACCACGGTCAAGCTGCAGCCCTCGCTGGCCTTCGGCGATCGCGACGAATCGCTTGTGACCACCATCCCGAAAAGCGAGTTTCCGCCCGGCATCAAGGTGGGTGGCCAGCTTGAAGGCACCGACGACCAGGGTCGCCGCCAGGTGTTCACGGTCATGAAGATCAAGGGACCGAACGTGCACCTGGATGGCAACCACCCGCTGGCGGGCCAGGACCTGACCTTCTCCCTCAACGTGATCGACGTGCGTGCCGCATCAGAGGAAGAAGTGGCCCACGGGCACGCGCACGGCGCCCACGGACATCACCATTGATCACTTCCCGACGAGCTGGTTGAGCTTTTCGGCTTCGAAATGCTCTTCCTTGGCGGCGTCTGGTGGCACACAGTCGCCACCACGCTGTTCGCAGGCCAGCTTCTCGATCGCGGCCCACAGCAGGGCAATCTGGTGTTCCTGGCTGCCGGTCTTTTCGATGATGCCGCGCATGGCCTGTGACAGCGGGTCGTCTTCCAGCGTGATGCCGTAAGCGGTGAACTTGGGCTTGGCTTCCTCGGTCACGTCGGCGCTCTGGCCCTGCTTGCTGGGAATGATGCGCGCCGGAATGCCCACCGCGGTGGCACCCGCCGGCACCGGCTTGATCACCACCGCGTTGCTGCCGATCTTGGCACCGTCGCCCACCTCGAAGCCGCCCAGCACCTTGGCACCGGCACTGACCACCACGTCCCGGCCCAGCGTCGGGTGGCGCTTGGCTCCCTTGTAGAGCGAAGTGCCGCCCAGGGTGACGCCCTGGTAGATGGTGCAGCCGTCACCGATCTCGGCCGTTTCGCCCACCACCGTGCCCATGGCATGGTCGAAGAACACGCGCTCGCCGATCTTGGCACCAGGATGGATCTCGATGCCGGTCAGGAAGCGGGTGACATGCGAGATGAACCGCCCCAGCCACTTGAAGCCGTGGGTCCAGCACCAGTGCGCGGGCCTGTGCAACCAGACCGCATGCAGGCCGGGATAACAGGTGATGACCTCCCAGGTGCTGCGCGCGGCGGGGTCGCGCTCAAGAATGCACTGGATGTCGGAGCGGAGGCGGGCGAACATGGCGATGGCTTTTGGTATCGGGTAGCCAGTCTATCGCTTCGCCTTGTGGGCTGTCTGCAGCATGGCCTTGGCCACACCACGAAGGATGTGGATTTCCTCGGGGGTGGGTTGCGCTCGGTTGAACAACTGGTTCAACCGGGGCATCAGCTTCTTGGGCGCCTCAGGATCGAGGAAATCCACCGCCACCAGCGCCTGCTCCAGGTGGGACAGCATGCCGGCCAGCGATGCGGCATCGGCGGCCGGTCGCTGGGGGGTGACCGGGGGCAGCGCAAAGCCGCCCATGGCCTGGCGCCAGTCGTAGGCGATCAGTTGCACCGCCGCCGCCAGGTTCAGCGAGCCAAAACCCGGACTGGTCGGGATGGAAAGGCAGACATGGCAGCGGTAGACGTCCTCATTGCGCATGCCAAAGCGCTCGGACCCGAACAGGAAAGCCACGCCCTCAGGCTGCACGGCGTCTGGCACTGCTGCCTCGGCCAGCAGCTGCGCAAAATGCTCGCGCGGTGCGCGGGTGGGCGGGCCGAAATCGCGGGGTGTCATCGCCGTGGCGCACAGGTGGCTGATGCCGTCCAGCGCCTCGTCCAGGGTCTCGACGACGCGGGCATTGGCCAGCACATCGTTGGCGCCGCTGGCGCGCTGGATGGTTTCCTCGCGCCGCAGCACGTTGGACCAGCGGGGCGCCACCAGCACCAGATCGTCGAAGCCCATGACCTTCATGGCCCGGGCCGCACCGCCCACATTGCCGGCATGGCTGGTCTGGATGAGAATGAATCGTGTGCGCATCGCGTGAAGGACTGGACAGTCAGCCCGGAAAAAAAGCCCCCACGACAGCGGCAGGGCCGGTAAAATCCGTGTATTGTCGCCGCCCCGCATCGCCGGGGCGTTTCCTTTTCGCTCTTCATCCCACTGCCGGCCCCACGAGGACTGGCGCAGGAACACAATTCATGTCGTCCAGCCTCCACCCCATGCTCAACGTGGCCATCAAGGCCGCCCGCGCCGCCGGCGCCATCATCAACCGGGCCTCCCTCGACGTCGAGGCGGTCCGCGTGTCGGTCAAGCAGACCAACGATTTCGTCACCGAGATCGACCACGCCGCCGAAGCCGCCATCATCGAGACGCTGCTGACCGCCTATCCCGACCACGGGATCTGGGCAGAGGAATCCGGACGACGTGAAGGCAAGGGCCGCGACAAGGATTTCATCTGGATCATCGATCCGCTGGACGGCACCACCAACTTCATCCACGGCTTCCCCGTGTACTGCGTGAGCATCGCGCTCATGGTCAAGGGCCGCATCGAACAGGCGGTCATCTATGACCCCACCCGCAACGACCTGTTCTGTGCCACGCGCGGCCGGGGTGCCTACCTCAACGAACGCCGGATCCGCGTGGCCAAGCGCACCACCCTGCGTGAGTGCCTGATCTCCACCGGTTTCCCGTTCCGTCCGGGCGATGCGTTCCAGACCTACCTGAAGATGCTGGGCGAGGTGATGCCCCGCTGTGCCGGTGTGCGCCGCCCGGGTTCCGCCGCGCTGGACCTGGCCTACGTGGCGGCCGGCTTCTCCGACGGTTTCTTCGAGATGGGCCTGTCGCCCTGGGATGTGGCGGCCGGATCGCTGATCGTGACCGAGGCCGGTGGCCTGGTGGGCAACTTCACCGGTGAGGCCGACTTCCTGGAGCAAAAGGAATGCCTGGCCGCCAACCCGCGCATCTACGGCCAGCTGGTGGGCTTGACCGGCAAGTACAGCAAGTTTGCCAGCGCGGGTGACAAGGCTGCGGTGCGCCAGTCCACCGAAGCCTCGGCACCAGCCGACCAGGCGCCCGCCGACGGCGAACAGGCAGCACACGGCGACGACGCCCCGTTCTGAGCGCCCCGCCTGGCGGCGCTGCTCAGGGTCGGGGCAGCGTCCACCAGAAGCAGGCACCCTCATCGGGGCGGGATTCGGCCCAGATGCGGCCACCGTGCCTCTCGATGATGCGCGCCACGATGGCCAGCCCGATCCCGGTGCCCGGCACATTGCTGCCCGCGTGCAGGCGCTGGAACAGGCCGAACAGCTTCTGCGCACGCGCCATGTCGAAACCCATGCCGTTGTCGCGGATGAAGTAGGCCTGCCGGTCCAGGTCGAATCCCACCTGCATCTGGGGCACGGGACGGTGGCGCGAATACTTCAGCGCGTTGTCCATCAGGTTGGTCAGCACCTGCCTGAGCAGGGTCGGGTCGCCCATGGCCCTGGGCAGTTGCCTCAGGTCGATGCGCACCTGCAGATCGTGAGGCACCACCGTGTCCAGGGCGGCACGGGCCAGGGCTTGCATGTCCACCGACACCATGTTCAGATCCACCTGGACCACACGCAGCAGCTCCAGCATGTCGGAGATCATCGCCCCCATGTTGCGCGATGAGCGCTGGATGCGTTCGAACATCTCCCGGCCGTTGGGACTGAGACGATCGGCTTCCTCGTCAAGGATGAGCCCGGCAAAACCGTTGACCGCCCTCAGCGGTGCCCGGAGGTCGTGCGCGATCGAGTAGGAAATGGATTCGACATCGCGCATCGAGCGCTCGAGCTCCGCCGTGCGTTCGGCCACCCGCCTCTCCAGCGTGGCGTTCAGGGCCCTGACCTCCTCCTGGGCCTCGACACGGTCGTGGATGTCCAGGTGGGTACCCGACATGTAGAGCGCGCCACCCTGGGCATCGCGTCGATGCACCTGCCCGCGGGAGTTGATCCATATCCAGCGACCATTCTTGTGCCGCATGCGGAAGTCGCACTCGTAATGGGGCAACTCGCCGGACCAGTGCTGCTCGAGCAGGCGCAAGGCGCGTGCAAGGTCGGGTGCGTGGACCAGCTGTCGCCATGTCTCGAACGTCGTCGGCATCAGCTCGTCGACGGTGTAGCCCAGCATCTCGGCCCACCGCTCGTTGATCTTGACCTCCCAGGTTTCCAGGCTCAGCTCCCAGATGCCGGGACGGGTGGCTTCGAGCACCCATTGCAGGCGCTGGCGCTCTTCCCGCAGGGCCTCTTCGGCACGCACGAACTCGGTCACGTCACTGTAGGTCCTGACGAGGCCCCCGCCTTCCAGAGTCCGGGTGACCACCTCGATGACCCGGCCGTCCGTGGTCTCACGCAGGTAGCGACTGGACTGGTCCCAGCCCGGATCCATCAGGACGTAGGGGCGGTCGGACTCCCGCACCAAGGCCAGTTCGGTACCGAAGTCGCCGCGCTGCTTCTGGAACTCGATGACCTCGGCAATCAGGGGATGGGTGTCCATCAGGGCCTGGGGCAGGTCCAGCAGTTCCAGCAAACGTCGGTTGTAGAAGCGCACGCGGCTGTCGGCGTCGATCATGGCCAGTCCCTGGCTCATCGCGTCGAAGGTGATCTGCAAGGCCGCCGTCTTTTCCGACAGCAGGGCGCTGGTGGCCTGCAGCTGCTGGCGTGCCCGTCGGCGTTCCGCATGATCGCGCCAGGCCAGCACCAGCTGGCGCACGGCACCCAGCAAGGGCTGCAGAAAGTCCACATCGGCCTGGCTGTAGCCCCCGGGCTGGTTGGCCAGGCCGACCATGGCCACGAGACGGTCACCGGCGGCCAGAGGAATGCCCAGGAACTTCAGCAGCGGGGGATGGCCGGGTGGACGTCCCTTCGCGCGCGGGTCGTTATCGACATCGTTGGCGATCACCACCTGGCCGGTGCTCAGGGCATGACCGAACAGGGTGTCGAGGTTGTGGAACTCCATGCCCACTTCCAGCTGACGCCGGTACTGCTGGCGGGATGCCTCATCCCAGGAAATGTCCGTGATCGCATGGGCCCGCAGGTAAGGCCGGTCATGCAGGTCGTACAGCACCTCGCCAACAAAGCCGTAGGCACTGTCGGCGGCCGTCAGCAAGGCCGACAGCAGACCATCAAACACCTTGCGCTTGTCGTCGGCCTCGATGAACAGGGCCTGGGCCTGTCGGACGGCTTCGAGCATGCGGTGCTGACGGTCGAGCTTGTCCTGCGCCAGCTTGGCATCGGTGACATCGGAGATGAAGCCATACCAGAGGACGGAACCGTCGGCCTCCCGCTCGGGCATGGCCTCGCTCTTGTTCCACCGGATGCCCCTGCCAGGCAGCTGCGTGCGAAAGGTATGGCGCCAGGGGGACAAGCGGGTGCCCGACTCCCGCAAGGTGTCGGTGAGTCCAGGCAGATCGTCCGGGTGAACCCGCTGGAACACGCAGCGGATGTCGGCCGTCATTTCGGCGGGTTCCAGTTCAAAGACCTCACGGGCGGCATCGCTGGCGAACACAATCTCGCTGGCCCCGCCTGGTCGGCGCCGGGCCATGTAGATCAGACCAGGCACCCGCGCGGCGGTATGACGGATGAACTGCAGCTGCTGGGCGATCTCGGAGGCCGCCGTCTTCTCGGCCGTGATGTCCATCACCACGCCGAAATCGGTGTCGGGTTGACCGGCCACCGTGGTGCGGCCGATGCGGGTGCGAAACCAGCGGGTGCTGCCGTCGGGCAACTGCCAGCGGAAATCGACTTCACGTTCATCACACGCCTGTCGGGCCGCCAACCAGGCGGGTTTGTCATCGGGATGGATCCCACCGCGCCCGACGGCCTTGGTCAGGACATCGACCGGCTCCATGTGCGCGATCGCGAAAAGACCAGGTGACCAGATGACCTCATCCGCGTTGGCGGCGTTGGTCCAGTGCCCCACATGCGCCAGCCGCTCAATGGCCCGGTGCAGACCGACCTGCTGCTGCAATGCCGTGTTGGTCTGGCGCAACGCGCGCTCGGCATCCTGGTCATGGGTGACGTCTTCCAGGTACACCAGCAGCACGTCCTCGCCATTCATTTGCAGCGCGGTGGTGTGCAGCCGCATCCGGCGTGGCACGCCGCCGGACAGGCGCATGTCCACGTCAAACGGACGGGCTTGCAAGACCTGCTCCAGGTAATCCTCACGCCGTCCCAACAGGTCCCAATGCCCCAGCTCGGTCGTGGTCCGCCCGAGCGCCTCGGCTCTGGGGGTACCCGTCAGGCGGACCCATGCGTCATTGACCGCCAGCAACGTGCCGTCGCGGCGGCTCACGCTGGCAGGCAGCGGCGCCGCCATGAACAGGGCCTCCCAGGCCATCCCGCTGACCATGCCGGATCCCGCCTCGGGTGACGGAGGCGAAGGTGATGCGTCGGCAGCAGACGAGGGCATGGGATGTAGGTCGTGCAACTTTCGCGAGTGTATGCGCAGCCGCCCGACCCGACACCCGGTCTATCCCTGTGGAGCAGCCTCCGGTCAGATTCCAAGTTGCCGGGACGCCAATTCCTTCATGATTTCTTCGGTGCCGCCGCCGATCATCATGACCTTGACCTCGCGGTAGATGCGCTCGCTGGCGGTGCCCCGCATGAAGCCCATCCCCCCCAGGATCTGGACCGCCTGGTCGGCGCAGAACTGCATGGTCTGGGTGGCGTGGTTCTTGAGCAGGCAGACCTGGGCCACCCACTCGGCGCCCTTGGCGGCCTTGTCCCCGCTGTCGGCGCGGGCCACCACCGCATTGAGCCACGCACGGGTCGATTCGATGCGCATGCGCATGTCCATCAGCTTGTGGCGGATCACCTGATGGTCCACCAGCGCGGTGCCGAAGGTCTTGCGCTGCCGAGCCCAGGCCAGCGCCTCGTCGTAGCAGCATTCCGAAAAGCCCAGGGCCATGGCCGACATCGACAGACGCTCGCCGTTGAAGTTGGTGAGGATCATCTTGAAACCCATGCCCTCCTCCCCCACCAGGTAGCGCGCCGGCACCCGCACGCCGTCAAAGCGCAGGTGCGCGGTGTCCGAGCAGTGCCAGCCCATCTTGTCCAGCCGGCTGCGCGACAGGCCGGGCGCATCGCCGGGCACCACCAGCATCGAGATGCCCATCGGCCCCTTGTCCTTCGGGTCGGTGCGCACGGCCACTGTCAGCCAGTCGGCCCGGGTACCCGAAGTGATGAACACTTTCTCGCCATCGACCACGTACTCGTCGCCCTCGCGCCGGGCCGTGGTGCGCAGGGCTGACACATCGGTGCCACCGCCCGGTTCGGTGATGGCCAGCGCCGAGATTTTTTCGCCGCGCAGGACGGACGGGATCACCTCGGACTGCAGGGCCGCACTGCCATGCCGGGCGATGGGCGGCAGGCCGATGTTGTGGCTGAACAGGCTGGCCAGCAGGCCGCCGCTGCCGCCAAACCGCGACAGCGTGGTGGCCAGCGCACTGCGCATGGCCCAGCTGGCGGGCATGCCGCCCAATTCTTCGGGGTAGCCCATGGCCAGCCAGCCCAGTTCGGCCGCCCGCCCGTAGAGCTCGCGGGGCAGTTCGCCCGCATCCTCCCAGGCCGGAAGGTGGGGCAGCACTTCCTGCTGCACGAAGCGCTGTGCCATATCGGTCATCAGCCGGATGTCTTCCTGTTCAGGATCGTTGTGTGCCATGGGATTCTCAGTTGGAGGGATTCGCAGAGGGAATCGGGTGGGTCAGGACAGCACCTTGGGTATCTGCGCACGGTGGAAGCCGTCGAAGGGCTTGACCGCATCGCGCTGGCGGACCTTCTCGTCCGGCTTGCGCATGGGCCAGCCCATGCGGGTCTGCGGTCGCGCACCGTCGATGCGCAAGGTGCTGCCGGTGATGAAGGAGGCGGCAGGACTGAGCAGAAAGACGATGCCCGCCGACACCTCGGCCTCCAGGCCGAAGCGACCCATGGGCACGGTGTTGCCCATCTCGCGCACCACGGGCGCCATTTCGGGCGGGTAGCGGTCCATGCCGCTGGACGCGATGTAGCCCGGCGCCACCGCGTTGACGCGAACACCGCGCCCGGCCCACTCCACCGCGGCCGTCTCGGTGAAGCTGACCATGCCTGCGCGAGCCGCGCCGCTGTGGCCCATGCCCGGCATGGAGCCCCACATGTCGGCCACGATGTTCACGATGGCGCCCCCATGGCGGGTCATCGACTGCAGGAAGCACTCACGCGCCACCAGGAAGCCGCCGGTCAGGTTGGTGTTGACCACCGCCTCCCAGCCCTTGGCGCTGATGGCCTCCAGCGGGGTCATGTACTGGCCGCCGGCGTTGTTGACGAGGCCATCGATGCGGCCCTGCGCCGCGACGATGCCGGCCACCATCTCCCGCACCGCGCCCTCCTGACGGATGTCGCAGGCATGCCAGCTGGCGGTCCCGCCATCCTCGGCAACTTCGGCTGCGACCGCCTCCAGTTTCTCGGGCTTGCGCCCGACCAGCACGACATGGGCACCCAGCGCGGCCAGCTCATGCGCCGTGCAACGCCCGATGCCCGATCCGCCACCCGTGACCACCATGACCCGGCCCTTGTACAGGCCCGGGGCAAACACCGACTGGTATCCCATCTGAACTCCTTACTAATCTCTGTACATGGCCTCGACGGCCTCGCGGTGGCGCTCGAGCACCACCTTGCGTTTGATCTTCATGGTGGCCGTCAGTGCGCCGGTGTCGATCGACAGCGGCTCGGGCAGCACCGTGAATTTGCGGATCCAGGCCACTCGGGCCTGATGCCGGTTGATGTCATCGATGCCCTTCTGCAACTCTGCAAGCACCAGGGGATGCCGGCAGGCGACCGCCATGTCCAGCCCCTGCACCCCATGAGCCTGAAGAAAGGTCTCCAGCGCATCGGGCTTGAGGGTGAGCAGTGCCGTGAGGAAGTGACGGCCATCACCGCAGACGATGCCGTGCTCGACCAAGGGAAGGTCCATCAGCTCGGCCTCCAGATTCGCCGGCGAGATGTTCTTGCCCCCGGAGGTGATCAGCAGGTCCTTCTTGCGTCCGGAGACGTACAGGTAGCCGTCGACATCGAAATGACCAAGGTCGCCCGACTGAAGCCAGCCATCCACCAGCGTCTGCGCCGTGTCCTCGGGCATGCCCAGGTAGCCCTGAAACACGTGGGGGCCACGCACCTGGATCTCGCCGTCGGGCGCGATGCGCACCTCGGTCCCGGCCAGCGGCTTGCCCACGGATCCGATGCGCGTGCTGCCGGCCAGGCTGACCGTCGTCGGGCCGCAGGCCTCGGACTGGCCGTAGCCCTCACGAATCAGCAGGTCGAGCCCCGTGAAGAAACGCAGGGTTTCCGGTGCAATCGGTGCGGCGGCCGAGATCAGCAGGCGGGCCTGATCCATGCCCAGCGCCGCCTTGACCTTGTCGTACACCAGCCGCGAGGCCCAGGCCTTCTGCAGATTGAGCCAGCCACCCGGCTCCCTGCCCTGCAGCACCTGCTCATGCCAGCGGCGCCCCACCGACAGCGCCCAGGCCGCCAGCACAGCCTTGAAGTCGGTGGCCGCATCGAGCTTGCCCGCGATGCCGGCGTGGATCTTCTCCCAGACCCGCGGGACCCCGAAAAACACCGTGGGGCGCACCTCGGTCAGGTGGTCCCGCAACGCTTCGAGGCTGCGCGCAAAGTACAGGCGATACCCGATGGCCACATGGTTGTGGATGGCCCCCAGCTGCTCGGCCACGTGGGCCAGCGGCAGATAGGAAATGAGGCGGTCGGCGGGTGTCGTGCCGAAGGCCTTGGCCAGCGCCATGCCGGTCCAGGCCAGCGTGCCGTGCGAAAGCATCACCGCCTTGGGCATGCCGGTGGTGCCCGAGGTGTAGATCAGGGTGCCCAGATCATCCGGGCGCAGGGCAGACAGGCGGCGATCGACCTCGGGCTGGTGCTCGCGTGTACCCAGGGCCAGAAAGGCATCCCAATCCATCTGCAACGAGTCGGTGGCCGCTGTGCCCTTCATCATCACCACACGCCGCAGCCCTGGCAGGCGGGACCGGCTCTCCTGCAACTTCGCCCACTGCGTGTCGTCTTCGGCCAGCAGAATGACTCCACCCGAGTGGCGGATGATGTATTCCACCTCGCCGGGGGCACTGGTCCAGTAGATGCCGGCCGCCACCGCGCCCACCATCATCGCGGCCAGGTCCATGATCACCCACTCGGGACGGTTGAAGCCCAGGATGCAGACGGCCTGTCCGGGTTGCACGCCCAGCGCCACCAGCGCCCGAGCGGCCTGCTGCACCTGCGCGGCATAGTCCTGCCAGCTCGTCGGTTGCCAGCCGGCCTCGTCGCGCATGTAGTAGGCCGGGTCGGCGCCGCGCTCACGGGCGGTGACCAGAAACCGCGCCGGCGCAAGCACGAATTCACCCCCGCCCGCGCGGGCGGTGTCATGGACGGCGGCAGTCATTCAGTGCCCCAGACCCAGCAGCGCGCGGGCTTCGGCCGGGCTGGCGATGCTGCGACCGGCCCGCTGCGCGTACTGGGCCAGGGCTTCGATCAGCACCCCGTTGCCAGAGGCCCGCGAACCATCGGGCAGATAGAAGGTGTCCTCCAGGCCGGTGCGCAGCATGCCGCCCAGGTCGGCGGTCTTCTGGTGCACCGGCCAGATTTCCTGGCGTCCGATCAGCGTCGTCTGCCAGATGCTGTCCGGTGCCGTCCAGCGCGGCAGCAGAGCCAGCAGGTCAGCGTCGCAGGGCATGCCCGAGGCCACCCCCATGACGAAGTTGTACTCGGCCCGCCCCATCTCGGGCTTGAGCATGCCGGCCTTGAGGTACATGCCCACCGAACGCACGATGCCCACGTCAAAGCACTCGAATTCCGGGTGCACGCCGCATTCGGCCATCACGTCGAGGAACTGCTGGATCTTGGCCACCGGGTTGTCGAACACCATGGGCGGCCAGGCCCACTGGCCGTCCTCCTTGATCTTGAGATAGTTCAGGCTGCCCGCATTGCAGGCCGCGATCTCGGGACGCACGCGGCGGATGCAGGCCAGGGGCCCCGAGATGTCCTTGCCCACCACCCCGGTGGTCAGGTTGATGATCACCCCCGGGCAGGCCTGGCGGATCGCCTGCACCACGGTCTCAGCCACCTCCGGGTCCCAGGAGGGCATGTGACCCATGCCCTCCTCCTGCATGCGCAGGTGCACGTGCATGATCGAGGCGCCGGCGTTGAACGCGTCGCGTGCCTCGGCCGCCATCTGCTCGGGCGTCACCGGCACCGGGTGCTGGCGGGGATTGGTCAGCACACCGGTGAGTGCGCAGGTCAGAATGGCCTTGTCCTTCGAGTGCTCCATCATGTCTCCTGGTTGTTGCTGTCGTTGTCGTCGCTGCCGGCCAGCTCCAGTTCCACCAGCAGGGTGTTGAGCTCGACCTGATCCCCCACCTTCACATGCACCGCGCTCACGCGTCCGCCGGCCTGGGCATGAAGCCACATTTCCATCTTCATGGCCTCCACGCAGACCAGTGCGTGGCCTTCGCCCACGGTCTCGCCCACGGCGACCGAGACATGGGCCACCCGCCCCGCCACCGGCGCCACCGCACGCGAGGGGTCACCGCGGGTGTCCTGTTCGGGGAACGGAGACACCTCGCTGAACACATGCACATCGGCGCCTACCGCCAGATGCAGCGTCGCACCATCGAACACCACGGTGGCACGGCGGCGAACACCACCGGCCTCATATCGCAGACAGCCATCGTCCAGCGAGAGGATGCGCAACTCGCGGGTATGCCCGTCGTGCAGCACCTGCACCAGTCCCGATCGGTCCACGGCCACCCGCATTGCGTGGCGCGAGTCGTCGCAGGCCAGCGTCAGGCCATAGCCGGCCACGCTGTCGGCGCGCCAGCCCGTACCGTCGCGCAAGGCCATCACCGCCGCCGCCAGGCACCAGACCTCGGCGGACGGCACCGGGCGTTGCAGCACGGCATCGCCCTCGGCCTGCCACTGGTCAATCAGCGTGGTGGTCATGCGGGCCTGCCGGAACGCCGGATGACTCACCAGGTCCGACAGGAATCGTGCGTTGTGCCGAAGTCCGATCAGCGGTGCGTCGGCCAGCGCCGCCCGCAGGCGCCGGATCGCATCGTCCCTGTCCCGCCCGTGCACGATGAGCTTGGCCACCATCGGGTCGTAGTGCGGCGACACCTCGCCGCCCTCGGCGATGCCGTTGTCGACACGCACATCGCCTGCCGTGGCCTCATTCGGGCGCCAGAGCAACACCGGACCGGTCTGGGGCGCAAAGCCGTTGTAGGGGTCCTCTGCGTAGAGGCGCGCCTCGATCGCATGGCCGTTGAACCGGATGTCCTCCTGACGCGCCGGCAGCGGCTGGCCCGCCGCCACCCGAAGCTGCCACTCCACCAGATCGAAGCCGGTGATGGCCTCGGTCACGGGATGTTCCACCTGCAGACGGGTGTTCATCTCCAGGAAGTAGTGGCGCAGGTCGGCGTCCACGATGAACTCGACCGTGCCCGCCCCCCGGTAACCCACTGCCAGGGCCGCTGCCACCGCGTCCCGCCCCATGGCTTCGCGCATGTCTGCACTGACCACCGGCGATGGCGCCTCTTCGATCACCTTCTGGCGGCGACGTTGCGCGGTGCAATCGCGTTCGCCCAGGTGCACCGCATGGCCATGGGCGTCGGCAAAGACCTGGATCTCGATGTGCCGGCCATGATCGATCAGGCGCTCGAGCATCAGCGTGCCGTCACCGAAGGCACTGGTGGCCTCACGCCGGGCACCGGCAATGGCGGCATCCAGTTCGGCCGCCTCGCGCACCAGGCGCATGCCACGACCACCACCACCGGCCACGGCCTTGACCAGCAAGGGAAAGCCCAGCGCCAGGGCCTCGGCCTTCAGCACATCGTCCGACTGCTCGCTGCCCATATAGCCAGGCGCGCAGGGCACGCCGGCTTCCAGCATCCGCCGCTTGGCCAGGGCCTTGTCACCCATGGCCTCGATGGCCGAGGCCGGTGGCCCGATGAACACCAGCCCTGCCGCCTCGCATGCCCGGGCAAAGGCCGCGTTCTCGCTCAGGAATCCATAGCCCGGGTGGATGGCGTCCGCACCGGTGCGGGCTGCGGCATCCAGAATGGCATCCACCTTCAGATAGGAATCGGCCGCAGCCGATCCGCCGATGTGGACCGCCTCGTCCGCCTGCTGCACATGTGGTGCATCACGGTCGGCGTCACTGAACACGGCCACAGTGCCATACCCCAGGCGCCGGGCCGTTCGAATCACGCGGCAAGCGATCTCGCCGCGGTTGGCAATCAGGATCTTGGAAAAACTCATGAGACCGCCCAGGAGGGTTTGCGTTTCTGAAGGAATGCGCCCGTGCCTTCCTGGCCTTCCGGGCCAAGGGCGGCACGCGAGAAGACCGCCGCGGCGTCCTGCACCAGATCGGCCGGTGGCGTGAACCGGGCACGTGCCATCAGCGCCTTGGTGGCGGCAATGGCGCCCGGCGCGCAGGCCAGGATGTCGGTCAGCACCGCCTGCAGGGCACCCGGCATGGCGTCGGCTGCGTGAACGCCATGCACCAGGCCCATTCCCAGGGCAGCAGTGGCGTCCAGGCGACCGCCGGTGACCGCCAGGCGCCGCGCCTGCGAATAGCCCAGCCGCTCGACCAGGAAGGGGGCAATCTGCGCCGGCACCACGCCCAGCGAGGTCTCCGGCAGACGGAAGCTGGCGCCAGGGTCGGCCAGCGCAACATCGGCCACGCAGGCCAGACCGAAGCCGCCGCCCATCACCGTGCCCTCCAGCACCGTCACCACGGCCAGCGGCGTGCCCGCGTAGGCCACGCACAACTCGCCGAAACGGGCGTTGACCTCGGCCACCGGGTCCTGGCCCGGCGCGGCATCGGCCAGTTTCATGCGGGCCGCGGCCATGTCGCGGATATCGCCACCCGCACAGAAGTGGCCGCCGCTGCCACGCAGCACGATCACCCGCAGCTGCCCATCGGACTCGGCCGCCTGCAAGGTCTGGCGCAGTTCGTCCACCATCTGCAGCGACATGGCGTTGCGCACCTCTGGGCGGTTCAGCTGCACATGCAACACCGCGCCCTCGCGCCGCAGCAGCAAGGTCTCGCACACCGGCATTGCTTGGCCACCCATGGTTCAGGCCTTGCCGGGCAAGGTGCCCTCAAGCTTGCAGATGATGCCCAGCATGATCTCGTCGGCACCGCCACCGATCGAGATCAGGCGACCATCGCGGTAGGCCTGCGATATCGGGTTGTCGGCCGTGAAGCCCATGCCGCCCCAGTACTGCAGGCAGGCATCGGCCACCTCGCGGCTCAGGCGCCCGGCCTTGAGCTTGGCCATCGACGCCAGCTTGGTCACGTCCTTGCCCGAGATGTAGGACTCCACCGCCCGGTAGGTCAGCGAACGCAGCGCCTCCACCTCGGTGCGCAGTTCTGCCAGTCGGAAGTGCACCACCTGGTTGTCCAGAATGGACCGCCCGAAGGTCTTGCGCTGGCGCGTGTAGTCGATGGTCTGGTCGATCATCCGGTCGAGCGTGCGCAGGGCGCCAGCCGCGCCGTACAGGCGCTCCTCCTGGAACTGCAGCATCTGCAGCATGAAGCCCATGCCCTCCTGCCCGATCAGGTGGCGCCGGGGCACCCGCACGTTGTCGAAGAACAGCTGCGCCGTGTCCGACGAGTGCATGCCGATCTTGTGGATGGCCTGGCGCGTCACGCCGGGCGTGTTCAGCGGCACGATGATCAGCGACTTGTTCTTGTGGGCCTGACCTTCGGACGTGTTGGCCAGCAGGCAGCACCAGTCGGCCTGCATGCCGTTGGTGATCCACATCTTGGAGCCGTTGATGACGTAGTCGTCACCATCCTTCTCGGCCACGGTCTTCAGTGCCGCCACATCCGAGCCGCCGGTCACCTCGCTCACACCGATGCAGCCGACCAGATCACCCGCGATCGATGGCGCCAGAAACTCGCGCCGCAGATCGTCAGACCCGAAGCGCGCCAGCGCCGGCGTGCACATGTCGGTCTGCACGCCAATCGCCATGGGCACGCCACCGGCATTGCATTCACCCAGCGCCTCGGCCATCACCATGGCGTAGCTGAAGTCCAGCCCCATGCCACCGTATTCCACCGGGTACTTGATGCCCAGCAGGCCCAGGTCGCCCATCTTCTTGAACACCTCGTGGGCCGGAAACTGGCCCGCGGCCTCCCACTGGGCGATGTGGGGATTGATCTCCTTGGCCACAAACTTGCGGACGGTGTCGGCAATCTGCTCGTGCTCGGCGGTGAATTTCATGGAGTCCTTCGATGGAGGGTGAAACGATGCGGTGTGGCAGATCCGCCGTCAGAAGCGGGCCACGCCAAAGGTGTTGGGATGCAGCTGCCGGCTGGCGGCTTCTTCGGCCATGGCCAGACACAGTCCCAGAATGCGGCGCGTGTCGCGCGGGTCGATGATTCCGTCGTCCCACAGACGGGCGGTGCCAAACAGCGCGGCCGATTCCTTGTCCAGCCGCATGCGCAAGCCGTCGGACATGGCCTTGAGCGCCTCGTCGTTGGCCGGCATGCCCATGCGCTCGAGCTTGGCGCGGTTGACGATGTCCATCACCCGCGCCGCCTGCTCGCCACCCATTACGGCCGTGCGGGCCGACGGCCAGGCGAAGATGAAGCGCGGATCAAAGCCCCGACCGCACATGCCGTAGTTGCCGGCACCGTAGGAGCCGCCCAGCACCACGGTGAACTTGGGCACCCGCGCGTTGGCCACCGCCTGGATCATCTTGGAGCCATGCTTGATAGCGCCGGCCCGCTCGGCTGCCGATCCCACCATGTATCCCGTGGTGTTCTGCAGGAACAGCAGCGGCGTGCCGCTCTGGTCGCACAGCTGGATGAACTGCCCTGCCTTGGTGGAGCCGTTGGGCTGGATCGGCCCGTTATTGCCCAGGATGCCCACCAGCCGCCCCTGGATGCGCGCATGCCCGCACACCGTCTCGGGCGCGAAGGCCGCCTTGAACTCCAGAAAGTCCGAGCCATCCACCAGGCGGGCAATCACCTCGCGCACGTCGTAGGGCTCGCGGTCATCGGCGGGTACCACACCCAGCAAGTCCTCTTCGGGGTACAGAGGTTCCGGCGCTGAGGCAGCGTCTGGCACGGTGTCCCAGCGCAGCTTGTCCATCACCTCGCGCGCCATCGCGATCGCGTGCGCGTCGTCCTCGCACAGGTACTCGCCCAGGCCGGTCACCTGCGCGTGGGTTTCGGCCCCGCCCAGCTCCTCGTCTGTCGCATCCTCCCCGATGGCCGCCTTGACCAGTGGCGGACCGGCCAGGTAGATGCTGGAGCGCTCGCGCACCAGGATCACGTAGTCGGACAGCCCCGGCAGGTACGCACCGCCTGCCGTCGACGAACCGTGCACCACCGCGACCTGCGGCAGACCCATGGCCGACATGCGGGCCTGGTTGGCAAAGCTGCGACCGCCGTCCACGAAGATCTCGCTCTGGTACATCAGGTTCGCACCCCCGCTTTCCACCAGATAGATCAGCGGCAGGCGGTTCTCCCGCGCAATCTCCTGCGCCCGCAGCGCCTTGCGCAGGCCCATGGGCGAGACGGTGCCGCCCTTGACCGCACTGTCGTTGGCCGAAATCAGACAGCGCTTGCCGGCCACCTTGCCGATGCCCACGATGGATCCACCGCCCATGACCGACTTCTTGCCATCGTCGTCGTGCATGTTCAGGCCGGCCAGTCGACTCAGCTCCAGGAACGTCGAATCGCGATCGAGCAGGCGGGCCACCCGCTCACGTGGCAGCAGCTGTCCGCGCTTCTCGAACTTCTCGCGCCTGGATTCGGATTCGGTGATGACGACCTGCTCAAGGCGACGCACCTCGGCGAGCAGTTCAGCCATGCGGCGGGCGTTGGCGGCAAAGGCGTCCGACTTGGGCTGGAGTTTGGAACGGATGACTGGCATGTGTGTGGTTCCTGTGCAATGTCAGCCATTAGACGGCAGGGTGACGTTAACGTCAATCTGATTCCGTTTAGGTATTTTCCCTATGCATTACGGAACCCCTGAGGCATAGCATCGGGCCAGCGCCGGCATATCGCCGATGCAACATCTCAAACGAAAGGACCACCATGGATCTGCAAGCCTGTACCGAAGCCATCCGCCAGAAAGTCGGCGCCGACAGCGGCCTCAATGCCACCCTCAAGTTCGACTGCGGCAGCGACGGTTTCGTCTACATCGACGGCAAGTCCACCCCCAACAGCGTCGACAACGAAGACAAGGCCGCCGACTGCACCGTGGGCATCACGCTCGATAATCTCGCTGCGCTGCTGACTGGCGACCTTGAGCCTGCCACCGGCTTCATGATGGGCAAGCTCAAGGTCTCGGGCGACATGGGTGTGGCCATGCGACTGCAGCGCGTCATCTGAAGATTTGCCCCGACAGGAAACTCCTTGAACACCCCGCTCGCTCCCCGCAAGACCGCCAAGCGCGCCAACGGCGCACAGGCCGTCTCAACGCCAGCCATCCCGGATGCCACCGCAGCCGCCGATGCCCAGGCTTTCGTGGACTCGCACCGCGATGCAGGGACCACCGAACTGTTCGGCATCACCGAGCTGTGCAAGGAGTTCGACGTGACCCTGCGGGCCCTGCGCTTCTATGAGGACAAGGGCCTGCTCTCCCCCATGCGCATCAACGGCGCGCGCGTCTACACACGGCGCGACCGGGCACGCCTGGCGCTCATCCTGCGCGCCAAGGCCATTGGCTCACCGTTGTCCGAAATCAAGCGCTATCTGGACCTGTACGGTGACCACGGCGAGGGCCGTGCGCAGCAGCTGAGCTACGTCATCAGCCGCACCGACACCGCCATCCAGGAACTCGAAGCCAAACGGGCCAAGATCGACGAAACCCTGGCCGAACTGCGCGTCATCAACACCACCTGCCGCCGCCAGCTCGAACTTCGCAAGCGGACCGACAAGCTGGCCGACTGAACTCAGGCGGTAGGCAGCGTCCACCAGAAGGTGGTTCCCTGGCCTGGCTGCGAATCGGCCCAGATGCGTCCACCATGACGCTCGATGATGCGGGCCACGATGGCCAGACCCACCCCCGTGCCGGGGATCTCCATCCCGGCGTGCATGCGCTGAAACAGGCCGAAGAGCTTCTCGGCACGCGCCATGTCGAAGCCCCGCCCCTGGTCGCGCAAAAAGTACGCGGCCCGTACGGCGTCATAGCCCAGCACCACGCGGGGGCGCTCATTCGGCCGAACGTACTTGATGGCGTTGTCCAGCAGGTTCAGCAGCACCTGCCGCAGCAGCGTCGCATCGCCCAGCGCCGGTGGCATGACTTCGCACAGCAGTTCATCCTGCTCCATGCCCGGTGCCAGCGCATCGGCGGCGCTGCGGGCCAACTCCGCCAGGTTCACCGGCGCCGGTGTCAGGTCGGCGCGCACCACCCGCAGCAGCTCCAGCATGTCGCTGATCATCTGCCCCATGTTCGCCGACGCTCGCGAGATGCGCTGAAACATGTCACGGGTCATCGGCCGCAGTTCCTCACCTTCATCGGCAATGAGGCTGGCAAAACCGTTGACGGCACGCAAGGGTGCCCGCAGGTCGTGTGCGATGGAATAGGAGATGATCTCCATGTCACGCATGGATCTTTCGAGTTCTGCGGTGCGCTCCTTCACACGCTGTTCCAGCGTCGCATTCAGGCGCCGCACTTCTTCCTGAACCTGCACATAGGTGGTCACATCGCTGAAGGTGCGCACCATGCCACCGTGCTCTAGCTGCCGTGTCCGGACTTCCAGGGTGCGCCCGTCCCGGGTCTTCCTCAGGTAGTGCGAAGGCATCGGCACCCCCTGCTCGCCGATCACGTAGCGCCGCGCGTCGTCTTCCACCAGCGCGCCGTTCTCGCCGAAGTCTCCCCGGGCCCTCTGGAAGGCGGTGATCTGTTCATGCGTGGGCTGGGTGGCCATCAACGATTCCGGCAGATCCAGCATATCCAGAAAACGCTGGTTGTAGACAATCGTGCGGCGGTTCTTGTCCACCTGCGTGATGCCCTGGGACATGCTGTCCAGCGTCACCCGCAGCGTCTGCTTCTGGCGCGCAAGTTCGGCGGTCGCCGCCTCCAGTTGCAGGTGCTGCTCCATCAGCGTCTCGGTCGCCTGCTGCAACTCGGTCACATCGGACGTGAACCCATGCCACAGGGTGGATCCATCCGGCTCGCGCTGGGGCACGGCTTCCACCCGCATCCAGCGAACGCCACGCGATGGCAAAACCGCCCGATAAAGCTGACGCCAGGGCTTGAGGTTCTCGGCCGAATCCGCCAGCGCCTGCAACACGCTCACCAGATCGTCCTGGTGGACGCGGGAGAAGAGAGCGCTGGCATCCTGACGCAACTCATCCGCATCGAGTTCCAGCAGATCTCGCACGGCATCGTTGACAAACGGTATTTCGCTGCGACCATCCGGACGCAGTCGCGCCTGATAGATCAGACCAGGCACCCGCGCGGCAATGTGGTGGATCAGCTCGGCCTGACTGGCCTGAGCCTCCAGCGCCTGCTTCTCGACCGTGATGTCCTGAACCACACCGAAGTCGGTGTCGGGATTGCCCCAGACAGTGGTCTGATCCATGCGGCTTCGCACCCACCGGATCTGGCCATCCGGTCTGCGAATGCGAAACTCCAGCACACGGCCGTCCAGCGCCTGCCTGGCTTCCAGCCAGGCGGCCCGGTCCTCCTCATGGAGAATCGCTCTTGCCTGGTCGCGCGTGAGCACCTCATCGGGCCGTACACCCACAATCTCTCGCAAACCAGCCGACCAGATCACCTGCTCGGCGTCCTGCGGATTGGTCCAGTGGCCCACCCGCGCCAGCTTCTCGGTGGCCTCATGCAGCTCCACCTGCTGCTGAAGACGCCGGTTGGCCTCCATGAGGCGGGATTCAGCCTCATGTTCCCGCGTGATGTCCTCCCACCCCACCAGCAGCAGTTCCTGCCCTTCGTGCATCAGCCGGGTGGTGCTCAAGCGCACCCGCAGCCCACGCTCACCATAGGACTCCACGGTGTACGACGGCTCTCCCCGTTCGATACTCTCCAGGTAGTCCTGCCGCTCCATGGCCGACGGCCATTGGGCCAGCTGCAGCGATGTCCTGCCCAGTGCCTGCGCCCGCGCGATGCCGGTGAGCCGGACCCACGCATCGTTGACCGCCAGCAAGGCCCCGTCCAGCCGCCGGCTCAGGCTCTGTGGCAACGGCGAGGCCGCGAACAGCAGGTCCATGGCCGGGACGGACGGCAGCGGCGTCGCATGCATGACATCTGCACTTGCGTGCTCAACACCCTGGACCTGGACAAAGACAGACTCTGGCATGTGTGGGACTGGCAGGAATCGGGATCCTGAGACAGCGGGGCGAACTGCTACAGTTGCCGGTTGGTTTGACGCATACCGAAGAGACCCCCCTTGAGCGCGCCGCTGGACAGACACACCCCCATGATGCAGCAATATCTGGCCATCAAGGCCGGATTTCCGCACACATTGGTGTTTTACCGGATGGGGGATTTCTACGAGCTTTTCTTCGGCGACGCCGAGAAAGCCGCCCGTCTGCTGGACATCACCCTGACCCAGCGTGGCCAGTCGGCCGGCGAACCGGTCATCATGGCCGGGGTGCCTTTTCACTCGGTGGAAAGCTACCTGGCCCGACTGATCAAGCTCGGCGAGTCGGTCGCCATCTGCGAACAGGTGGGCGACGTGGCCACCGCCAAGGGCCCGGTCGAGCGCAAGGTGGTGCGCGTGGTTACCCCCGGCACCCTCACCGACACCGAACTGCTGTCCGACAAGACCGAGGCCGTGCTGCTGGCGGTACACCCGGGCGCCCGCACCGGCGTGGGCCTGGCCTGGATGTCGGTCACCCAGGGCATCGTCACGCTGGCCCAGTGCGCCAGCGACGAACTGGCTGACTGGATCGCCCGCATAGCCCCGGGAGAGGTGCTCTACAGCGCCGAAGTCACCCCTTCCTTTGAAAAATCGCTGCAGGCCTTGAGCAGCCAGCCCCTGCCCAGCGGTCAACGCCTGGTGGCCGTGGTCCGCCCGGCCTGGGCCTTCGATGCCGGTCTGGGTGAACGCAAGCTGCTGGAGCAGTTGCAGGCCGCCAGCCTGTCGGCCTGGGACGCGCAGGACCTCAAGGATGCCCACGCCGCCGCGGCCGCCCTGCTGGCCTATGCCGAACACACCCAGGGCCAGGCCCTGAACCATGTGCGCAGCCTGCAGGTGGCCCGCAGCGGCGAGCTGATCGACCTGCCGCTGAACACCCGTCGCAACCTGGAACTGACCCACACCCTGCGCGGCGAGACCAGCCCCACGCTGTTCTCGCTGCTGGACACCTGCCACACTGGCATGGGCAGTCGCGCCCTGCGCCAGTGGATGCTGGAGCCCCGGCGCGACCGCCACCAGGCCCGCGAGCGCCTGGCCGCCATCGGCGTGCTGCGTGCCGGCAACACCAGCCCTTTGTGGCAGACCCTGCGCCGCGAGCTCAAGGGCGCCAGCGACGTCGAGCGCATCACCGCCCGCATCGCGCTGCGCCAGGTGCGCCCACGCGAACTCGTCGGCCTGACCCAAACCCTGGTCCGTGCGCACCAGCTGGCGGGCGTCCTGCAGGCCGACAAAAGTCACACCGATGCAGCGCTGCTGCAACACATCGGCACCGACCTGACCCCACCACCGGCCTGTGCCCAGCTACTGGCCCAGGCCATCCGCCCGGAGCCGTCGGCCCTGATTCGCGATGGCGGCGTGATCGCCGACGGCTTTGATGCCGAGCTCGACGAACTGCGCGCCATTCAGACCAACTGCGACGGCTTCCTGATCGACCTGGAAACCCGCGAGCGCGAGCGCACCGGCATCGCCAACCTGCGCGTGCAGTACAACAAGGTGCACGGCTTCTACATCGAAGTCACCCAGGGCCAGATCGACAAGGTGCCCGACGACTACCGCCGCCGCCAGACCCTCAAGAACGCCGAGCGCTTCATCACGCCCGAACTCAAGGCCTTCGAAGACAAGGCCCTGTCGGCTCAGGAACGGGCACTGGCGCGCGAGAAATGGCTCTACGACCACCTGCTGGACGAGCTGCAAACCTTCATCGACCCGCTCACCCGCCTGGCCCGCGCCATGGCTGCCCTGGATGCGCTTTGCGCCTTGGCTGAGCGTTCGCTGACCCTCAACTGGACCGAGCCGACCTTCACCTCCGAACCCTGCATCGAGATCCGCGGTGGCCGCCATCCGGTCGTCGAAGCGCGCCTGCAGGAGACCAGCGGCGGCAGCTTCATCGCCAACGACACCGTGCTCGGCGGCAAGCAGCGCATGCAGGTCATCACCGGCCCCAACATGGGCGGCAAGAGCACCTACATGCGCCAGGTCGCCGTCATCGTGCTGCTGGCCAGCATGGGCAGCTACGTGCCCGCCGCCAGCTGCCGACTGGGTCCGATCGACGCCATCCACACCCGCATCGGCGCCGCCGACGACCTGGCCAACGCGCAGTCCACCTTCATGGTCGAGATGACCGAAGCCGCCCAGATCCTGCACGCTGCCACCCCCCAGAGTCTGGTGCTGATGGACGAGATCGGCCGGGGCACCTCCACCTTCGACGGCCTGGCCCTGGCCGGCGGCATCGCCGCCCACCTGCACGACAAGCCGCGCTGCTTCACCCTGTTCGCCACCCACTACTTCGAGCTGACCGAATTCCCCGCCACCCACCACGGTGCGGTCAACGTCCACGTCAGCGCCGTCGAAGGCGGCGGCAAGAGCGGGATTGTCTTCCTGCACCAGATTGAGCCTGGCCCGGCCAGCCGCAGCTACGGCATCCAGGTCGCGCGGCTGGCGGGCGTACCCTCCGCGGTGGTGCAGCACGCCAAACACGCGCTGGCCGCGCTGGAAGCCCACAGCGAGAGCAGCCGCGTGCAGGTCGACCTCTTTGCACCGCCGCCCGCAGCGCCCGAACCCGAAACCCCACCGGTGCTGGCCGCCCTGGCCGACATCGACCCCGATGCGCTGAGTCCGCGCGAAGCGCTGGACCAGCTCTACGCCCTCAAGAAACTCGCCCAGAAATCATGACCTACTGCGTCGCCGTCAAACTCAAGGCCGGACTGGTGTTCCTCTCCGACTCCCGCACCAACGCGGGCCTGGACCAGATCAGCACCTTCCGCAAGATGATCGTCTACGAAAAGCCCGGCGACCGTTTCATGTGCCTGCTCTCGGCCGGCAACCTGAGCATTTCGCAGTCGGTGCGCGAGATCCTGCAGGTCGAGCAGCTCAACGACCACGAGGGTGGCGAGCCGATCACCATCTGGAACGCCAAGAGCATGTTCGATGCCGCTCGGGTGCTGGGCTCAGCGGTGCGCCATGTCTACAACCGCGATGGCGAGTCCCTCAAGCGCGCCGGCGTCGACTTCAACGTGTCCATGATCTTCGGTGGCCAGGTCAAAGGGGAAGGCATGCGCCTGTTCCAGGTCTATTCGGCCGGCAACTTCATCGAGGCCACGTCGGAAACCCCCTTCTTCCAGATCGGTGAATCCAAGTACGGCAAGCCCGTGCTGGACCGCGTCATCACGCCCGACACACCGCTGGACGAAGCCGCCAAGTGTCTGCTGGTGTCGATGGACTCGACCCTGAAGTCCAACCTGTCGGTGGGGCTGCCGCTGGACATGGCGGTGTACGAGGCCAACGCCCTCAAGAGCGACCGGATCACCTGCATCGACGACAACAACCCCTACTTCCAGATGGTGCGCCGCACCTGGGGCCAGAAGCTGCGCGAGGTCTTCGACAGCATCGAGCACCCCACCTGGGACGGCAGCCCCACCGACGTCCCCCTGATGTGCGAGGGCAGCGGTCGCAGCCAGCCGCTGCGCAAGATCAGCACCCCCAAGGACAAGCTGATCTGATGTCCCTCATCATCTTTTCCCATGCCAACAGCTTTCCGCTGGGCACCTATGCCGTGCTCAAGCGCAGCCTGCGCGCCCGTGGCTACACGGTGCGGGGTGTCGACAAGTTCGGCCACGACCCGCAATATCCCGTCACCAGCAACTGGCCCCACCTGGTCCAGCAGCTGGCCGACTTTGCCGGCCCCGAGATCGAACGGCACGGCCAGCCGGCCTGGCTGGTGGGCCATTCCCTGGGCGGCTTCCTCAGCCTGATGTGCGCAGCCCGCTTCCCCCAACTGGGCGGGCATGGCATCAAGGGTGTGCTGCTGCTGGATTCGCCCCTGCTGGGCGGCTGGCGGGCCCGCACGGTGGAGCTGGCCAAGCGCACCCAGCTGGTGGGTTCCATTTCGCCGGGCAAGATCAGCCGCAAGCGCCGCAACGCCTGGCCCGATGCAGAGGCAGCACTGGCGCACTTCCAGCACAAGAAAGCCTTCGCCCGCTGGGACCCCCAGGTTCTGCGCGACTACATCGATCACGGCACGGTCGACGTGAGCACTGCGCACGGCACCCAGCGCATGCTGGCCTTTGACCGCGACGTCGAAACCGCCATCTACAACACCCTGCCCCATAACCTCGACCGCCTGCTTCGCCGCCATCCGCTTCAGTGCCCCGTGGCCTTCATCGGCGGCACGCAATCCGAAGAGATGCGCCAGGTGGGCATGCGCATGACCCTCAAGGTGGTGGGCAAGAACCCGGGCGACCGCCTGCAGATGACGGAGGGATCGCACCTGTTCCCGATGGAGCGCCCGCAGGACACCGCCTCCCTGATCGAAAAGGCCCTGCGCTGCATGGCGGGCTGACGCCAGAACACATCAACCGGGACAACTGTTGCACGAACCCGGGACATTTGGGGGTCTTCAGGACGGCTAAAACCGGTATAACCGGTTCTAGCTAACTGTCAGCCCCCGTGCAGCCACCACACCCCAACACCAGCGGCATCGATCCGGTGCCCGCGCTCCCTGCCTCATCGCCGGACAACCGGCGATTCTGGGCATGGGCGCTCGATGCCTATCCCGCCCGGCGCAGCCTTTGGAAGCGCCTGCTGGTGGCGGTGGTGATCACGCTGCTGGCGGCCTGGTTGCGGGTGATGCTGGCCCCCGCCGAATCCGGCGGCCGCTTTGTGACGCTGTCGCTCGCGGTGGTGCTGGCCACTGTCTATGGCGGCGCGGCGGCGGGTCTGCTCAGCACGGTGCTGGGCATGCTCATCGTCAATTTCTTCCTGGTCAAACCTTACTTTTCGCTGGCCTTTGACAACCCGATGGAGGCCTTCTGGCTCAACGGCTGGCACCTGATCACCCAGCTGGTGGTCATCGGCGCCATCTCGCTCGTCCAGCAGAAGAACCAGCGCCTGCGCGAGGCGAGCGAGGCTGCGCGGCAAACCCACCGGCAATACATGGCCACGTTCGAGCAGGCGGCGGCCGGCATGACCCACGTCGGCCTGGATGGCACCCTGCTGCGGGTGAATCAGCACTTCTGCGACATGGTGGGCTATCCGCGTGAGCAGTTGCTGAACATGCGCTTCCAGGACATCACCCACCCGGACGACATTGCCGACGATGTGGGACTGCTGGAGCAGGCGATCGCCGGCAAGCGGTCCGACTACACGCTGGAAAAGCGCTACTTCCACCGAGACGGCCACATCGTCTGGGTCAAACTGACGGTCGCACTCATCCGCGACGACCGGGGCGAACCCGACTTCTTCATCTCGGTGGTGCAGGACATCACAGAGACCAAGGCCACCAACCAGGCCTTGCGCACCAGCGAGCAGCTCATGCGCCAGGCGGCTCGCCTGGCCGGCCTCGCCACCTGGACGGTGGACCTGTCCACCATGCATTTCCGCACCCTGTTCGAGTCGCACCGGATGCTCGGGCTGTCACAGCACGAATTCACCCGCGACGACCTGGTGGCCATGTGCCACCCGGACGATCGTGAGCGGATGTCCCGCAACTGGTACCGCGGTGTCAGGGGCGAGGCGTCCTACACAGACGAGTACCGAGTGATCATCAACGGCGAAGAGCGCTGGTTTCTGGCTCAGGCCGAGTTCGAACGCGATGCCGCCGGCAAGGCCATTCGTGCGCTGGGCGTCACCTACGACATCACCTCCCGCAAGCGCGCCGAACTGGAAGTTCAGCAGCTCAACGCCACGCTGGAGGCTCGCATCCGCGAACGCACCCAGCAGTTGCGCGGCGCCTACAACGAACTGGAAAGCTACTCTTACGCGGTCGCGCATGACCTGCGGTCGCCCCTGCGCATCATCAACGGCTTTGCCCAGGCCATCCAGGAAGACCACCCCGACTTTGACGCGCCCACGCAGGACAACCTGCGGCGCATCATGAGCGCCAGCCGCCAGATGGGTCTGCTCATTGACGGGCTGCTCAAGCTCTCGCAGTTCTCGCGCGGCGAACTGCAGCGCGCCCCGGTCAGCATCAGCAACCTGGCACGCAGCCAGTGCGAGGACCTGACCCGAGAGCACCCCGGACGGCAAGTCGACTGGACGGTGGAACCGGGCCTGACAACAGAAGCCGACCCGCTGCTGGTCGAGGCCTTGCTGCAGAACCTGCTGGGCAATGCCTGGAAGTACACCGCCCACCAGCCGGTGGCCCGTATCCGCGTCTACGGCAAGATCGTCAATGGTCAGCGCTGGTTCTGCGTGTGCGACAACGGTGCCGGCTTCGACATGTCACGCGCCGCCAAGCTGTTCCAGCCCTTCCAGCGCCTGCACCAGCCCGGCGAGTTCGCAGGCCTGGGCATCGGCTTGGCCACATCCAAGCGCATCGTCGAAAGACACGGTGGAACGATCGAGGCCGAATCGGCCCCCGGCGAGGGCGCCACCTTCTGCTTCACGCTCACCCCGGTCGCCGGCGGTCCGTCGTCAGCCGCCTGAACGCTGTCAGCGCCGGACCGGGGTCATGGTCAGTTGAAGGCCACCGGGCACCACCCGAAAAGCCCCCGGCTCATAGCCCCAGCCTTCGGCCACCTTCAGTTCGTCCGCCCGCAGACGGTGAATCACGGCGTCCTGCAGCACGGATTCGGCCACGGCACTGCCCAGGCGGCTCATGCGCTCGGCCTGCCCGGCCGGCACGCCGGGCACATCAAAGCGCTCCACCCGCACCTCGGACAGGCGCACGCTGCGGTCCGCCGGGTCAAAGCGCAGCCCGTAGCTCAAGCCCAGCACACCGCGCACAGAGCGGGTGCCGGGCAGCGCGGTGCCCATGGTGTAGTCCAGCTCGGTCTGGATGCGGTTTTCCTGCGGCAGCAGGCGCAATCGGGGACGCGAGAGCGACACGTCCACCATCTCCAGGTAGCGGTGATCCAGCGGAAAGCGCCGGGAGACCAGATCGGCCAGCCGCGCTTCCGAGATTTCCAACGTACGGGGGCCGGGCTGCACCAGCGCGCAGCCACCCAGCGCCGCCACGGCCAGCACCAGCCCCGTGCAGAGCGCACGCCGGCCCACGCTGGCGTCAGACACCCGCATCAATTCTGGTAGTAACGACCACCGCGACGGTCGTCGTCACGGTCCCAGCGGCGGTCGTGCCGGTCGTCGTCATCGCGCCAGTGGCGATGACCGTGCTTGTGCCCACGGCCAGGATGGTCATCCCAGTGGCGGCGATGCGGCGGCGGGCCATACACCACCACCGGCGCCTGGTGCACCACCACCGGCCGCACCGAACGCGACGGAGGCGGGCTGTAGATCACCGGCGGCGGCGCATACACCACCGGCGGCGGGCTGTGCACGATCACCGGGGCCGGGTACACCGCCACAGGCCGGGTATTGGTCACACCCACCGACACCCCCGGCGAATTGACGCCGATGGACCAGTAGACATCGTCGCGGGCCTGGGCCAGGCTGGCGGCGCCAGACAGTGCCCACACGCCGGCAGAGGCCACCGCCAGTGCCATCACACGGGCGGGGCGCAGAACATTCGGCAAATTCATCATGGTTTACTCCAGCAGGGGGTAGTGTTTCCCTGACCTGCATTACACCCTTGCACAAGGTACTCTCTTTCTCATGCTTCGTCAAAGTCGTTGCCATGCGTAACAAGAACCCTGCTGCACCTTCGTCGCACGTGACTTTTCCCACGGAAACCACGCCCGTCGACGTGCTGCGCTTCTGGATGGGGGACGACTGGCCCTGCGACTGGCCCGCCGCCGACCGGGACGATCTCTGGTTCAAGGGCGGCGCGGCGGTGGACGAGCGCATCCGCCAAAGGTTTGCGGCCGATGTGACCCACGCCATCGAAGGCGGTCTGTCCGACTGGGAAAATGACCCGCATCACCGCCTGGCGCTGGTGCTGCTGCTGGACCAGTTCACCCGCAACATCCACCGCGGCCGACCACAAGCCTTTGCCGGCGACGCCCGCGCGCAGGCCCTGGTGACGGATGCCCTGACCCAGAGGCTGGACGCCCGGCTTCCCGTGGTGGGGCGCCTGTTCATGTACATGCCCCTCATGCACGCGGAAGACCTGGCCTTGCAGGAAGAATGCGTGGCCCGTTTCACGGTGCTTCAGCAGCAGGCGCCGGCACCGTTGCGGGACACGCTGGCGGGCAACCTGCGCTACGCCATCCTGCACCGCGACATCGTGGCCCGGTTTGGCCGGTTCCCGCACCGCAACGCCGCCCTGGGCAGGCCCAGCACCGCCGAAGAAACCGCCTTTCTTGTCGACGGTCCCCGGTTCGGCCAGTAAGACCGGCCTGGACCAGGCACTCAGCCCAGCAGCAGCCAGGTCAGGCCCACACCGGCCAGCAAGCCCAGCGCAGCACCCAGGCCACCCGCCAAAGCACGGCCGCCTTGACCATGGGCAGGCACGGCCGGCATCTCGCGGAACAGCGAATCCCCCCGCTGGCGGGTGCTGGCAAACACGCTGTCGCTGGCAAAACCGCTGTCGTGCAGATCGATCGGCATCTGCATGGGCATGCCCGACGGCGGATACGCCGGCGCGCTGACCACCCGCGTGGGCGCCCCGGGCATGGCCCAGGTGGCCCACAGGGAATGCGCTTCGGCCGGCACGATGGCGCCATTGGCCACGGCATCCTCCACGTCACGCCAGGACAACTGCACCCGCACCGTCGGCAAGAACACGTCTTCGACCTGGGTGGCTTCCCAGTGGGACGTTTCTTCGCCCATGGAAATGGTGTCGGGGTTGTCTCGGGTCATGGCGGCGGAGGGCAAAACGGCGGCAGTCAGGCGGTAACCAAGTGTTGACACGAACCATACCGTAAAAGCCCTGCCGCCTGATCGTTCCGGCCCGCCCCTCGTCGGTTGGGCCCGCACGCCAAACGGCTGCGCCACGGGCAAGATCAAGCCACATGAACTGGTTTTATCCAGTCAGAAATGGCCGGAGTCCACTCCTATTTCATCTTCAAATCATTGATTTTCATTGACTTTTTTCAAGTCACAATGTAAATATTCATTCTGAAATTCATTCAAACATCCATTCCATGCCCGCTGCAGAGTCCCCTTCCGCGTCGTCCACCCTGGTGTCTGCCCTGCACACCTTGGGTGGCCATGCCAGCAGCAGCCAGTTGCAGCAGCGCCTGGGCATCAGCCAACCCACCGCTTCGCGCCTGCTCGCGCCGCTGCTGGCCAGCGGGCAGGTGGTGGCCGTGGGTGCAGCCCGCGCCCGGCGCTACCTGCTGCCACGTGAGGTGGATGGCGTGGGCCGGCAGGTGCCCATCCACGCCGTGCAGCCCGATGGTCAGGTGCAGTTCTTCGGTACGCTCTACCCGCTGAGCGGGGGCGGCTTCTGGATGGAGGAAGCCGACCGCGAACACGGCCAGAGCGCCTTCTACGATAGCCTGCCCTGGTTTCTGTACGACATGCGGCCCCAGGGCTTTCTGGGCCGTGGCTTTGTGGGCCAGCACCCCGCCCTGCACCTGCCCTCCAACCTCGCCCACTGGAGCGACGACCACATCCTCAAGGCCCTGGTCAACGCCGGTGAAGACCTGCCCGGCAACCTCATCGTCGGCGCCGCCGCGTTCGACCGCTACCAGGCCCTGGCCGCCCCTGCGCGCTGCGCCGCCCCGGTGGTGACCGACCCCACCACCCAGTACCCCGCCCTGGCCACGCAGGCGCTGGGCCAGCCACTGGCCGGCTCCAGCGCGGGCGGCGAGCAGCCCAAGTTCAGCGCCGTGCGCGATGGCCACCCCGTGCTGGTCAAGTTCTCTCCCGCCGACGACAGCGCCGCCAGCCAGCGCTGGCGCGACCTGCTGGTCTGCGAAGCGCTGGCCCTGCAGACCCTGGCCGACGCCGGCATCGCGGCCGCCGTCACCGACCTTGTCCAGGCGCAAGGCCGCGTCTTCCTGCAAAGCCGCCGCTTCGACCGCACGCCGCAGGGCCGCGTCGGCATGGTCTCGCTGGAGGTGTACGACCGACAGTACATCGGCCAGGGCACCAACTGGGTCGACACCGCCCACCGGTCCGACCGCGCCGGCCCGGAGCGGCTGAGCGCGGACGACGTGCGCACCATCGTGCTGCTGGACGCCTACGGCGCCCTGATTGCCAACACCGACCGCCACCACGGCAACCTGTCCCTGCTGCTGCACGACCACCGCTGGCGCCTGGCCCCGGCCTACGACATGCTGCCCATGCTCTACGCCCCGGTGGCGGGTGAGGTGGTGCCGCGCGACTTTGCCGCCCAGCCGCCCCGCCCCACGGTGCACACCCTGCCCGTGTGGCCCCAGGCGCGCGAATTGGCGGTGCGTTTCTGGCAGCGTGCCGCGCAAGATGAGCGCATCAGCGCCACTTTCCGAGCCTTGGCGCAAGCCAACGCACAGACCGTGTCCTGCCTGTGAACCAGGCACCGCCCTAGAATGCAGCAATGAGCTCCAACACCACCCAAAACCCCAACAAAAACAACACTCCCGCCGCCGCTGAGGGCGAGGAGCACAAGGTCTCCAACTTCCTGCGCCAGATCATCGAAAAAGACCTGGCCACCGGCACCTACGCCCAGCGCCAATGGGGCGGCGGCCCGGGTGATGCCGCCTTCCACGACGCCGGCCAGCCCGACCCGGCCAAGATCCGCACCCGCTTCCCGCCCGAGCCCAACGGCTACCTGCACGTGGGCCACGCCAAGAGCATCTGCCTGAACTTCGGCCTGGCGCGCGATTACGGCGGCGTCTGCCACATGCGCTTTGACGACACCAACCCCGAGAAGGAAGAAAAGGAGTACGTGGACTCCATCCTCGACGCGGTGCAGTGGCTGGGCTTCAACTGGGAATCCAACTTCAACGGCAAGCAGGAAAGCCACCTGTACTACGCGTCGAACTACTTCGACTTCATGTACCGCGCGGCCGAATACCTGATCACCGCCGGCCACGCCTATGTGGACGAACAGACCGCCGAAGAAATGCGCGTGAACCGCGGCGACTTCGGCAAGCCCGGCGTGGACAGCCCCTTCCGCGCCCGCACGCCAGACGAAAACCTGGCCCGCTTCCGCGAAATGCGCGACGGCAAACTGGCCGACGGCGCCGCCGTGCTGCGCGCCAAGATCAGCATGCAGTCGCCCAACATCAACATGCGCGACCCGGCCATCTACCGCATCCGCCGCGCCACGCACCACAACACGGGCGACGCCTGGTGCATCTACCCCATGTACACCTTCGCGCACCCCATCGAGGACGCGCTGGAGCAGATCACCCACTCCATCTGCACGCTGGAATTTGAAGACCAGCGCCCCTTCTACGACTGGCTGATGGAGCGCCTGATCGAAGGCGGCCTGCTCAAGGCCCCGCCACCGCGGCAGTACGAGTTTGCGCGCCTGAACCTGACCTACGTCATCACCAGCAAGCGCAAGCTGGCGCAACTGGTGAACGAGAAAAAAGTCAGCGGCTGGGACGACCCGCGCATGCCCACCATCGTCGGCCTGCGCCGCCGCGGCTACACGCCCGAGGCCATCCAGCTGTTTGCCGAACGCATTGGCGTGACCAAGGCCGATTCCTGGATCGACTACAGCACGCTGGAAGGCTGCCTGCGCGAAGACCTGGAAAACAAGGCCCACCGCGGCATGGCCGTGCTCGACCCCGTCAAGCTGGTGCTCACCAACTGGGCCGAAGTGTTCGGCTCTGACGGCTACACCGAAGACTGCACCCAGCCCGCCCTGCCCCACAGCGCCATTGCCGAGGGGCAAACACCCCCGCCCGACCGCGTGTTCAAGATCGGCAAGGACGTGTGGATCGAACGCGAGGACTTTGAAGAAGTGCCGCCCAAGGGCTACAAGCGCCTGTTCCCGGGCAACATGGTGCGCCTCAAAGGCGGCTACGTCATCGAATGCACGGGTTGCGCCAAAGACGCAGACGGCACCGTGACCGAAGTGCACGCCAAAGTGATTGCCGGCACCAAGAGCGGCACCCCCGGCGCGGACAGCGTCAAGGCCAAAGCCGCCATCACCTGGGTGGGCGCCGCCGACGGCGTGAGCGCCGAAGTGCGCCTGTACGACCGCCTGTTCACCGACCCGCAACCCGACGCGGGCGGCAAGAACTTCCTGGACGCCCTCAACCCCGACAGCCTGAAGGTGGTGACGGCCTATGTGGAGCCATCACTGGCCGCAGCGAAGCAAGACCAGAAATTCCAGTTTGAGCGGCACGGTTACTTTGTGGCCGACCGGGCGGACCACGGCGTGGGCGGGAAGGTGGTGTTCAACCGGGTGACGGGGTTGAAGGACTCCTGGGGAAAGTAATTAAGGACTCAGCCGCACAAAAAATGGCTGAGTACTGATCAGTCAATGAGAGGGCCCGCGCTAAGCGGGCCCTCTGCTTTAGCTTCCGACACGTTTCTACTCAGAAGAATCCGGTGCCGGCAGAGGCTTTGCAGCCATTTCCCCCATGAAACTAACGGTGGGCAAAAAGCGAATGCCAGGCTGCATGCGGGCCGACAAAAACGAAAACTGCTCCCGAATCATCCCATATAAAATTGTAAGACCATATTCAAATGCCACATCTATGGGCGCTTTATCTCCGACGCGCTCAGGCAGGCATGCAACAATTCCAGAAACAACAAACTCAAAAGAATACCCACCTGCCGGCTTATTCTCCGGAGTTTTAACCCCCAACGTAACTCGAAAGGTTCGATCATTCACCCCCGAAACCGGAGGATCAATCTTCCAAAAATCACTACATGGCTCAATGCCTCGCATGATTTGAAGGTCGACTTTTTCAAAAGCCTGCTGCCCTTGCTCTTCATCTTGATCGAGCAGCGCCGCCTCCACCAATACCTTCTCTGGAAAAGACTCTAGAAGCTGGATCGGACTAGCTCTCATGCCGCACCCCTATTAACGCCTGCATCTATTCTGACAGCACCAATGTGCTCGAAGTTCGCCATCTCCCAAGATGCACTCAAAGCCTTCTTGGGAAAGCTTGCATATTTGTCTCTGGAGTTCGGAACATGAATATAGATCCCGTTAGCTGCATCCTCGAGCTTTGACGAAACAGTCTCATAGGCACCGTACAGCTTATGAGAAGAAGCAGACACCGACTCCTTCGCAGCACTGCTACTTGGACACAAATCCACATCAGCCATTTTCGCCAAAAAAGAAACTACCTCAGGAAACTTAGCAGCAACCTGAATTAATAAAGCTGCAGGGGTACTAATGTTCGATTGCCTACTTTCCCATTTACCAAAAGAGCTAACACCTGCACCAAAAATCAATGAAGCATCTTTCTGCGAAAGACCCCACTTTTCACGGAATGCTTTCAAGACATCAACAGAAATCACTTCACCAGAAATCGAAGCAGCATCACGAATCAATTCGGTATTTTTATCATGAAATTCAAGCGGAATAGATTCACTTTCACAACGATCGCAAACCACCTTCTTAAGACCAGAAACAAAAACACTCTTCCTTCCAAATTTAATTTTCCCCGAATACTCGACCACACGAGCAGCCTCTTCCTCACAAAACGGGCACACCCGACTATTAGTCATAACAATCTCCATCAAAATCTTGTCGGATGACAAGAAAATATCAAAATCTGCTTAGATTTCTCCCGCACACTGAATTTTATGTAAACCCAAGGCACCCTTAACTGGCTCTCAACCAGCTTCATCCGATCAAACCCCATTACATAACTATCGGCAGCTAAAGGTCCGAACTTGTTGCCATAACTTGGAGGAAGACACCATTCAGAATCGTTATACCGCCCCAAGTGCAAAGCTTGAAAAAACCCAACTACTTGAGAAGAAGTCCAATTAAGCTCTGAAACAATTTGCTCACTAGCGGTAGAACTCAAGTTCAAGCTAAGCTCATTGCTCGATACAGCAGACTGAACTGCCTTGAGGTCCCAACATCGGCTGCCAATCTTGCGCTCAACATCGGAGCACAGGCTCAGTGGCTGCTCAGGGAGCTGTGGTGTGTGAGTCGAATACGTCATGAAGGTTCGATACCTTAAAGGTACTTTCCGTGATTGTCCATAGCTTTGGCTGTTCCGGAAGCGCAGATGTGGTGTTTAAGCACCGGGTCAAGCCTCAAAAAAATACACCCAAGGCACTCACTCTCACTGCAGGGTGTCGGTGCAGGGCATAGAGCGGCATGGGGGTTACTGGCACTGGCATGGGGGTTACTGGCACTGGCATGGGGGTCAGGTCTTGCCTTTTGCCTAGACGCGCGCAGCGAATTTCCCGTTCCCACTCGCCCCAATCACCAACCGCTGCGTCGCCCGCGTGGCCCCCACATAGAACAGCCGCGCTTCCTCGCGCTCGTCTTCGCCCTCGGCGGGCATGCGCCCGGCGCCCACCAGCGCCACCACCGGGAACTCCAGCCCTTTGCTGACGTGCAGCGTCATCACCTTGATGCTGTCGTGCGCGGGGTCGAACACGCTGGACGAGTTGCGGCGCAGCTGGTGCGGCAGCTTGCGTTTGCGCAGGAATTCGGCGCACATGTCCATTTCGCTGTGGTGGCGGCAGAGGATGGCCATGTCGGCCCAGGCGTGGCCTTCGCGGTGGGCGGTGGCCAGCAGCTCAGCCACCCGGGCCACTTCTTCGCGCAGGGTGGGCAGGCGCACGATGAGCGGCGCCTCGCCGTCGCGCCCGCAGCTCACGGGCTTGAGCAGGGGCACGCCGTCGTCGTCCTTGTCTTCGGCGGTCAGCAGGTCGGCGGCGACGAGGCTGGCCGTTTGCAGGATCTGCCGCGTGTTGCGGTAGTTGATCTTGAGGATGGTGGTGCGCCCCTGCGCCTGGATACCCACGCTTTTGAAGCTGAAGTTTTTGCTCTTCTGCGTGCGGTCGTAGATGCTCTGTGCGTCGTCGTACAGCACGAGCAGGCTGTTGGTGGCGGGGTCCACCATCTGCACCACCAGGCGCAGCCATTCGGGCGCGAAGTCGTGGCCTTCGTCAATCAGCACGGCCTGGTACTGCCCGCTGGGGATCTGGCGGCGGTCCACGCCGGTGATGACGCGCTGGACCATGTCTTCAAAGAAGGCGTCCCACGGCAGGTTCTTGGGCGGCAGGTCTTGCCCGTAGGCCACCAGTTGCTGACGACACCATTTGTGGAAGTGCACCGCATGCACCCGTTCGGCAATGCCTTTGGCGGCCATCACACGGGCAATCTGCCGGGCCAGCGGTTCGTTGTAGCAGAGGATGAGGATGGGTTTGCTGGCGGCGGTCTGGGCTTTGGCCAGGTGTTCGGCGCGGTAGCCCAGCAGCATGGTCTTGCCCGAACCGGCCACGCCGTGGATGACGCGGTGACCGTCGCCCAGGCTGCGGGCCAGTTGCTCCTGCTGCAGGTCCATCACCCGCATGATGCTGGGCAGTTCGGCGGCTTCGTCGGCATCGTCAAACAGCTCGCCGGTCACCTGCACGCGCACCTCGGGGAACATGATCCAGCGCACCCGGTCCATCTGCGGCAGCGACATGACGCCGCCCATCATGAAGGGGAACATGTCCCACAGCCGGCTTTGCAGCGCCTCGGGCTCCACCTGTTCGCCCATCTCGTCCTGGCAGACGACGCGGTGCGGTTCGATGGCGTGGGCGAGTTCGGCCTTGTCGAACTGCGCGCGGGTGATGTTGGGCAGCACCACGCCGTAGCTCCACGGAAAGGCCAGCTTGCCCTGGTGCCGGCCTTCGGGCTGCACCAGCTGCGGGTCGCGCTCCAGCGCGTTGACCACCTGGTGCGCGTACTGCCGGGCCTGTTCCAGCGGGTTGGGAATGGTCTTGGGGCCGAGCTCGCCGTGGATGTCCCAGGTCTGCTTGTTGGCCTGGATGAGGGTGGACAGCCGGAAGTCCTTGACCTCCAGGATCAGGATGCCCCGGCGCGGGTGCATGACGACAAAGTCCGGATGCTGGTGCCGGGGGCCGACGGCCACGTCGTACCAGAGCAGGTAGTCGGCGTCGAGTTTCTGTTCCAGCCGCTCAGCCACCCGCCGTTCACCACTGGTCATGCGGGCCACACAACTGCCCAAGGCCGGTATCAGCACCGCCATCGTCTGTCATCCCCTGTTTGATTTGAATACCTTTGGCATCATGCCAAAGATGTGGGATGAAAGGCGACTGGCTTTGTTACTTTTTGGAATATTTGGGGGATGAAACAGGCTCTTCGCGGGTTCACTCGCATTCTGGCAAGTAACTGCCCTGATCGGTACACTTCCGGGATGCATCCCGCCATTGCCCGTCACATCGACGGAATCTCCGACATTTGCCAGCGCTACCGCATTCGCCGGCTGGAGGTGTTCGGTTCGGCGGCACGCGGGGATGACTTTGTGCCCGAAACCAGCGACGCAGACTTTCTGGTCGAGTTTGCGCCAGACGTGCAACCGGACTTGCACAGCATCTTCGGCGCCAAGGCCGAGCTGGAGCAGTTGCTGGGCCGGGGTGTGGACCTTGTCGAGCCGGGCGCAGTTCGCAACCCCTACGTGTTGGCCAACATCAACCGTCACCGCGAGCCCGTGTATGCAGCGTGACCCGCGCGCGTTTCTGTAGGACGTGCAAGAAGCTGCGCGAGCTACTTAGGCACCAGCTCATCCACGGTTATGCGACGGTCAATCCAGGAACGGTCTGGAACATTGTGCAAAACGCGCTGCCGGGGCTGCTGACTGCGGTAAAAGCGCTGCTGGACGAACTGGAAGACTGAGAAGTCCTCCGGGATAAACGTTCGTATGACAGCCGAAGACCCACGACTATTTCGAGAATGCCAGCGTTGCCCAGGGGATCGGTATCAGACCGACGGCAGCGCAGCCGCCTTCGCCCGCATCTTGGCAGCGATGTACTCACCATGCGTCACGTGCAGCAGGCCGGCCACCTTGCTGATGACGTGGTTCTCGTGCGCGTCCAGGTGGGCGTCGGCATAGGCCACGTGCCACAGCGACTCCACCAGTTCGATCTTCTGCGGATGCGTGAAGCGCTCGTTGACCTGGCTGGTGAAGGCATGAAAGTCGTTGGCGGTGCGGGCGGTGTCTTGCGCCAGGGCGATCAGGTCGTCCATGGCGTCGGGTGGGAGGGCAAACCGTTCGCCCAGGGCCTTGATCACGGCCTGGTGCTCTTCGGCCGAATGCTCGCGGTCGGCCCGCATCACCTCCACCAGCAGCACGGCGGTGGCCAGATGCAAGGCCTGCGCGGCGTCGGCAGCGGACTTTGCCGGCTCCAGGGCCAGAAAGGTGGTGAGCAGGTGCTTCAGGGGTTGCAGCATGGACAGGGTCTTTCTTGAACAGCGGTGGGGGTGGGATACGCGCGGGCGGCTAGGGTTCCGCGGGCGGCCTTCGGTCAGAATCCGCCCATGCCCCGCCCGCGCCACCATGTCTACGTGATCGAGCTGCACCCCGACGTGCTGCAGGAGCCGCGTTTTCGGCGCTGCAACCCGGGCTATGTGGATGGCAAGCCCTGCGTCTATGTGGGCATGACCGGGCTGGACCCGGATGTGCGGTTTGACAAGCACAAGGCCGGCATCCAGGCCAACGCCTTCGTGACGAAGTACGGCCTGCGCCTGCTGCCCGATCTGTACGAGGGCTTCAACCCCATGAGCTACGACGAAGCCGCCGAGCGGGAGGTGGAAATCGGCATTGACCTGCGGTCGGCCGGGTTCGGGGTGTGGCAGGCCTGAATACCAATCCCTGACAGGCGCAAGGCCAATCAGCGGTCAATATCATCCAGCCTGCTCAACCTGGGCTGGGCATTGACCCGGCATTTGCACTCTTCAAGGCGTTCCATGGAAAAGATTCTGTCGGGCTTCGGCTCCCTGCTGTACCGCATGCGGTTCACCATGCTGTTCTTCTATGTGGGGCTGGTGGCCATCATCGTGGGCATTCTGGGCAAGTTCCTGCTGGAGACCTGGAAGCTGATGAACACCCTGCTGTTTGAGGACCTGTCCAAGATCGACCTGATCATCAAGGTGCTGGAGCTGGTCGACATGACCATGGTGGCCCAGCTGGTGTGGGTGGTGGCGCTGGCCGGGGTCTCGCTGTTCGTGACGACTGGGCACTTTGACAAGAGCGACATCAAGAAGCCCGACTGGCTGGACCACGTCAACACCTACAACCTCAAGCTCAAGCTGGCGTTTGCCATCATCTCCATCTCGGGCGTGCACGCGCTCAAGACCTACCTCAGCGGCGACCTGACGCTGGAGAGCGTGCAGGTGGTGACCTACATTGCCGTCATCCACTTCCTGTTTGTGCTGTCAGCCATCGGCATCTCGTTTTCAGAGCGGCTGACGCGCGAGAAGCCGCACGAAGAGCACTGACCCCCTGTGCCGCCCCATGCGGCACATCAATAATACTCCCTGGTGTATATTGGCAGTCTGGCACCCGCCGATCTGTGTCCCCACGTCACTACACACCCCCATGAACGCATCCGCCTTCTTCCAGCAATACTGGCCCATCCTGCTGCTGGCCCTGTGGTTTGGCTACAAGTGGTGGAACGCGCGGCGTGTGGTGGCCATGCTGCCGCAACTCAAGGCCAGCGGCGCCACGCTGGTGGATGTGCGCTCGCCCGAGGAATTTGCCGCCGGCAACGCGCCCGGGTCAGTCAACATTCCCCTGAACGACCTGGGCAGCCGCCTGAAGGAAATTCCGCCAACGGCACCGGTGGTGGTCTGCTGCGCCAGCGGTACGCGCAGCGGCATGGCCCGGCTGATGCTGAAAAAGAACGGCTACGCCCAGGTGTTCAACATCGGCAAGTGGACCAACCTGCTGCGCTGACCTACCTGCCACATTTCGGCCGGCTATCCCCGAAACGTCATGATTGCTCGCCAAGGCTTACGAACCCTTTTGACGTTTGGGGGCGTTGGCCAGCAACCAGGTGATGGTGTCCTTCTCCACTTGGCTTTCCAATTGTCGAAATCCATGATGGCCAAGTGGACCGCAGGTGTCGCTGTGATCGGTACCCCCGGTGTACGACAGCAGTGCCTGTACCGGAACATTTGTTGCCTTATCCATCGCTGGTTTGAGCATGGCAAAGGGGCAAAACTGACAACTGTCCTGTTCGTGATGTACCCACAGCAAAGGAACCTTGATCCGCTCCAGCGGTTTGTCGGGGACGGTGCGTGTGGGCGGCTTGTCTGACAGGATCGACGCAGCCAGCACCACAGCATCCGGAGCGTCTTCGCTATCGCCTGTCTGCAGCGCATAGTAAGCGGCCGAATGCGTGCCCCTGCTGAAACCGACCAGCCAGACCGGCAGATCTGTCTGTTGGCGAGCCCACTGGACAACAGCCTTTAGATCGGCCACATGATCAGGCCGTTGCCGGTGGCCGTTGAGATACGGCGGTCTTTGCTTGTCAGACGGCGCATCGACGACCAGAACGTGCACCCCCTGGCGGGCCAGTTCCTCTCGATTGCGCACAAAGAAGATGGTCTCACCCCACTGCAGGTTTCCCTGATTGGAAATCTGCATGCCACCGTGACCGCCAGGCATCACCACCATGATCCCCTTGGGATCAGTTGCCTTTACCCAGAGCACGCGCTGCGTCACGCCATCGCGGCTGGGTATGTCGTGCACCTGGCTGGTCTGCGACCAGGCAGATGAGACCCAGAGAGCAACCAAGCCCAGCCTCAGCGACCTTGTCACCAACCGGCTCAATCCACGGGGTAGCTTCATCCCAATACCTCCTCCTTCCACGACCGATCCAGAACACTCTCTGCATCAGTAATCCGATCCGCAGTTTTGGCCCGAACAGCAGATGGGAGCGAAGAGATTAACGGATCCTCAACATCCGATCAACACGCCTGCAATCATCGCGTCACCACCAATTCAGGATCGTTGAGGCGCCGCCAGAGGCACTACACCTGGGTCCTTCAACATCCCCTTGCAAGGCCAGGGCAGCCGCCTGAAGCAAATCCTGCCATCGGCCCCGGTGGTGGTCTGCTGCGCTGGTGCTATCAGTGCCGCTCAGGCACCTGCTCGGCCTCGTCGCCCCACACGCGGTTGATGCGGCGTCCGCGCTCGACCGCCGGGCGGGCGGCAATGGCATCGGCCCAGCGGCGCACGTGGGTGTACTCGTGCACCGACAGGAATTCGGCCGCGTTGTAGAGCTTGCCTTCGGCCAGCCCGCCGTACCAGGGGTAGATGGCGATGTCGGCGATGCTGTATTCGTCGCCGGCCATGTAGGGCCGCGTGGCCAGGTGACGGTCGAGCACGTCCATCTGCCGCTTGACCTCCATGGCGAAGCGGTTGATGGGGTATTCGAACTTCTCGGGCGCGTAAGCGTAGAAGTGGCCGAAACCGCCACCCAGGTAAGGCGCCGAACCCATCTGCCAGAACAGCCAGTTCAGCGCCTCGGTGCGCGGGCCGTGGGCCTTGGGCAGGAAGGCACCGAATTTTTCGGCCAGGTACAGCAGGATGGAACCGGACTCGAACACGCGGGTGGGCGTTTCGGTGCTGCGGTCCAGCAGGGCCGGGATCTTGGAGTTGGGGTTGACGTCCACGAAGCCGCTGGAGAACTGGTCGCCCTCGTTGATGCGGATGAGCCAGGCGTCGTACTCGGCGCCGGTGTGGCCCAGGGCCAGCAGCTCTTCCAGCATCACCGTCACCTTCACGCCGTTGGGCGTGGCCAGCGAGTACAGCTGCAGTGGGTGCTTGCCCACCGGCAACGCCTTCTCATGCGTGGGGCCGGCAATGGGGCGGTTGATGTTGGCAAACTTGCCGCCACTGGCCTTGTCCCAGGTCCAGACGGCAGGAGGGGTGTAAGGGGTTTGGTCGCTCATGGGCACATGGTATGCCAGCCGCCGGAACTTTGCCGGAGGCTGTCAAACACCCTGTGCCGCAGAGCGGCCCGAGGTCAGCGCTTGAGCACCTGGCGAATGGTGGTGGCCAGCTCCGAAGCCACGAACTTGGCCACGTAGGCGTCGGCACCCACCGAGCTGACATGCGCCTCGTTGGCGGTGCCGGTCAGTGACGAGTGGATGACGACCGGAATCGACTTGAAGCGCTGGTCGCTCTTGATGTTGCGCGTGAGCGTGAAGCCGTCCATCACCGGCATTTCCAGGTCGGTCAGCACCAGCGCCACCTTGTCCTGCACCGTCAATCCTTCGGTCCGGGCAGCGGTGTCGATGGCTTGCAGGCGGTCCCAGGCTTCCTGGCCGGTCTTGGTCATTTCGTAGGCGGCGCCCATGGCGCCCAAGCCCTGTTCGATCATCATGCGTGCCACCGGCGAATCATCGGCCGCCAGAACGATGGTGCCCTTGGGCAACACCACCGCATCGCCCACCGACTGGGGCGTGATCTCTTCCTGCGCGGCTGGCATGACGTTGCGCAGGATCTGCTCGACGTCCAGCACCTGCACCAACCGGGTGCCGTCTTTTTCACCGTCCAGCTTGGCGATGCTGGTGACCAGGTCGCCACCGTTGCCGTCGGCGGCCAGCACGCTGCTCCAGTCCAGCCGCACGATCTCGTCGACCTCTTCCACCGCAAAGGCCTGGGTGGTGCGGGCGTACTCCGTCACCATCAGGATGGTCAGGCCGCGCTTGGGCGTGCAGCCCACGATGGCCGGCAGGTCGATCACCGGAATGATCTGCCCGCGGATGTTGGCCACGCCCAGCACATGCTGTGGCGCGTTGACCATGGCGGTGATGGTGGGCATGACCATGATCTCGCGCACCTTGAACACGTTGATGCCGAACAGTTCGCGCCGGTCGGTGCCGGGCGCCTCGCCCAGGCGGAACAGCATCAGCTCGAACTTGTTGTTGGCCGTGAGGTTGGTGCGTTCGTGGACGTCGTTCAACGCGGTGGACATGGCAGATGCTCCTGTGGAGGGATACCCGCAGGATAGAAGCCTGGGCCACCGGTCAAAGGGCGGATGAGCGAGGGATTTGCGGCGCTGTTGGCGGGATGGCCGTCACCGTGGCGCGTCGGTATCGATCTCCACCTCGATCTGACGGATGACGCCGCCGCCTTCGACACTGCCGCTGACCTTGCCTTCGCCCAAGGCCATCTGCACGCACAGCGCGCGGTCGATCTTGTCCTTGTGCACCTCGCAGCGGGCGATGGCATTGCGCTCCAGCTGCGCGGCGTCCACGGCGGGGTCATGGGTCCCGCGCAGGGCTTCCTGACGCGCCGCGCCCGCGTCTCGCAAGCAGTCCTTGCGCGCGTCGGGATCGGACAGCACCATGCAGGCCTGCCGGTCCGTCTGGTACTGGGCGTCCACCACGGCCCGATCGCCAGCCGCCAGCGCAGGCGCCAGCGGAAACGAGAGGACCAGGGACAGACCCATCCGTTGCAGTGTGTTCATCGCAGATCTCCTTGCGTATGTCATGACAAGGCGTCATGGTAGGCATTGCAGTGACTCTGACCCGTCCGACGATGCCGGCAGCGCATGTAGGACAGCGCCGACAGCTACAGGGGCAACCGGGCTTCAACGGTGGTACCCTCTTCCGGCGCCGACCGGATGGTGACGTCGCCCCCGCACGAGCGGATGCGAAACCGCATGCCCTGCAATCCGTGACTGCCCGACGGTTTGACGGCAGCGGGGTCGAAGCCCTGCCCATCGTCCTGGACCGTGACCTGCACGTGATCCCGGTCACGCCGCAGGGACACCGTCACCCGATGGGCATTCGCGTACTTGGCGATGTTGGTCAGTGCTTCCTGCACCAGGCGGTACACCGCCAGAGCGCGCTCCGGGGACAAGGTGACCTCGTCCACCTGCACGTCCACCGGCAGTTCGGAGCGCTGCGCAAATTCCTTGCACTGGATCTGCAAGGTGTGGCGCAGCCCCAGGTTCGACAGCGATGAGGGGCGCAGGTCCTCGATGATGCGGCGCTTGAGGGCAATGCCGGCATCCAGGCTCTGCCCCAGGTGTTCCACCAGTCTCTGCTTTTCTCCGGTCTCGTCACGGATGCGCTTGCGGATGCGGGCCAGGTCCAGCTTGGCCGCGGTCAGGAGTCCTCCCAGCTCATCGTGCAGTTCGCGCGCCAGCCGGGCACGCTCATCCTCTCTCACCCGCTCCATGTGACGCGCCAGCTCGATCACCTCCTCCGTGCGCCGGACCACTTCTTCGTCCAGCCGGTCTCGCTCGGCGTGCAGCTGCAGCATGTACACGCGCCGCTGCTGCTCCAGGTGGCGGCCCAGACGCATCAGGGCCACCGCTCCGCCAAGGCACAGGATCACCAGCACCCAGATGCCGGCGCGGCTCCAGCGCAGGACCTGGTCGCGCTGGTAGCTGGTGCTGGTGTAGTGGGCGGTCTCCTGCCGGATGATGCGATCACTCACCTCCCCGACCTGATCCATCAGCTCGCGTCCCATGTCGGTCAGGGTCAGATCGATGGCAGCCTCACGGTCACCTCGGTCGTACAGCTCCAGGACGGTCTGCATCTCAGAATACTTGCGCCGCGCAAGCTCCACCAGCTCAAGCAGGGCGTCCCGGTGCAACGGGTTCTGCACCGTGGCGGCCTCGGCCAGCTGGATCATCTCGATCAGCGACCGCTCCTGGTCGCGGTACGGCTGAAGGTAGTCCAGGCGGCCCGTCAGCATGTAGCCGCGCTCGGCGCTCTCCATGGCCAGCAAGGCGCTTCTCATGCCGCCCACGGTCATCTGCAAGTCGACGCTGGCCTCGCGGTCGTCACCGATAGCCATCAGCCGGTAGAAGCCAAGCTCGCTGACCACCAGCACCATCAACGCCAGCGACATGGCCACCGGCCCGATGTAACGGCTGGACACCCATCGACCCACCTGATTCAAGCTCATGTTCATGTGGCCACCTTATACTGAATCGATCCCCTGTTCACCCCAGACACAGCACCATGATCCGTGTGGGAATCGTCGACGATCACGCCATTGTCCGCACCGGCCTGAGCCAGTTTCTTTCCGATCAGGTGGACTTTCGCGTGGTGGCCGAAGGGGCCAGTGGCAAGGATGCGCTGGAGATGGCCCGTGGCGGTGAGCTGGATGTGCTGGTGCTGGACCTGTCGATGCCTGACCAGAGCGGCATCGATGCGCTGGCGGCGATCCGCACGCGCTGCCCGGACCTGGCCATCCTGATCCTCAGCGGTTTTCCGGAAGCGCACTACGCCACCACCTTGCTACGCCAGGGTGCCAGTGGCTACCTCAACAAGGAATGCGATCCGGAAGAGATCGCCAAGGCCATCCGGACGGTGGCGCTGGGCAGGCGCTACATCACCCCCCAGGTGGCCGAGCTGCTGGCCGACGGCATGCTGGGGGGCAGCGGCGACAGGCCACCCCACGAGGCACTGAGCGAGCGCGAGCTGCAGGTCTTCCTGCGGCTGGCCCAGGGCGAGACCGTGGGCCACATTGCCGAACAGATGTTCCTCAGCGTCAAGACCGTCAGCACCTACCGCTCGCGTGTGCTGGAGAAACTCTCCCTGAGCACCAACAGCGACCTGACCTACTACGCGCTCAAGAACGGACTGATCCAGTAGCGTGTGTCAGCCGGCTGCCACCTCGTTGCAGTAGCCCACCAGTGCGTCGATGTCCCGGGACTTGTCAAACACCTTGTCGGCCCCGAGATGCAGGCATTCGGCGCGAATCTCCGGGGTGGCGTAGTTGGTCAGCACCACCGGTCGGGCCGGTGCACGCAGCTTGGACAGCCGGCTCAGCACATCCAGACCGGAGCCACCCTTGAGAAAGATGTCGATGATCACCAGGTCAAAGCCGTCCTGTTCGATCAGCGTCTCCAGTTGCAGAATCGCGTCATCGGCGCTGGCGGCATGCCCGACGATGTCCACCGGCGCCAGGTCCTCCAGCGCAGCGGCCAGATTGGACCGGATAACCGGGCTGTCTTCCACAAGAAAGGTCTTCAGTCTGGACATGGAAACGTGGCCTGCAGACCCTGAACGCCCGTCGCCCGCGGTGGTCTCAGGATCGGATTCATTCTAGTGTCTGCAGCTGATGGAGGTTGTAGGACATGTCCGACATCTGCAATGCGTTCACGCCATCAGTTCTGGACAATGATGTCGTTGCGCACATCCTTGACACCCGGTGTGCCGCGTGCCAGCTGTTCGGCCAGCACGCGCTCGTCAGGGGTCTTGGCAAAGCCGGCCAGCTGCACCACGCCATTGAGCGATTCGACCTTGATGGCCAGGGCGCTGACCGCGCGATCCTCGGCAAACTTGGCCTTGACGCGGGTGGTGATCGTGGCGTCATCGATGTAGGAACCGACACTCTGCTGGTCGCGCACCACGGCGCAGCCGGTGGTGGCCAACACAGCGCCCGTGGCCAGGGCGGCAGCGAGCAGGAATCGGGAAAAGGCGGGATTCATCATCGTGATCTCCTGAGTGAAAGAAAGGATTCGCCCGACAGGGCAGTACCTTCACTTTAGGAGTCAGATGTGCGTCATCCCATCAGCCACGGCCCCATCGTCTTGTCAGACACGGCTGACAAGACCGGCCGGCGCAGTCCATCCGAAGAACGTCAGGATCTCGGCGCGCTGCGCCATGGCATCGCTTCGCCCCAGTTCGATCAGCTCCCGGGTGAAGTCGGCCTCGAACAGCAGGTAGCTCAGCAAGGCGCTGTCCTGGCGGATGCGCCCCTGCCCGGATGGCACTCTTCCCTTGCCGTTGCCACCGAGCATCTGCAACAGGCGCCGCACAGTCCGTGGCAGGGCTGCCGCGTGCCTGGAGGCCAGTTCGTCCAGCCGTCGGGAAGGCGCCACCAGCAACAACTCGACAGGACGCAACGCGCTCTTTTGCCGCTGCTCCGGGTTGATGAGCGAGAGGGTGTGGTTGATGCGCCGCAGCCTTTCGACATCCACCGCCAAAGTATCCAGAAAGATGCTGGACAGGGCGTGACCCGCGATCTGCCCGAGCGTGGGGTAGTCCGTGCTGTCATGGCGGGCCGCAGGTGGCTCGGCCATGCGCCCGGCACCGATGACCAGCACCTTGTCCGCGCCCAGATGAATGGCCGGTGAAATCGGCGCTGTCTGACGCATGGATCCGTCACCAAAATAGGCCCGGCCATTCGGCCCCGCCAGCGAAGTAGCCGGAAACACGAACGGAATCGCCGAACTGGCCAGCAGGTGGTCCACGGTGAGCGGACAGCTCAGGGCCATCCGCTGATTGCGCACCCAGGGCTGGATGACATGGGCGCTGCGGTAGAAGGTGACGTGCTCACCGCTGGCGTAATTGGAAGCCGTGACCGCCAGCGCGTGCAGATGACCCTCGGCCAGATTGCGCTCCACCTGCGACCAGTCGATCTCCTGCTCCAGCAGTTCCCTGAGCGGTTCATTGTTCAGCAGCGATCTCGGCCGCAGTCGTTTGGTGGCCACCATCCAGCCGATACTCAGCATCGACATCCAGCGCGCACCGGAGACAATCATGTCGGACACCTCGGCGCGATAGACCTGCTGCACATGGAAGTTGGCCCACACCTGAACCAGCCGGTCGATGCGTGCGGCGAAATCATGGGCACCACTGGCCAGCACTGCGGCATTGATGGCACCCGCCGATGTGCCACAGACGATCGGAAAAGGATTTCCGGCGCCCTGACCATGCTGGCGGGCGAGATCGGCAATGGCGGCGAGCACACCCACCTGGTAGGCCGCACGCGCACCACCACCACTCAAGACGAGACCAACCCGCTCTTTCATGGGGCGATATTAGGGCAGCTAGGTGCCGCCAAACCCCGGTACAACACCGGGGAAGCCCGCCAATTCCCAAGGCCGCAGCGACTGCGGCGCCAGGATGGTCAGCGCAGCCCCAAGCCCCGTCGCAATTCCTTGAGTAACAGCAGGACCTGATTGGAGCCGTGCTGGAAGGACGTGCGAAGCAGGCGGTCAGCTTCCTCCCTGCGACCGGCCTGCGCCTCCCGCAGCACTTGCGCCGCCTGGTGGTGAAAGTACTTGTGCTTGGACACCAGCAGGGTGAATGCTGGGTACTTGCCCAACCGATCCCGACCGGGTCCGTGCAGCCACTTGCCCAGGTCGCAGCGATCGTCCAGACAGACCAGTTCAGGATCGAGGTTCTCACACGAAGTGCCATCAAGCACCTGCTCCAGGAGCAGCTTCCACCGCTCATGGGCAGCAATCGCCTGATGGATGTCCAGTTCGGCCATCACGGCCGACTTGGTTCTGGTGTCAAGAACGGGCTGATCGCCGGCATCGTCCGGCGCCATCAGCTCACTGACAGTGAAGTCTTCGTCCCGCTTGAACCAACGACTGAAAAAACCCATCGACACGTCTCCTTCTGAAGCAGGGCGAAGACACCTTGAACGCCCACATTTTCATAATGCGCCGAAATGCACATCTTGGGACACGCGGCCATTGACCGTCATCAAAAACCGGACGCAGAAAGCAGGTGGCGTGGGCTGCCGTCCACACTCAGGCGTGACGGGCGCGCACAAACGCCACGGCGGCCAGTACCGCGACCACCTGCGCCTCGTTGCATTGCTCCGCCGTCACGCGCGGGCTGTCGGGATAGACCTCGGTGGTGGTGGTCAGTGGGGCGCCGGTGATGCCAGCGCAAAGGCCCAGGGCCTTGAGCGGATAGCGGATCACGCCACGGTCGACGGCTGGCGACCCGATGATCTCGCCCTTGTCGTTGGCAGGCGCAATGTGGGTCACCCGTTCGACCGCGGCAATGATGGCGCGCTGGAATACCGGTTGCGGGTTCTCGGTGTCGTCCACCAGATAGAAGCCGTCCGGAATGCTGCCGGGTTCAAAGGGCTTGCCGTCACGCGCTGCCAGTGCTGGCCGGAACTCGGTTTCGTCGGTGTCGGTGGTTTCGTGCAGGTCAATGTGTGCAGCGAACTGACCCAGCCAGGGACGGACCAACCGCATCAGGGCGGCGGCTTCCTGCGACGGGCTGGGCTCGCGAAACGACCGGTTGGGATCCACCGCGTCATGGTTCCAACGGTGGATGCGCTCGTAGGCCCAAGGACTCACGCAGGGCGCCACCAGCAGATTCACCTGTCCTTGCAGGTCGGCGGCGTGGCGCTCCAGCAGGCGCAAGGCGCCGTGGACACCGCTGGTTTCGTAGCCGTGCACCCCACCGGTGACCAGAACCACCGGCCGGCCTTCCTGCCAATCGCGACTGCGCGCCGCGACCAGCGGATAGCGCTCCTGGCCGTACACCACCTCCCCGTACGGCTGCAGATCAACACGGTCGCGCAGGCCTTCCAGCGGCACCAGCACATCCTGGGCGTAGCTGCGATGGCGCTGCTGACGGGCTCGCCATTGGCTGATCTCCTCTGGGCCCCAGGCCAGACCGGGCTGGCCGATGGGGTAGTGATGGGTTGGCGTATTCATGGCTTGCCATTATCAACAGGCACCGGCCGTGGCATCATCAAAAGACCGGTCCTTCAGGAGAGCCACCATGCCGTCCCGCCGCGCCCGCCCGGCCAAACCGCAAGAAGCCTCTGCATCTGCGTTCGAGCAGGCCATCCTGCCCCTGTTTGCCCACGTGCCATCGTCGAGCGAGCCCCGCAGCGAAACGCCCTTGGATGACGCGAGGAAGAAAGCCAATGCCGCCGCCGCCAAAGCCGCGGTCGCGGCCGGTGCCCTGGCCTTGCCCCCAGGACCGGCGGGATGGCTCACGATCCTGCCCGAGATGGTCGGGGTGTGGCGACTGCAACGGCAACTGGTGGCCGACATCGCGGCCATCTACGGCAAGCAATCCACCCTGACGCCCGAACAGGTGGTCTACTGCCTGTTCCAGCACACGGCGGCACAGGGTGTGCGTGATCTGGTCGTGCGCGTCGGGCAGCGCACGCTGGTGCGGCGTGCCTCGCCCCGGCTGATCGGCCTGCTGATGCAGCGCATCGGCGTCAAGCTGGGCCAGCGCATGCTGGGCAAGGGTGCCGCGCGCCTGCTGCCCATCGTCGGCGCCGTGGGGGTCGGGGCCTACGCCTACTACGACACGGCCAAGGTCGCCGCGACGGCCATCGAGTTGTTCGAGAGCGAGATCAGCGTCGACGCGCAAGCGGTCGAGGTGGTGGGCTGAATCTGGCAACATCGGGGACCATGAACTTTGCCGAACGCCTCAAGACCCTGCCACCGGTCAGCCACCTGGCGGCCCTGGAACTGATCGCCCCGGACGGCCAGATCACCGCCACCATCGAGAACCGTCCCGGTCAGGCGGGCTCGCTGGCGGTCTATCACGCCCTGGCACAACAGCATGGTGGCCAGATCACCCCGGCAGCTGCGGCCATCGGACTGCAATGGTACGAAGAGCACACCGCCGACGCACAGGCCAACCCGGGCAAGCACCCGAACATCGACCGCCTGATGGCCTGGTCAAAGGCCGATGTCGCTTACACCGCCAAGCCGGTGGTGGCCTGATCCGCTGGGGCATCGGACAGCCCGCTCAGGCGCCGGTGCGCCTCGGTCTCGCGGTCTGGGCGCAGGTGGCGTTTGGCCTGCAGGTATTGCGTACTGAACACGTCCAGCCAGGCGCCCAGCACCTCTGCCGCCCGGGTTTCGCCGGCCAGCGCCAGGCACAGGGCCGCCACCTCGGCGGTGCAAAAGTGGTCGTCGCGGGTGGAACGGCGCAGCCGGTAGTTGGACACCGTGCCCGGGTTCAGGCTGAGCACCGGAAACCGGCTGAGGTACGGGCTCTTGTTGAACATCTTGCGCGCCTCGGTCCAGGTACCGTCCAGGAGTATGAACAGGGGCCTCTTTGAGCAACCTTCTTCAGCTGCCGACGGCGAAAGAACCTCACCCACCACCCGGGAGGCTTCGACAAACTCGCCGGGAAACACCACGTAGGGTTGCCACTGCGGGTCCTCCAGCAAGGCCAGCAGGCGAGGATCGACCCGGGTTCTGGCCCAGGCGAACGCCCAGGTGTCCGACACCAGATCGGCAATCAGCCAACCCGTGTTGCTGGGTTTGAGGACTTCAATGTCCCCCATCAGCAGGCACATGCCCGCGCGTGTGGCGACGGACGGGCGCAGATCGCAGACACAGTAGGCATGGGGCAAACGACAGTCAGGGCAGCGCCCGCCGGCGCCGCCGCGGGCGACGAAAGGTTTGGTGCTGGCGGCCAGTCGCTCGGCCCGCAAACGGGCCACGGCGTGGCCTTCGGACTCAGGTTTCATGCACGCACTGTAGGCGATCAGCCCCGGGCACATCCCGCCGCCAATAGACCCACCGCCATCAGGCCGATTGGTTCCCGGGACAATCCGGGGCTGACACCACGGAGTCCGAGTGAGCCATTCCGCCTGCAACCCACCCCTGTTCACCTTCGACAACACCTATGCCCGTGAGCTGGATGGCATGTCGGTGGCCTGGCAGCCCGCCGCCTCCCCGGCCCCCGGATGGCTGCGTCTGAACCGTGCGTTGGCCGAGGAGCTGGGGCTGGACGCCAACGCACTGGACACCGAGGCAGGCTTGGCCGTGTTGGCCGGCAACACCGTGCCCGACGGCGCCCAACCCGTGGCACAGGCCTACGCCGGACACCAGTTTGGCGGGTTTTCGCCGCAACTCGGTGATGGCCGAGCGCTCCTGCTGGGCGAAGTCATCGACCGCCAGGGACAGCGCCGAGACATCGCCTTCAAGGGCTCGGGCCGCACGCCGTTCTCCCGCGGCGGCGACGGAAAAGCCGCCATCGGACCGGTGCTGCGCGAGTACCTGATCAGCGAAGCCATGCAGGCCCTGGGCATTCCCACCACCCGCACGCTGGCGGCCGTGACCACGGGCGAGACCATCTACCGCGAACGCCCCTTGCCAGGCGCCATCCTCACCCGGGTGGCCGCCAGCCACGTGCGGGTGGGCACCTTCCAGTTCTTTGCGGCCCGGCGGGACACCGCCCGAGTACAGCGCCTGGCCGATTACGTGATCAACCGGCACGACCCGGATCTGGCCGGTCAGGACGGCCGCTGCCTGGCCCTGCTGCAGCGCGTGGCCGAACGTCAGGCCAGCCTGGTGGCGCGCTGGATGGGCGTGGGTTTCATCCACGGCGTCATGAACACCGACAACATGACGATCTCCGGCGAGACCATCGACTACGGCCCCTGTGCCTTCATGGAAGCCTACGATCCGGCCACGGTGTTCAGCTCGATTGACCGCCGGGGTCGTTACGCTTTTGGCAACCAGCCCGGCATTGCCCAGTGGAACCTGGCGCGGCTGGCGGAGACCCTGCTGCCGCTGATCGATGAAGACAGCGACCGCGCGGTGACCCTGGCCACCGAGGCGCTGGACCGCTTCCCGGACCAGTTCGATGGGCACTGGCTGGCGGTTCACCGCGGCAAGCTCGGCCTGAAGCCCCTGGCGGGTACCGATGAGCAAGACCGTGCGCTGATCAACGATTACCTGGAGTTGCTGCACACCCATCAGGTGGATTTCACCCTCGGCTTCCGTCGCCTGTCGGCGGTGCTCAGGGGGCAGCCGCAGGCCCTCCAATTGCTGTTCGGCGACGGCCAGCCCGGGCTGTCGGCCTGGCTGGATCGCTGGCAAGCCCGCCTCCAGGCCCAAGGGGCAGCGGCCCTCGACATCCCGGCACAGATGGACCGGACCAACCCGGTCTACATACCGCGCAACCACCTGGTCGAGAACGCGCTGGACGCCGCGACCGAATCCCGCGATCTGCGCCTGTTCGACCGCCTGCTGTCGGTCATCACGCGCCCCTGGGATGAGCGACCGGAAGATGCCTTGTGCGCACTGCCCGGCACCCCGGAACAGACCCAGGGCTTTCGCACCTTCTGCGGTACCTGAGGGCGCCCAAGTCCCCCAACCCTTGGCAGATGTGACCGATTGCAAGATCGGCGGTCAGTCATAACTGAACGGCCCTCCGCAAGCCGTGCCCACTAGACTCCGGGGTTGTTTCTTTCCAACCTCACGAGGATGACCATGAGCACACGCACCCGCCTTCTTCCCGCACTGGTCCTGACCGCTGCCTTCGGCGCCGTCGCTGGCACCGCGCAAGCACAAACGGTCTATGGCGAACTGGGCTACGCCGCCATGTCCACCCAGCTGTCGGTACCCCTGCTCGGCATCTCCGCCAAGGCCAGCCCGTCGATGGGTCGCGCCGTGCTGGGGGTGTCCCCGTTTGCCGGCCTGACCTTCGAGGCCCTGGCCGCCGGTCACCTCTCCGACGACCCATTCCGCAGCGACAACAGCGAGATTCTGGGCGGTCGGGCCAAGATCAGCCAGATTCTGGGTGTGTACGTGGGTGGCCGTTTCGGCGTCGGCCCGGTCGAGCTGTTCGGGCGTGTCGGACAGGCCCGCAGCGAACTGCAGTTCAAGGGCCTGGGCAGTGCCGAAGATACCGACATCTCGTACGGCGGCGGGCTGCGCCTGATTCCCGGCAAGAACCTGACCTTCAGCGCCGACTACATGAACTACTACAACAAGGGCGGCGCCCGCATCGAGGGTTACACCCTGAGCATCGGCTACCGGTTCTGACGAAAACGCCACACCCGGGGTCTCTGGGTGCTCTGGGCGACAGCGGGCTCCGGTAGCATCACCGGACCCATTCACTGACCACCCACCCAATGCCCCGCCCGACCCTGCCGATCTTCGTCCTGGCCGCTTCGCTGGCGGCACCCGCCCTCGCACAGACCGCGGCCAAGCCTTCAGAACCTGACCCGGTGTGGTCAGCGCGGTTGGAGAAATGCTGGCTGGAGCAATTGCGCCTGGCGCCGGCCGACACCACGCTGGCGCAGGTTCGGGCATCCTGTGAAACACTCGAGGCCGCAGCAGCCCCCGAGGAAGCCGTTGCCAAGGCGGAAGTCCCGGCAGGCACGCCACCCGAGGCGCCGCCGCCCACCCCTCAGGCCAGCGAGGGAGCCACCCGCCGTCTGTTCGGTGAATGGGCCTCTTTCGACAACCCCTACACCCTGACCCTGAACCGGCCCGCCTACTTCATCTTCGGCCGTCAGTTCACCAGCCCCCACCAGGCGCCGTTCAGCGCGGCGCTGGGCAAGGATGCTCCGGTGTTCGAAAACGTCGAGGCCAAGTTCCAGATCAGCCTGAAAGCCCCGCTGCTACTCAATGTGATGGGCGCCCCTGTGGATGTGATGGCCGGTTACACCAACCGATCCTTCTGGCAGATGTTCAACAAGGAGATCTCCTCGCCGTTCCGCGAAACCAACCACGAGCCGGAGATCTGGGCACGCTGGCGCACCGAGTTGCCCTTCATGGGCGGTCAGTTCCGGATGTTCAGCCTGGGGCTGAACCACCAGTCCAATGGCCAGACCGGCCCGCTCTCGCGCAGCTGGAACCGCGCGATCGCCGAAACCCTGTGGGAACGTCGCCCCTTCGCCCTGAACCTGCGGGTGTGGCACCGCCTGAGCGAGGAAGCCGCCAGGGACGACAATCCGGACATCGTCGACTACCTCGGCCGCATGGAGCTGACCGCCATCTACAGCGCCGGTGAGCACGAGTTCAGCGCCATGCTGCGCCGCAACCTCAGCACCCACCGGGGGGCCTGGCAGGTGGACTGGAGCTTTCCCCTTTACAAGAACCTGCGCGGCTACGTCCAGTGGTTTGACGGCTATGGTGAAAGCCTGATCGACTACAACCACCGCACGCGCAGCCTGGGCGTCGGGGTCCAGCTGGGCGCCTGGCTGCTGTAGCGCATCGAATCACGGGTCAGCGGTGGCCCTGCGCGACAATCGGGGCCGCATGCGCACCGTCTCCGACTCCCTGCCGGGCATCGACCTGGCCAAAGCCCTGGCCTCCCAGGTCATCCTCTGGCACCACTTCGCCCTCTATGGCCCGATGTCGGCCACCGTGGCTCCGCTGGCAGCCGATTTCTGGGACTGGGTGGCCGGCCCTCTGCGCTGGGCGGTGCAGGTGTTTCTGGTGACGGGGGGTTACCTGGCCGCCCGCAGCCTGCTGCCGGCCCCTTGGGCCCCCCGACCTGGCGGTGGCGCCGGACGCTGGCTGCAACGCTTGCACCAGCGCACCCTTCGGCTGGGGCAGCCCTTCTGGCTGGCCATGCTGCTGGCGATTGCCGCCGCTGCACTGGCCAGGCAACTGATCAGCGACAGCGACACGCCGGCAGCGCCGACCCTGGCCCAGATGCTGGCGCACGCCGTGTTCCTGCAGGACATCGTCGGTCAACCCGCGCTCAGCGCCGGCGTCTGGTACGTGGCCATCGACTGGCAGTTGTACGCCTTGCTGGCCACGCTGGTGGCCTTGCTGGGTTCGGGCTGGCTGGCCACAGCGGCCGTGTCTGTGCTGACGGTGCTGTCCATTTTCTGGCTCAACCGCATTGATGCGGGTGACGTGTGGGCACCCTACTTCATGGCGGCCTACGGGCTGGGCGTGATGGCCTGGTGGGTGTCGTCGCAAACCCGCCGATGGCCCGGCACGCTGCTGATCGCCTTGCTGGTCGTGGCCGGACTGTTCATCGAATGGCGGCCGCGGCTGGCTCTGGCCGGACTGACGGCTGGCTGGCTGGCATTGGGGGGCGCGGCCTGGCCACTGGTCGGCATGCGCCTGCGAGGCGCGGTGGCCGCCCTGGCCCGCTGGTCTTACGCGGTCTTTCTGCTGCACTACCCGGTCGTGCTGGCGGTGGGTGCGCTGGTGGCCTGGTGGTGGCCCGGCCAGCTTGTGCCCGCCATCGCGGGCCTGCTGGCCAGCTGGGCCCTGAGCATTGCGCTGGGGGCCGGGTTGACAGAATGGTTGACTCCCCGCGAAACACCCAAGGGTAAACCCTGAATGCTCTTGAAAAGTGAGCGTTATTCCATCATTTGTGAGTAAATCGCCTCATTTCTGACAACCCGTTACCGATAAACACCCTACCAACGGCTAACATCGGTCACGAGTTCTTTTGGCCTACAGAAACGCCACAAGCCTGCCTGCACGGTCCCCCCATTTCATGCGCTACAAGCTCCTCACCGCTGAACAGTATGCCCACCGGCTGCGCCTCCTGATCGCTGAATCAGGCACCTTGCATCGCCGCGTCCGGCGTCTGAACGACGGCCGCGTCGTGATCGGGTGGGGCTACGGGTTTCACCGGGCCAACAACGAGCAGATCTGGCGGGATGCCGGCATCGATCTGACCACCCAAGGCTGGGAGCAGGTCCGCGCCATCGATGCGGCGACACCCGCCGAACGGCCGGCGGTGGCCCTCGCCCTGGACAAGGTGCTGACCGAGGCCGAGGCCAACCGGCTGCTGGTGGCCGCCACCCGCGATCACGAAGTCCACGCCAATCGCCTGGACATGCCCCATTCGGACGAGAAACTGGCCATCGTGTCGCTGACATTCGGCCGTGGCACGCAGGCGCTGACGGCCCATCACCCGCTGCTGGAAGCCGTGGCCCGGGGAGACCGCGCCGAGGCATGGTTCCAGTTGCGCTACAACTGCTGGGGCAACGCGTCCGATCTGGAGGCCGGGCTGCGCAAGCGCCGCCTGGTCGAATCCCTGGTGTTCGGCCTGTACGACGACGCCACACAGGTGCCGCTGGAAGAGGCGCGCCACGTTCAGCAGGTGATCGAATGCCACCGCGACGACATCAACCGCATCGAGCAGCGCTTTGGCCAGACCCTGGCCGGCATTGAAGGTCAGCGTGACCTGATCGCCCAGGCCAATCGCGACTACCCGGGCATTGTCAGCACCTGGGGGGAAGTGCCCACCATTCGGGAAGCCATGGGCCCGGCCCTGCGGGTTCTGCACGCCCATGGCGAACCGCTGCACGGCCAGCGTCCCCCGGCTGAGCCGGCGGCCAACGGCCAGCTTCGCGGCACCTTGGTTGCCTGATCCTGGGTCGCCTGATCAGCGCAGCCACGCGGCCACGTCGGCCATCTCCGGGCGATGGTCGGGGTTGTCCGCCAGACAGGCATCCCGAAGCGATGCCATCTGCGCCAGCCAGGACGGATCGGCGTCCCTGCAGCGCTCGATCATCTCTTCCATCAGGCAGCCAAAGGCCCTGACATCCAGGGCCAGCAGAGACCGCACCAGCGCCGGCTCGTCCTGCGGCAGCAAGCTGGCCGCACCAAAGTCACCCAGCCTGGCCTGACCGGTGTCTGGCTGCCAGAGAATGTTGTGACCGTAGAAGTCGCCATGCATGATCCCTCGGTCGTGCAGCTGTGCCAGCGCCGAGGCCATGTCCGACAGAAGCTGCCGAACCGGGCCGGACCCGATGACCCAACCCTCGGGATACACGTCACGCGTGCAGCTGTCCATGCTGGGCGGGCCGGCCAGGTTCACATACCCCTGTGGGAGCAGCGGCATCAGCAGCCCCTGCACACCCTGTGGATGACCACCAAGCACCGCCACGGGCGTCGTCAGGGCCGGGTGTTCACCCGCACACAGGCAGGCCGTCAGTTCGTCCTGCGGCAACCCGTCGCTGGTCACGGCGCCCTTGAACAGCTTGAGCGCCAGTTCATCCCCGGCCATGGGACCATCGGCACACCGCACCCGGTAGATGTCGCCCGAGGCACCACCGCCCAGACGGTCACCCATCGTCAGGGCTGACCAGGCGACCACCGGCAGGGGAGCCGGCGACGGACGGTGCCAGGGCAGCGGGTTGCCTGACAACGCCAGCCAGCTGAGCCGGGGCAGGCGGGTCAACCAGGGCGGCAGGCAGGAGAATTCGTTGGCCGACAGGCGAAGCAGCTCCAGGCGGCGCGCCTGCCCCAGCGAGTCTGGCAACGCCTTCAGGCGGTTGCCCGCCAGCATGAGCTTCTGCAGGGCGGGCCGCTCCCCCAGCGCGGGCGGCAAATCGCCGATGGCGTTGTCGGTGAGGATGAGCCAGCGCAGCCGGGCCGGCAGTGCCTGCGCAGGCACGACCGCAATGCGGTTGGCCTTGAAGCCCACCATCTCCAGGGCAGGGCAATCCCCCACGCTCTCGGGCAGGTGGTCGAAATCGTTGTCCGAACAGAACAGGATACGCAACCGGTGCAGTCGCCCCAGGTCGGCAGGCAAATCCTGCAAACGGTTGCCGCTGAGGTTGAGTACCTCCAGCGTGTCGGCCAGGTCGAAGATCTCTGCGGGAAAACGCGTGAGTCCAGCCGAAAGGTCCAGCCGGCGCGCACCCGCCAGTTTGCCCGCGCGCAGGCGCTCCAGGGTCTCCTGGCTCATTGGGTCGATGTCGGGCATGTCATGCCGTGATTGTCTCAGCGGACAGCCCCGTGCAGCAGCAGCGTTTTCGGGTCCGCCAGATAATCGCCCCCATGATGAACGACTCCCTGCTCGCCACCCTCTTTCCGCTGGGCTGGCAACACTACCTGGTCGGCGGACTGGTCATTGGCGCCGGCGTCGCCCTGCTCTTCGTGCTCACCGGTCTGGTGGGTGGCATGAGTTCGGTGTTCTCGTCGACCTGGTCCTATCTGCTGCGCCAGCCCTACTTCCAACAGGCCAGATACCTCGACTCGCGCGGCTGGCGCCTGGCCTATGCGGCCGGGCTGATCGGCGGGGCACTGGTCTGGTGGCTGGCCTTCTCGGATGGTCAGGCCCTGAGCACATCGGTGCCGGTTCCGATGCTGGTCATCGGCGGCTTTCTGGTGGGTTTTGGCGCGCGCCTGGGCAACGGCTGCACCTCCGGCCACGGCATTTGCGGCCTGGGCTCTCTGCAGTGGCCGTCCCTGCTGGCGGTGCTCACCTTCATGGCCACGGCCTTTCTCACAGCCAACCTCGTCGGGTGGTGGACCGCATGAGCGCACGGAACAAATCCCTGGTCACCGGTCTGGCAGCCCTGCTGGCCGGCGGCCTGTTTGGCTTCGGCCTGTCGCTGTCCACCATGGTTCAGCCAGAGGTGGTGCTCAGCTTCCTGCGCTTTGAGGACTGGGGCCTGATGCTGGTGATGGGCGGCGCCGTGGTGGTGACCCTGCTGGCCTACCAGCTGGTCCCCCGGGTGCTGGGCAGGCCCTTGCTGGGTGAACGTTTCCACGCCCACGTGAGTGAATGGAACCGTGACACCCTGGCGGGCGCTGCCCTGTTCGGCATCGGCTGGGGCCTGTGCGGTGTCTGCCCCGGACCGGCGATCGCTGGTCTGGGCACCGGCAACTGGGATCTGCTGTGGGCCATCGGTGGCATCGCGGCCGGCGCCCTGGCCCAGGGCCTGATGGCCAGCCGGCGTTGAACCTGCCGCTTACGAAACGGCACATGTGCTTGCAAACGGCCACCGGGCACGTCATCGAAACGACACATCCGTGACACAACATGGGGGTTCGTCTGACAGAAGGAGACCCCCATGCTCATGGCCAGCATCGATCGCCCCGTCCTGCGTCTGCGTTACCTCAGCGCCCGCGGAGACGCTTTCCGCCGGGGGCAGCCCCTGCCGGCACCCTACCGCCACCCGCAGTATGCGGTCGCCGACCATCGCCCTTGGGGCCTGCCCCGGCCACCCAGGCACCAGCGCTGGTTCCAGCTGGGCCCCGATTTCGTGCTGGTGGCCGCACGCAACGGCCTGATCACCCAGGTGGTCCTGGGCCACTGAGAGACAACCATAACCCCATGCGAAGCTGCGGTGCCGCGGCGCCCTAGGCGCCAGGTCGCTAGCATGGAGGGATGAACGCCTCCACTTCCATTTCCGAATCCCCGAACCCGTCCGCCATCCGCTTCGGCCTTGAGGGCCGCGTCGCCCTCATCACCGGTGGGGCACAAGGTATCGGCGAGGCCTGCGCCCGCCGGTTGGTCCGCGAAGGCGCCCGCGTGGTGATCCTGGACGTGGCCGATGCCCTGGGCCGCCAGCTGGCCATCGAACTGGGTGCCGACTACATCCGCTGCGATGTCAGTGACAGCGTCGACGTTCAAGCTGCCGTGGCCCGTGCCGTCGAACGCCATGGCCGGATCGACATCCTGGTGAACAACGCCGGCATCTTCAAGGCGGCCGATTTCCTCGAAGTCACCGAAGAAGACTTCGATACCGTGCTGGGCGTGAACCTCAAAGGCTCCTTCCTCATGGGTCAAGCCGTGGCCCGGCAAATGGTGGCCCAGGGTGGTGGCGGGGCCATCGTCAACATGAGCTCGGTCAACGGCGTGCTGACCATCCCCAACATCGCCAGCTACAACGTCAGCAAGGGCGGCATCAACCAGCTGACCCGGGTGATGGCCCTGGCGCTGGCCGACAAGGGCATCCGGGTCAACGCGGTGGCGCCGGGCACGATTGCCACCGAACTGGCGACCAAGGCGGTGCTGACCAGCGAGGAGGCACGGCGCCGGATCCTCAGCCGCACGCCCATGAAACGGCTGGGCGAACCCGCCGAGGTGGCCGATGTGGTGGCCTGGCTGGCCAGCGATGCCGCCAGTTACGTCACCGGTGAAATTGTCACCGTGGACGGGGGCCGCATGACGCTGAACTACACCGTCCCGGTGTGAGTGCCGAATTTCGCACCAAAATGGTGACAGGATGCAGCGATCGGGACTACAAAACCCGTCCCCGATGCCGATAAGGAAGGCATGAAAGGCGTCGTCTTCACCGAGTTCATGGAAATGGTCGAGGACCATTTCTCGCTGCGCATGGTCGACGAGATCATCGAGGAAGCTGCCGTCCCGTCCGGCGGCGCCTATACGGCCGTCGGCACCTACCCGCACGAGGAAATGGTGGCCCTGGTGACGGCGTTGTCGAGACGCTCCGGCATGCCCTTGCCCGATCTGCTGTATGCCTTCGGCCGCCATCTGTTCGGCAGGTTCGCCCGGCTCTACCCCCGTTTTGTCGAAGGGCAGACCGACACGCTGCGCTTCCTGGCCGGCATCGAGGACATCATCCATGCCGAGGTGCTCAAGCTGTATCCCGATGCCCAGTTGCCGCGTTTTGACGTCGAGCATCAGGATGAGCACCGGCTGGTCCTGGTCTACCGGTCCCCGCGTCACATGCCTGAGCTGGCGCTGGGGCTGATCGAAGGCTGCATCGATCACTTCGGCCAATCGGTGACGGTGCGCTCGAACCCGGTCGACAATGGCGATCAACGGAGCGTCCGGTTCGAGTTGCTGCGACATGCCTGATACCGAACTCAATGAAGACGTCGCCCGCCTGGAGCGGGCGCTGGCCCGTGAACGGGTCGCCCGCAAGGAGGCCGAACGCCTGCTCGAAGAACGCAGCCTGGCGCTGTACGAGTCCAATAGGTCCCTGCTGAAGCTGACCCAGGAACTGGAGCAGCAGGTGGCCCAGCGGACCACCGAAATGCAGAAGGCCGTGGCGCGGGCCGAAGCCTCCACCCGGTCCAAAGGCGAGTTTCTGGCCATGATGAGCCACGAGATCCGCACGCCGATGAACGGCATTCTGGGCATGGCGCAGCTGCTGGATCTGACCGAACTCACCGCCGAGCAGCGGGGATTTGTCGGCACCATCCGGGCCAGCGGGGACGCCCTGCTGGTGCTCATCAACGACATTCTGGATTTCTCCAAGATCGAGGCTGGCAAGCTGGAGCTGGAAGACCGGTCCTTCCATCTGGAAATGGTGCTGCAGCACACCCTGGAATTGCACCGGCCCCTGGCCGAACGCAAAGGGCTGCGCCTGGAGATGCGCCTGGATCCGGATCTGCCTGCCCATGTGAGCGGAGACCGTACCCGTCTGCGACAGGTGATCACCAACCTGCTGTCCAATGCCATCAAATTCACCGAGCACGGATCGGTGGAAATGGAAGCACGCATCTCCGACCGGAACGCCGAGGGCATCCGTCTGGAGGTGACCGTACGGGACAGCGGCATCGGCATACCCAGTTCTCGCCTTGATCGGCTGTTCCAGGCGTTTTCCCAGGTCGACACGTCCACCACCCGCAAGTACGGTGGCACCGGCCTGGGGCTGGCCATCTGCGAGAAGCTGTGCAAGGCCATGGGCGGCAGCATCCGGGTCACCAGCGTGGACGGCCGCGGCACCACCTTCACGTTTGATGTCTGGCTCGGTCACGGCCAGGCCGCGGCCGAGACAGTGCCCGGCGAACTGGGCCCGGTCTCGTCCGCCGCCCGACCGTCCCTGCGGGTGCTGGTGGTCGATGACGACCACATCAACCGCACCATGGCGGTCGCCATGCTCGACAAGCTGGGCATCCGTGGCGACGTGGCCAAGGACGGCGTCGATGCGGTGGAAAAGGTGGCCGCCCAGGATTACGACATCGTTCTGATGGACATGCAGATGCCCGACATGGACGGTGTGGAGGCCACGCAGGCCATCCGCAGCCTGCCCCTGCCACACCAGCCCCACATCATCGCGCTGACGGCCAATGCCTTCGCCAGTGACCGGGAACGCTGCCTGCAGGCCGGCATGAACGACTTCCTGGCAAAACCGTTCCGCATGGATGCCCTTCGCGCCCTGCTGGCGGCGTTCGCGCACTGAAACCCACATAATCGCCGGTTTCCCGACGATGAGGACACCGAGATGAGACTTCTACACACCATGCTGCGCGTGGGCAACCTGCAGCGCTCCATCGACTTCTACACCCAGGTGCTGGGCATGCAGCTGTTGCGCACCTCGGAGAACCCGGAGTACAAGTACTCGCTGGCCTTCCTGGGCTTTGACGGGGGCAACCCGGGCCAGGCCGAGATCGAGCTGACCTACAACTGGGGGGTGGAACAATACGAGATGGGTACCGCCTACGGCCACATCGCCCTGGGCGTGCCCGACGCCTACGCGGCCTGCGAGAAGATCCGCGCCGCCGGCGGCAACATCACGCGCGAACCCGGCCCGGTCAAGGGGGGCACCACGGTCATCGCGTTTGTGACCGACCCGGATGGCTACAAGATCGAACTGATCCAGCGCGCCGAACAGCAGGCAGGCCAGGGACTTCGCTGACTGCAGCTCGCGGGCTCGCGCCGCCCGCCCCCCCTCTTCCAGAAACGACAGAGCCCGGACAAAGCCGGGCTCTTCTGGCAAACAGATCGGCGATCTCAGTCGGCGATCACGACTTCCACCCGACGGGCTTCGGCGTCGTTGCCGGTGCCAGTGGCCTGCTCGGGCTTCTTCAGCTCAATGGACGCCTCAGCCACACCCGCCGCCACCAGGGCATCACGCAGGGCCATGGCACGCTTCTTGGCCAGCTCGGCGTTCATGGCCGGATCACCGGTCGCATCATGGAAGCCGGACAGCACCAGCTTCTTGCCGCCCTTGGCTGCAGCGACGGCATCGCTCAGTGCCTCGGCGGCGCCCGGCGCCAGATCGGCCTTGCCGGAAGCAAAGTAGAACTTGACCACGCCATTCTCGACAACGATGCTGGCGTCATCCGCAGCCACGGTGCCCGACGCTGCGGCGGCAGCCGGCGCTGCGGACGCCTCGGCGGCTGGTGCCTGTGCAGCAACAGCCGGCGCGCCCTTGGCGGCACCCGCGCGGGACTTGTGGATACCCATGCCCACGGCCAGGCCGACGGCCAGCAGGATGGCGGAAATCAGCACGACGGCAACAACGCGAATGTCCTGATCGTTATCTTGGGAAGACATATTGGGAAAGCTCCGGATGGGGGTATCGGGTGGGTGTCAGGTCAATGACCGGGCGGCTGGCGCCGCGGCGTGCAATGCGCAAGAATGGCAAGGTCTGCACGCACAACCCGCTATTCTAGATGGCCCGCCCTGACACTGCCCTTGCGCCCCCCGCCCCACGCCCGCTGCGCTACACCTCGTGGGTGCCCGCGGAACGCAATGGCCCCGCCATGATGGCACAGACCCTCGATCAATGGCGCTCTCTCGGCCCCCAGGCGGATCTGTGGGTCTTCGGCTACGCATCCCTGGTCTGGCGCCCGGAATTCGAGGCCGCCGAACACCGCCCGGCCCGCGTTCATGGTTACCACCGTTGCCTGCACATGTGGAGCCGGGTCAACCGCGGCACGCCCGAGCGCCCGGGATTGGTATTTGCGCTCATGCGCGGCGGTTGCTGCGACGGCGTGGCCTTGCGCCTGCCGCACGACCAGGTCGAAGCCACCATGCCCGCGCTGTGGGAACGCGAGATGCCCAACCCGGTGTACGACCCCAAATGGTTGCTGTGCCACACACCGAAAGGCCCGGTGCGGGCACTGGCGTTCACGCTGTCCGAGCGCAGCCCCAACTACACGGGACCGCTGAGCGACGAGCAGTACCGCGACATCTTTGCCCACGCCCGAGGTCGTTACGGCAGCACCCTGGACTACGCCCGTCAGACATTGCATGGACTGCGCGCCCACGACATTGAAGACCACGCCCTGGCCCGACTGCTGCAACTGGCCGACCATTTGTGACCCGAACCTATACTGACACGATGAACATCGCCGACCTCCGCAAAAGCTATGAGAAGGCCGAACTCAGCGAGTCGGCTTCGCACGCCGACCCACTGAAGCAGTTCGACCAGTGGCTGAACGAAGCCATCAAGGGCGAAGTGCCCGAACCCAACGCCATGACGGTGGCCACCGTCGGGGCCGACCTGCGGCCCACCACGCGGGTGGTGCTGATCAAGGGATACGACGAGCGCGGCATCGTCTGGTACACCAACTACCACAGCCAGAAGGGCCGCCAGCTGGCTGGCAACCCTTACGCGGCGCTGCAGTTCCACTGGGTGGAGCTCGAACGCGTGGTGCGCATCGAAGGCATTGTGGAGAAGGTCAGCGCCGAGGAAAGCGACGCCTACTTTCACAGCCGCCCGCTGGACAGCCGCATCGGTGCCTGGGCCAGCCCGCAAAGCGAGGTCATCGACAGCCGTGCCGTGCTGGTGGCCAACGCCGCCAAATACGGCGCGCAATTCCTGCTCAATCCGCCGCGCCCGCCGCACTGGGGCGGCTACCGCCTGAAACCCGACACCTGGCAGTTCTGGCAGGGTCGCAAGAGCCGTCTGCACGACCGCCTGCGCTATAGCCTGCAGGACGATGGCAGCTGGCTGCGCGAGCGGTTGGCGCCCTGAAAGTCGCCTGCCCGCTGTCATGCACCGTACCATCTTCACCACCCCGGTGGTCAACACGCTGCTGCGCGGTTTTTCGGTCGCGTTCCTCAAACTCACCGGCTGGAAAGTGGAAGGCAGTCTGCCACCGCAGGCCACCAAGAGCGTCTTCATTGCCGCCCCCCACACCAGCAACTGGGACCTGCCCTACACCCTCATGGTGGCCTTTGCCTTGCGCCTCAATCCCTACTGGATGGGCAAGCACACCATCTTCAAGGCACCTTTCGGTCCGCTGATGCGCTGGCTGGGCGGCATCGCTGTCAACCGCGAACAGGCCAACAACCTGGTCGCTGCCTCGGCTCAGGCCATCCGCGATGCCGACGGCCCGCTGCAACTCATCGTGCCGCCCGAAGGCACCCGCAGCAAGACCCGCTACTGGAAGACCGGCTTTTATCACATCGCCCGCACGGCCGACGTGCCCATCGTCATGGCCTACATGGACTACGCGGCCAAACGCAGCGGCCTAGGCCCCCTGTTTGAACCGACCGGCGACATCGAGGCCGACATGAACGCCATCAAGGCCTTCTACGCGCCGTTCAAGGGCAAGAACGCCGAGCAGTTCGAGAGCGGTCCTCGCTGAGGCTCCCGACCGAAAGGACCGCCTCAGGCCATCCGTTCGATGGCCTGATCCCGTACGCGTGTCAGCGCGCGCTCATCCACCAGATGCGGTGCCACTTCGGCCAGGGGCACCAGCACAAACGCCCGTTCGTTCATGCGGGGGTGGGGCACGGTCAGCGTCGGTGATGCGACATGGGCGTTGCCGTACAGGAGCAGATCCAGGTCAAGCGTGCGTGGCGCGTTGCGGTAAGGGCGCTCGCGGCCAGCGGCGTTCTCGATGGCCTGCATGGCAGACAACAGATCGGGCGCATTCAGTGTGGTGCCCACTTCGGCCACCGCGTTGATGTAATCCGGTCCGCTGGACTCGATGGGTGCGGTGCGGTACAGGCTCGACGCCTGCCGCAGCCTGACCCCTGGCGCGGCATCCAGCGCCTGAAGGGCGGCGCGCAGGGTCTGCGCGGCATCGCCCAGGTTGGCGCCCAGCGCCACGTAGGCCGTGACCACCGGGCGCGGGGCCGGGCTCATGTCACTCAGCGGCGGGCGCTGAACCGCCTTCACCGCCTGCGCCACCACCTCCGGAGGGCTTGCGACGGCGACGGCGCCGCTTCTTGGCCGGCGCTGCGCTGCCCTCGCTGGTGCCATCCGCAGGCTCCTCGTCCTCGGCCGTGTCGCTGTCGGGCGCGAACGCGCTGCGGTATGACACACGATTCGGCGCGTTCTCATCGTCTACCGGGCGAAAGCGCGGGTCATCGGCCGGCTGCGGGCCGCCGGCGGTTGCCGGATGGTCCGCATCACCCTTGCGCACGCGGCGCGCTTTGCCACCGCCACCGGCGCCCTTGGGCTGGTTGGCCTTGCGCTGCGCATCCACCATGTCCCGGCGGTGGTCGTCGTCGGCCATGCTGAAGGTTTCCCACCAGTGCGCCAGTTCCTCGTCCACCTCGCCAGTCTGGGCGCGCAGGCGCAGGAAGTCGAAGCCGGCCCGAAAGCGCGGCTGCTCCACCAGACTGAAAGGCGACGTCCCCACCCGCTTGTCAAAGCGCGGCTGCATCATCCAGATCTCGCGCATGTCGGTGCCCAGCTTGCCGCGGCCCGAGACATCACCGATGCGCGCATCGAAGGCCTCGTCCACCGCGTCCTGCAGGGCGGCAAAGGGCGTGGGCGGGCGCTGGTTGCCACGCGGCTGCAGGCGGCGCTCCCAGACCTTGCGCACGTCGGCCCACAGCACGCAGGCCAGCAGGAAGCTGGGCGCCACCGGCTTGCCCTCGCCCACCCGGCGGTCGGTGTCCTGCAGGGCCAGCTTCACGAAATCGTCCCCGGCGCGCTCGACCACCAGGTCCAGCAACGGGTAGATGCCCTGGGCCAGGCCGTAGGTCTTGAGCGACTCGATGCTGGCCAGCGCATGGCCGGTCTGCAGCAGCTTGAGCATCTCGTCGAACAGGCGGCTCTGCGGCACATCGCGCAGCAGGTCGCGCGAGGCCACCAGGGGCTCGCGGGTCTTGGCGTCCAGCTTGAAACCCAGCGCGTTGAGCTTGGCCGCAAAGCGCACGGCGCGGATGATGCGCACCGGGTCTTCGCGGTAGCGCGTGGCCGCGTCACCGATCATGCGCAGCGTCTTCTTCTGCGCGTCGCGGATGCCGTGGTGGAAGTCGACCACGATCTGCGTCTCGGGGTCGTAGTACATCGCGTTGATGCTGAAATCGCGCCGCGCCGCGTCCTGCTCGATCGGGCCCCAGACGTTGTCACGCAGCACCCGACCACTCGCGTCCACCGCATGCTTCATGCCGGCCAGTTCGCCCTTGGACGTGCGTTCATTGCCCGACACCTGCTCGGCATCGGCGCTGTCCAGGTAGGCACGGAAAGTCGAGACCTCGATCACCTCGTGCTCGCGCCCGCGCCCGTAGATCACGTGCACGATCCGGAAGCGCCGGCCGATGATGAAGGCACGGCGGAACAGGCCCTTGACCTGCTCGGGCGTGGCGTTGGTGGCCACGTCGAAGTCCTTGGGTCGCAGCCCCAGCAGCAGGTCACGCACCGCGCCGCCGACGATGTAGGCCTGAAAACCGGCCTGTTTGAGCGTGTGCACCACATCCAGGGCCCGCTGGTCCACCAGCTTGGGATCGATGCCGTGCACCTGCGCGGGCACGTCCTCGCGCTTGCCGAAGGGGGAAGCCTTGCTGCCGCGGCCCGTGGCCTTACCCAGCAGCTTGTCGATGAATTTCTTGATCATTCGAAGAGGTTCAGAATGCGCCAGCCCCGGCCGTCGGCGATGGAACGCAGGCGCTCGTCCGGGTTGGTGGCTACCGGCTCGTGCACCTTTTCGAGCAGCGGCAGGTCGTTGATGGAGTCGCTGTAGAACGTGCTGCGCTCCACGCGGGACCAGTCCAGCCCGCGTTCGGACAGCCATTGTTCCACACGTGCGACCTTGCCCTCGCGAAACGAGGGCGTGCCCCGGATGGCGCCGGTCGGATTGCCCTGGCCATCGCGCTCCAGATCGATGGCAATGAGCTCGTCCACGCCAAAGGCATGCGCAATCGGGCGGGTGATGAATTCGTTGGTGGCTGTGACGATCAGCACCTGGTCGCCGGCGGCCTGGTGGGCGCGGACCAGATCGATCGCCCGGGGCTGCATGGCCGGGAGGATCACCTCGTCCATGAAACGGCGGTGGGCCGCGTCGGCCTTCTGCGGCCCGTGCTCGGCCAGCGGTGCCACCGAGAAGCGGATGTATTCGTGGATGTCCAGTGTGCCCGCCTTGTACTGCTCGTAGAAGGCGTCATTGGCCCGGGTGTGGGTTTCGGCATCGCGCCAGCCCAGGCGGACCGTGAACTGCCCCCAGGCGTAGTCGGAATCGAGGGGCAGCAGGGTGTGGTCGAGATCGAAAAGTGCGAGTTTCAAGTGAAGGTCTGTCCGGTTGTGCGCCCCGTCGGGCGTCCCAATGTCATTCGTTTTCCAGCATCGACTTGATCAGCGGGATCGTGATCGCCCGCTGGGTGCGCAGGGCGTAGCCATCGAGCTGGTCCAGCAGCATCATGAGGCTGGAGAGATCGCGCGAGAAGCGGTTGAGCATGAAGTCCATGACCTCATCGCCCAGAAACACCCCGCGCTCATCGGCCGCACGGCGCAATACCGAGCGACGCTCGGCCTCGCCCAGGGCATGCAACTGGAACACATGGCCCCAGCCCAGGCGGGTGCGCAGGTCCTCGCGCAGTTGCAGGTCGGCCGGCGGCCGGTCGGCCGCCGCCAGCACCCAGCGCGCCGGGCCATGGGCAGGCGTCTGGGCATTCACAAACCAGTTGAAGGCCGCGGCCTGCTGCTCGGCGGTGTACAGCTGCACGTCGTCCAGAATCACCGCCTCCCAGGCGTCGTCGTAATCGACCGGGTGAAGGATGGACGCATCGAGCCAGCCGACACGGGCGCCGCCGTCCTGCAGGGCCTGGCGCACGGCTCTGAGCAAGTGGGTCTTGCCCGAGCCGCCCTCGCCCCAGAGGCAGGTGGGCACCGGCGAACGGCGGGGGTTGCCCACCCACAGCTTCAGGTGCTCCAGCGCGGCCTCATTGCCCACGCTCACGAAGTTCTCCAGCGTGGGCACCGGCGCCAGGCCGATGTCCAGTGCCAACTGCTTCATGGGCACACCCGCCTGACTCATGCCGTCTCGTCCTTGTTGCCGGCAGACACCGGCTCCGGACTGCCTTCCAGATACAGGTTGCTGCTCAGGTACCCCTGCTTGGCCCGGCGGATCGCCACCAGCAGCACAGCGCTGGCCGGCAGGGCAATCAGCACCCCGACAAAACCGAACAGATGGCCGAAGGCCATCAGCGCAAAGATCACCGCAATCGGATGCAGGCCGATGCGCTCACCCAGCAGGCGGGGGGTGATGTACATGCTCTCGACCACCTGACCGATGGCATAGACCACCGCCACTGCGGCCACACCCCACACTGCCTGGAACTGCAGCACGGCCGCCAGCAAGGCCATCACCAGCCCCAGCCCGAAGCCCAGGTAAGGGACGAACACCGCCAGGCCGGTGAACACCCCGATGGGCAGCGCCAGCTTCAGGCCGACCAGTGCCAGCCCCACGGTGTAAAACACCGCCAGCACGCCCATCACCAGCAACTGACCCCGCAGGTACTGGCCCAGCACCTCGTCGGTCTCATCCAGAAAACCTTGCACGGCCAGGCGCCAGCGCGGCGGAATCAGGCCCTTGGTGCGCTCGACCAGCGGCCCCCAGTCCAGCAGCAGGTAGTAGGCCACGATGGGTGTGAGCACCAGGTTGCCGAAGACGGCGGCCAGGGCGCTGCCGCCGATTCGCAGCGACGACAGCAGCCCGTTGATGAGTTCGCTTTCATGCCCGGTGACCAGCCCGCGCAGCCATTCGCGCACCTGGGCCACATCAATCTGCAGGTCAATGCCAAAACGCGCCGCCAGAGGGATCAGCGATTCGTTGACCCGCTCCAGCAGGGCGGGCACCTGCTCCTTGAGCAGCGGCACCTGCTTGGTGATCACCGGCACGATCAGCAGCACCACGGCCAGCAGCACCAGCATCAGCAGCGTGATGGCCACCCCCGCACCCAGCCAGCGGGGAATGCGCCGCGCGTGCAGCCGCTCGACCAGTGGATGCAGCGCATACGCCAGCACCGCGGCCAGCAGGAAAGGCATCAGCACCGGCGCCAGCAGCGTCAGCAACAGCCAGATGGCCAGCGCAATGGCAGCCCAGGCAGCGGCGCGCATCTGGTTGTGGGTGAATTTCATGGGCAATCAGGCTCGGTGGACGGGCAAGCGCAGGCGGCTGCGGGCAAACCCGTAAAATCAGAGGCAAATTCTATCGGGCCGCTCCGGTCCCGAGACGAAACCGCTTTTCGCCCTTCCCCCAAGCCCTGCGCCACCGCCCCTGGCGCCCGACCGCACCCATGAGCTCCAGCCACACTCCCCTCTCCTACAAAGACGCCGGCGTTGACATCGACGCCGGTGATGCCCTGGTCGAGCGCATCAAGCCGCTGGCCAGGAAGACCATGCGCGAAGGTGTGCTGGCCGGCATCGGCGGCTTCGGTGCCCTGTTCGAGGTGCCCAAGCGCTACCAGGAACCGGTGCTGGTCTCGGGCACCGACGGCGTGGGCACCAAGCTCAAGCTGGCATTCGAGTGGAACATGCACGACACCGTGGGTATCGACCTGGTCGCCATGAGCGTCAACGACGTGCTGGTGCAGGGCGCAGAGCCACTGTTCTTCCTGGATTACTTTGCCTGCGGCAAGCTGCACGTGGACACCGCGGCCGCCGTGGTGGGCGGAATTGCCAAGGGTTGTGAGCTCTCCGGTTGCGCCCTGATCGGCGGCGAAACCGCCGAGATGCCCGGCATGTACCCGGACGGCGAGTACGACCTGGCCGGCTTCTGCGTCGGTGCCGTGGAAAAAAGCAAGATCCTGACCGGCCAGAACGTCAAGCCCGGTGACGTGGTGCTGGGCCTGGCCTCGCATGGCGTGCACTCCAACGGTTTCTCGCTGGTGCGCAAGTGCATCGAGCGCGCCGGTGCAGACCTGCCCGCCACCCTGGACGGCATGCCTTTCAAGGAAGCGGTGATGCGCCCCACCCGCCTCTACGTCAAGAACGTGCTGGCCGCGCTGGCCCAGCACCCGATCAAGGCCCTGGCCCACATCACCGGCGGCGGCCTGCTGGAAAACATCCCGCGCGTGCTGCCCGAAGGCACGGCCGCGCACCTGAAGAAGGGCAGCTGGCCGCAGACCGAGCTGTTTGCCTGGGCGGAATCAATAATCAAGTGCAACACCCAACCGGTAAGGTACCGCGATGGGCAAGCACTACGAACAACTCACGGCTGAAGAACGAGCGGCGATCATGATGATGAAGGCGGACAACTGCTCGGCGCG